>NZ_CAWMYL010000011.1:0-181787 GCF_963871815.1 Vibrio sp. L85
AATCGTACCAGCATCACTAATAGATACCGTTGGACGGTCATCATCTGGATCGGGATCAGGGCCAGTACCATCATCGACAACGGTTGCGGTACCCGTGTCAGTGCCTTGGACAGGACCGAGACCGGTCACGTCTACCGTGAAGTTCTCTGGTCCTTCATAAACTTCATCATCAATAGAATCGATTCGTACATCGAACTCAGTTAAGCCTGCTGGTACAGTCACTACGCCATCGACAGGAACGGCAACCCAACCTGAGCCAGTGTTGTACTCAAGGGTACCAAGGTCACCTGCTTCGGTATCACCAAGGTTAAGGTCGAGTTGCACTTCAACTGGGGCTTCAGAAGCGTTAGTTAACGAGACAACGAAATTGGCGGTGTCACCTTCGTTAATTGTGCCTGCATCACTAATAGATACCGTTGGACGGTCGTCGTCCGGATCGGGATCAGGGCCAGTACCGTCATCAACGATGGTTGCGGTACCCGTATCAGTGCCTTGAACAGGACCAAGACCTGTTACGTCTACGGTGAAGTTCTCTGGACCTTCGTAGACTTCATCATCAATCGAAGCGATTCGAACATCGAACTGAGTCATACCGGCAGGAACACTCACCACACCATTAACAGGAACGGCTACCCAACCTGAGCCCGTGTTGTACTCAAGAGTACCGAGATCGCCTGCTTCGGTGTCACCGAGATTAAGATCCAGTTGAACTTCCACTGGGGATTCAGATGCATTGGTCAGCGAGACAACAAAGTTAGCGGTGTCACCTTCGTTAATTGTGCCTGCGTCAGTGATAGATACCGTTGGACGATCGTCGTCCGGATCTGGACCAGGTCCCGTACCGTCGTCGACAATGGTTGCGGTACCCGTATCAGTGCCTTGAACAGGACCGAGACCGGTCACATCTACGGTGAAGTTCTCTGGACCTTCGTAAACTTCGTCATCAATCGATGCAATACGCACATCAAACTCAGTTAACCCTGCTGGCACAGTCACTACGCCATCGACAGGAACGGCAACCCAACCTGAACCGGTGTTGTACTCAAGAGTGCCGAGGTCGCCAGCCTCTGTATCACCGAGGTTAAGGTCGAGTTGCACTTCCACTGGGGCTTCAGAAGCGTTAGTTAACGAGACAACGAAATTGGCGGTGTCACCTTCGTTAATTGTGCCTGCGTCAGTGATAGATACCGTTGGACGATCGTCGTCCGGATCTGGACCAGGTCCCGTACCGTCGTCGACAATGGTTGCGGTACCTGTGTCAGTACCTTGGACAGGACCAAGACCTGTTACGTCTACGGTGAAATTCTCTGGGCCTTCGTAGACTTCGTCATCAATCGATGCGATTCGAACATCGAATTGAGTCATACCAGCAGGAACGCTTACTATGCCATCGACAGGCACCGCAACCCATCCTGAGCCAGTGTTGTATTCAAGGCTACCAAGGTCACCTGCTTCGGTATCACCGAGGTTAAGGTCGAGCTGCACTTCCACTGGGGCTTCAGAAGCGTTAGTTAATGAGACAACGAAGTTGGCGGTGTCACCTTCGTTAATTGTGCCGGCGTCACTGATAGATACCGTTGGACGGTCATCATCCGGATCGGGGTCAGGACCCGTACCATCATCGACGATGGTTGCAGTACCTGTGGCTGTGCCTTGGACAGGACCAAGACCAGTTACGTCTACCGTGAAGTTTTCAGAACCTTCATAAACTTCATCATCAATAGAAGCAATACGCACATCGAACTCAGTTAAGCCAGCTGGTACAGTCACTACGCCATCGACAGGGACGGCTACCCAACCTGAGCCAGTGTTGTATTCAAGAGTGCCGAGGTCACCCACTTCGGTGTCACCAAGGTTAAGGTCGAGTTGAACCTCAACCGGGGATTCAGAAGCATTGGTCAGTGATACAACGAAATTGGCGGTATCGCCTTCATTAATCGTGCCAGCATCACTAATAGATACCGTCGGACGGTCATCATCTGGATCTGGCTCTGGCCCCGTACCATCATCGACGATGGTTGCAGTACCCGTATCGGTACCTTGGACAGGCCCGAGACCGGTCACGTCTACCGTAAAGTTCTCTGGACCTTCGTAGACTTCGTCATCAATCGATGCGATTCGTACATCGAACTGAGTCATACCAGCAGGAACGCTTACTATGCCATCGACAGGCACTGCAACCCATCCTGAGCCCGTGTTGTACTCAAGAGTACCGAGGTCGCCCACTTCGGTATCACCAAGGTGTACCCGTATCGGAACCTTGAACAGGGCCAAGACCTGTTACGTCTACCGTGAAGTTTTCAGGACCTTCGTAGACTTCATCGTCAATCGATGCAATACGCACATCAAACTCAGTTAACCCTGCTGGCACAGTCACTACGCCATCGACAGGAACAGCTACCCAACCAGAGCCGATGTTGTACTCAAGAGTACCGAGGTCACCTGCTTCCGTGTCATCGAGGTTAAGGTCGAGCTGCACTTCCACTGGAGCTTCTGATGCATTAGTTAGAGAGACAACGAAATTGGCGGTGTCACCTTCGTTAATTGTGCCAGCGTCACTGATAGATACCGTCGGACGGTCATCATCTGGCTCAGGCTCTGGTCCCGTACCATCATCGACGATAGTGGCTGTGCCCGTATCGGAACCTTGAACAGGACCGAGACCGGTCACATCTACCGTGAAATTCTCTGGGCCTTCATAAACTTCGTCATCAATCGATGCAATACGCACATCAAACTCAGTTAACCCTGCTGGTACAGTCACTACACCATCAATAGGCACTGCAACCCAACCAGAGCCGGTGTTGTATTCGAGAGTGCCGAGGTCGCCTGCTTCGGTATCACCAAGGTTAAGGTCGAGCTGAACCTCCACTGGGGCTTCTGATGCATTAGATAATGAGACAACGAAATTGGCGGTATCGCCCTCGTTAATCGTACCAGCATCACTAATAGATACCGTTGGACGGTCATCATCTGGCTCAGGCTCTGGTCCCGTACCATCATCAACGATAGTGGCTGTGCCCGTATCGGTACCTTGAACAGGACCAAGACCGGTCACATCTACCGTGAAGTTTTCAGGACCTTCGTAGACTTCGTCATCAATCGATGCAATACGCACATCAAACTCAGTTAACCCTGCTGGTACAGTCACTACACCATCGACAGGCACCACAACCCAACCAGAGCCCGTGTTGTATTCAAGGGTACCAAGGTCACCGGCTTCGGTATCGCCAAGGTTGAGACTTAGCTCGACTTGAACATCATCTTCAGAAACATTCGCCAAAGTAACAACAAAATTAGCCGTATCACCCTCATTGATGACACCAGCATCACTAATAGTAACGCCCGGGCGATCGTCGTCCGGATCTGGACCAGGTCCCGTACCGTCATCAACGATGGTTGCGGTACCTGTGTCAGTACCTTGGACAGGACCAAGACCTGTTACGTCTACGGTGAAATTCTCTGGGCCTTCATAAACTTCGTCATCAATCGAAGCGATTCGTACATCGAACTCAGTTAAGCCTGCTGGCACAGTCACTACGCGCCTGAGCCGGTGTTGTATTCAAGGGTACCAAGGTCACCTGCTTCGGTATCACCGAGGTTAAGGTCGAGTTGCACTTCTACTGGGGCTTCAGAAGCATTGGTCAGTGATACAACAAAGTTAGCGGTGTCACCTTCATTAATCGTGCCAGCGTCACTGATAGATACCGTCGGACGGTCATCATCTGGCTCAGGCTCTGGCCCCGTACCATCATCGACGATAGTGGCTGTGCCCGTGTCAGTACCTTGGACAGGACCAAGACCTGTTACGTCTACGGTGAAGTTCTCTGGACCTTCATAGACTTCATCATCAATCGAAGCGATTCGAACATCGAACTCAGTTAAGCCTGCTGGTACAGTCACTACGCCATCGATAGGCACGGCTACCCAACCTGAGCCGGTGTTGTACTCAAGAGTACCGAGGTCGCCCACTTCGGTATCACCAAGGTTAAGGTCGAGCTGAACCTCCACTGGGGCTTCTGATGCATTAGATAATGAGACAACGAAATTGGCGGTATCGCCCTCGTTAATCGTACCAGCATCACTAATAGATACCGTTGGACGGTCATCATCTGGCTCAGGCTCTGGTCCCGTACCATCATCGACGATGGTTGCAGTACCTGTGTCTGTGCCTTGGACAGGACCGAGACCGGTCACATCTACGGTGAAGTTCTCTGGACCTTCGTAAACTTCGTCATCAATCGATGCAATACGCACATCAAACTCAGTTAAGCCTGCTGGCACAGTCACTACGCCATCGACAGGAACGGTCGCCCAACCTGAACCGGTGTTGTACTCAAGGGTACCGAGGTCGCCTGCTTCGGTATCATCGAGGTTAAGATCCAGTTGAACCTCAACTGGGGCTTCAGAAGCGTTAGTTAACGAGACAACAAAGTTAGCGGTGTCGCCTTCGTTGATCGTACCAGCATCACTAATAGATACCGTTGGACGGTCATCATCCGGATCGGGATCAGGCCCTGTACCATCATCGACGATGGTTGCGGTACCCGTATCGGAACCTTGAACAGGACCAAGACCTGTTACGTCTACCGTGAAGTTCTCTGGGCCTTCATAAACTTCGTCATCAATCGATGCAATACGCACATTCAAGGCTACCAAGGTCACCTGCTTCGGTGTCACCGAGGTTAAGGTCGAGTTGCACCTCAACTGGGGCTTCAGAA
Source organism: Vibrio sp. L85 (assembly GCF_963871815.1). Classification (NCBI taxonomy): domain Bacteria; kingdom Pseudomonadati; phylum Pseudomonadota; class Gammaproteobacteria; order Vibrionales; family Vibrionaceae; genus Vibrio; species Vibrio sp. L85. The sequence goes on from NZ_CAWMYL010000011.1 coordinate 4,722, forward strand.
GCATTGGTCAGTGATACAACGAAATTGGCGGTGTCACCTTCGTTAATTGTGCCAGCGTCGCTAATAGAAACCGTTGGACGGTCGTCGTCCGGATCGGGATCAGGATCCGTACCGTCGTCGACAATGGTTGCGGTACCCGTATCAGTGCCTTGGACAGGACCAAGACCAGTCACGTCTACCGTGAAGTTCTCTGGACCTTCGTAGACTTCGTCATCAATAGAATCGATTCGTACATCGAACTCAGTTAAGCCTGCTGGCACAGTCACTACGCCATCGACAGGAACGGCTACCCAACCAGAGCCCGTGTTGTACTCAAGAGTACCGAGGTCACCTGCTTCGGTATCACCGAGATTAAGGTCGAGTTGAACTTCCACTGGGGATTCAGATGCATTGGTCAGCGAGACAACAAAGTTAGCGGTGTCGCCTTCGTTGATCGTGCCAGCGTCAGTGATAGATACGGTTGGACGGTCGTCATCCGGATCGGGACTAGGACCAGTATTGTCATCGACAATCGTTGCACTACCTGAATCAGAACCTTGAACTGAGTCCAAACCTGTCACACTAACACTGAACTCTTCAGGACCTTCAAACACTTCGTCATCAATAGTAGCAACGCGAACATCAAACTCGCTTAATCCCGCAGGTACCGTAACTACACCATCGTTTGGTACTGCAACCCATCCTGAACCAGTGTTGTATTCTAGGACGCCAAGATCGCCCGTTTCGGTATCACCAAGATCAAGACCTAGTTCTACTTGGACTGGAGAATCAGCTTCATTAGTTAGAGACACAACGAAGTTTGCCGTATCACCTTCATTAACAACTCCCGCATCGCTAATGGATACCGTTGGACGGTCGTCATCAGGGTCAGGTCCCGGGCCAGTACCATCATCAACAATGGTCCCTGTTCCCGTCTGAGGAATCGCTTGATTGCCAGTGTTTCCAGACAAAGTAAATGTTTCTGAGCCTTCAAAGAGGTCGTCATCAATCGTACTAATAGTGACACTGTAGCTTATATTGTTCGCTGGCACGGATACATCAAAGCTACCATCTGGATTGACGTTTACGACTTGAGTGCTGTTGTCTTCGAAAGTAATCGTAACAGACGTATTGGTGTAATCTATTCCACCTTCAGCGCTACCATCAGCCAGATTCATACTGACCACAGTATCGGTCGTACTTAGGTTACTAAGCGTCACATCTAATATGGCTAAATCGCCCTCATTAACCGTAGTATCACTAATAGATGCAACTGTCGGTCTATCGTCATCCGGATTGAGGCCGGGACCAGAACCGTCATCAACGATGGTTCCCGTTCCTGACGTTGTGCCATTTTGATTCTCTGTTGAGCCCGATAACGTAAACGTCTCCGTTCCTTCAAACAAATCATCGTCTATCGTATTTATCGTGACATTGTAACTAACCTCATTCGCAGGGACAGTGACAGCAAAGCTACCGTCTGGGTTTACATTAACAATCTGAGTGCTGTTATCCTCGAACGTAATAGTGACGGAAGTGTTTGTGTAATCTAATCCACCCTCCGCAGTTCCATCAGATAACGTCATGTTCACCGTCGTTTCTAACGCACTCGGGTTGCTAAGCGTTACCTCAAGCACAGCTTCCTCACCCTCGTTTACGGTTGTATCGCTGACAGAAGCAACGGTCGGTCGATCGTCATCAGGCTCTTCACCCGGGCCAGTACCATCATCTGTTATTGTTGCCACACCTGTAACGGGTTCCGGTTGGTTCTCAGTACCACCGCGTAACGTGAAGGTTTCGTTTCCTTCAAATACGTCGTCATCAATCGTATCCACCGTGATTACGAACGACTCATCTCCAATGGGGATTGAAACAGAAAACGTCCCATCTTCTCCGACATTTATTTGATCCGTACTTCCATCTTCGAAAGTAATAGCAATAACCGAGTTGTCATAATCAGCTCCCCCTGTCGCAGAATCATCACTAAGGGATAGAGTCACCTCAGTTTCTTGTTGTGTCGGTTGGTCGAGAGTGACTTCAAAAGACGCCTGGTCGCCTTCGTTTATTGTGGGGCTGGATATGTCTTGAACAATAACTTGAACAGGGGTGAGTATTTGTTGGTTGATAAATTCAAGCAATGAGAGCTCTTGCGTTTCTGATAGGAGTATTGCGGTACCGACCGTTTCGAAGTCCGTACTTGCGAGAGCTTCTGCACCAGTTCGGTCAATTGCGCCTGTTGATTGAGGACTTGAACCGTTGCTTTCACCCGCTGCAGGTTCAAAGTCACCTTCAAGCTGTGCAGGGTCTTCCCCGGCTGCGATTGCCTCAATTAGTGCGGTGATATCGTCCGTTACATTAATTGAGCTGCCATCAGGGGCTATTTGTTCGAAATTCAATTGAGAAGTGTCAGACACTTCAGTGATAACCAATTCCCCAGATGCAGGGACCTGACCTGGTTCTAAGGTCCTAATTTCCCCGTCAATTCCAATAACTACGATATTACTCGCAAGCGAGCTAAAGGTTACTCGATCCATAAATCACCCCACAAGGCTTTCAAGTTGTCAAAAGTTTGTCACCCCAACAAATACGACTATAGTTTAGTCAAAATCATCGTGTTTTCTTTGTATATGGCGACAACGAGATGGGAACGAGTTCCATAGGCGGGGATCGTTTTACTTTTGGCGCGAAACAGGTTGTAGGACGCTATGATATTAAGAATTCAAGCTTTTCTTCTGATAAAGGCTGCCAACCAAATGAGCACTCTGGCTCATATGTGCTAAGGTTTTATTAGGCGGATCACTGGATTTTCTGAATAAAAGCCTAGGGTTAACAGAATGTTGATTAATTCATCGACGATAAGCTGTTATTTGTGATGTTTCGTCTCAATCTTGAGATGAAATAACTAAAAAGCTATACAAATTTTCTAGGAGAACCACTGTGAAATGGAATCGACTAAAAATAGCTTGCTGCTGCAGTTTCATATTGACGTCACCCGTTTTCGGTCAAACTTTAGAGCAAGCCGTAGCGCTAACGCTGAAGAACAACCCAGATATCAAGAGTGCGTTCAATGAATTCAACAGCCGTAAATACATCAATGAAGCATCGTCTGGTGCTTATTTACCATCCATCGATTTAGATGCGGGCATCGGTTATGAAGGGATTGACCCGGCTGAAGAAGTGAGCCGTGGAGACACGGATTTAACACGAAAGGAAGCGTCCATCACTTTAACCCAGCTCATATGGGATGGCAGCGCAACAATGAATGATATGGACCGAACCGCAGCAGATGCTGAATCGGTAAGGTTTCAACTACTCGCTGACGCTTCAGACACCGCGTTAGAAGTAACCAGAGTTTATTTAGACTCAGTGAAAGCGTATGAAATATTAACGCTGTCAGAGAACAACCTTGCAGTGCATAAGAAAATTTACGCAGATATTAAAAAGCGCGTAAATTCTGGGATTGGATCGACTGCCGATTTAACGCAAGTTGAAGCTCGTTTAGCGAAAGCGCACGGTAACTTGGCGGCTGCACAGAACAACCTTTTCGATTCTCATACCATGTTCACTCGTTTAGTGGGTCAAACACCACAAGGTTTGATCTTTCCACGAGCCGATGAAAACTTCCTTCCTTATACCGTGGACGAAGCAATCGGATTAGCATTTGAAGTCCACCCAGTCATCCAAGTCGCGTTGGCTGATGTGGATTCAGCAAAGTTCCAGTACAAACAATCTAAGGGCGTTAACTATCCAACCATCTCTATCGAAGCTTCTCAGACTTGGCGTGATGATGCCGACGGTCTAAAAGGCAGAAGCGACGAAACACTAGCTATGCTCAGATTGCGTTACAACCTCTACAACGGTGGTAGTGACGCAGCGAACTCCGAAAACTTCGCTTACCAACTCAATAAAGCAAAAGAACTTCGTGAAGGTGCATATCAAAATGTTGAAGAAGGTTTAAGGCTGTCTTGGAGCGCATTGGATCTTACGCTGCAACAAAAAGAGTTCCTATCCGATCACGTAGATTCAGCCGCAAAAACAGTCATTGCTTACGAGAAACAATACCGTATTGGTAAGCGTACCCTACTTGATTTGCTCAACACAGAAAATGAGCTGTTTGAGGCACGTAAGGACTACTTGGATGCCAAATATGCTGAGCAATACGCAAAATACCGCGTAATGAACGCTACCGGTCAACTGCTTAACTCTTTGCGTATCGATATACCACGAGAGTGGCTAGAGAAAGTGGAGTATTAATATGAAAGTAATACCTATTTTTTTAATGGTTGGTTTGATTTCCGCTTGTAGTGGCTCTAATTCAAACAGAGTAACTGGTGATGAATACGAATACATGGAAACACCGACAGCTAACCAGATTGCTGACTTAATCGACGATGACAGAGACGGTGTTATTAATGCACGAGACCTGTGTCCTGGAACACCAGAAGGCTCTTTGATCGATAACGACGGCTGTGGGGAATACGCGAAATCATCCCAAGAAATGCAGATTCGAGTTCTATTTGCTAACGACTCTTCTGAAATCAACCCTGTCTTTGCTCAGCAAATTAGCGACCTTTCTGATTTCCTTAAAGAGTACCCAACAACGTCAATTGAACTGCAAGGTTACACCAGTATCACTGGTACGGATGAATACAATCTTGCCCTTTCGAAACGCAGAGCCGAAAGCGTTCGTAAAGAGCTGATAAAAAATGGAATCTCACCAGATCGCCTAAGAATCGTCGGCTTTGGTGAAACCAAGCTTGCCGCTCAAGGGACAGATGAAAGAAGCCATGCACTCAATCGCCGTGTAACCGCAACCGTGGTTGGATACAAAGGTGAAGTCGAGAAAGAATGGACTATCTTCACAACACTACCTAAGAATTAATAGTTAATAATTAATGGTTAAAGCCACTCTGTTAGGTAACCATCTCAAGCAATAACAAAAAAGCCAGCAAAATATCATTGCTGGCTTTTGTTTGGGCTTTCTACACCGAACTGACCAAAGGTACTTCAATCATCGATGAGTGGTAAAACTTGTAGCGCCCCTTCCCTAGTTGCTTTGCGCGGTACACCGCCATGTCTGAGCAATGGAGAAGCGTCTCAATATCTCGCTCTACATCCTCAGTCATCACAACACCAATCGACGCGGTTAGATTAATATCAATACCTAAACGGTCTGCGGTTGCTTGGAGTTGCTGAAGAAACTGATCCAACTTTAATTCTAGCTCTCGCTTACTTTTAAACTCTTGCGTCAGAACAACAAACTCATCCCCACCAAAACGACCGATGAGGTCTCGTTTGTGAGCAAAGTGTTCTCGCAAGACTGCCACAAACAACGCAATCACTTTATCCCCAGCCATATGCCCATAGGTGTCGTTGATAAACTTCAAGTTGTCCATATCAAAGAAGATACATGCTTTAGGACTGTTACTGAGCGACAGTGACTTTTCAGCGCCACGCAAGAAGTATTCACGAGTCAGCAAGCCACTTCGTGAGCAAAAAACACCATTCCGACTTGCTTGAAGAACTTGTTCAAAATGTTCCTTTAGCTCCATGGACGTGTCGTTGAACACAACTTGGCTTTCTTCTAAAAATCGATCGAGTGGCTGTGTTAAACCTACGACTTGTTTCCCCATCATACGAGCAATCACAACGTAAATAGCAATGATCATGAGAACATTCACACCAAACATCATGGTGCCTTCACCCAACAAACTGCTGAACTTAGCTTTGGATAACAGAATCCAAGGTGTCCCATCTACTTTAGTGAATTCAACGTAAGATAGATCAAATGGCGAACTGTAAGTAAAGAATCCCCCATTATTTGCCCCGGTAAGTGCTTTCAGATTCCCTTTGCGATCAAACAGCTTCTCATAACCGTAGTTGAATAAGTTTACCCCTACATAGAACTCATCTTTAGAGTGGCTAATGATATTCAGATCTTCGTCCAGCAAAACGCTGTAGATATCATTTTCGCTATCGCTTTGGAGCGCGGTTTGAATTTCGCCAAAATGAATAGAAGCTGAGATGGTACCCATTAGGTCTCCCAATTCATCGAACATAGGGCGACATAACACGTATACGATATTGCCGTTTGAGATATCAGTGAGAACGTCGGTCATCACTGCTTTTTTACTGCGAATCACTTGATGAAAGTAATCTCGATGAGCGATGGAGTGCACCTTATTGTTGTGCGTGCTTACCATGTTCCCGACTCCATCACTAAAGCCAATACCCGCAAGCTCAAAGGCTTGCTTGTAAGGGACAGCACGATTTGCCCGTTCTTGCAACGTAATATCGGGTTCGATGAAGTGTTCGTCTTTGCTCATTGCTCGTAGTAAATCGCGGTATCCATCGACGATGGTTCCTAGGTTGATCTCCGCCGATTTTACATGGTATCGAGCTAGGTTTTTCGCCTCATCAACTTGTTGATACGCCCAATAAGTAAAGTTAGTAAAGAGTGCTATCAACACTATTGGGACAGTGTAACGCAGGGTGACTGACTGAAGACTTCGAGATACGTTCATGATTTAGTTATTGTTATTTGCCATCGATTAGCGGTTTATTTAAGCCTTTTTCCAGCTCATGGGCCTTGAATGTTGGCGTACAGATTTTAAAAAATACAAGTACGTTTACACTACGGTCTCACCAGCAAGAAAATCCGCCAATTATACTCACCCCTGTATATCGAAACAGACATTTTAGTAGTCTTGACGACAAAACATTTTAATCATTCAACAAATGAAATTTGTTTATAAATATTAGTAAATTGAATAATTCTCACTGAATGAGAAACGCAATTTTTATTGATAGATTTAAAGTTTTATATCCTTAACAAATCGAACTTTTGTCGCAGGTGTCACAGTTTTCATATGGCAAAAGTACGAATTTTTGTGCTGAATTTCTAACAATTGAGATAGTTAGCCTACACTTTTCATATCAACTTATTGGATATGGACGTGCACAGTGGTCGGATCGTTTTCATGGAATAACCTATCGGTAAAACACAAGCTATTTAGCTTGGTTTTCTTACCCATCATTTTGCTTCTCTTTCTAGCCGGACAGCAAGTTCATCGACTATCTAGCCAAGCGCAAGATCTTGAGAAAGCGCAACTGTTCTCTGACTATATGGACAAAGTCTCTTATCTCTATAATTTGCCGAATAACACTGAAGTTACCGATGTTGAAGCAGAAATAAAATCGGTAACTCAATCACTCAGCAATGGTGCCAATGGCATTTTCTTGGATAAAGGCGCTGAGATGAAAGACCTTCTTTCTAGCCTCGAAGAAGCGAACCTCTCTCTGTCGGCAGCCACCGACATGGACGAGCGTCTCGATATCGCAGAGTGGCGTGCAGATACCTACAAACAGATTTTATTGGCATTAGAAAAGGTGCCATTCAATGATGCAACTTTTGAAATTCAAGCCCACCTTTCAGCATTGATGCAAATTGAGTGGTTAATGTTCTGGTCTCAAGAAGAGAACCAGCTGAGCCAATACCTGATTTACTCCGTTGAACAAAATCAACAATATGACAACGAGCTCAGTGGTGAAATTGAGTCGTTGGTTAAAAACCAACAGCTATTCTTAGAGCGTTTCGTTACGCTCAACGCTAACCAACAACAAGTCGAATTGCTCATTGAAACCTTCACCAATGATGTTTTCGTGCTTAGCCAGGAATTTAGAAGCTTTCTACTTAGAGAAGCAGCTCTAAACACCCTGCCTCCGGAGGAAGTCGCAGCTGGTTTAACAGCTCTAAACGGTCGACTCGCTCTGCTTAAGGCGGTCGACAACAAAATGACGGAGCAATTGCAAGCAGACGTAGAACATGCCATTTCCGCGGCAAACCAACAACGACTGATGTTCATTAGCGTCATGTCAGTCATGACAATTCTCGTCGTGAGCTTAGCCGTGCGTTTGGTTCGAAAAGTAACCAGTAATCTTCAACTGGTTCTTGAGTTCTTACGTCGTGACAGTTATAGCGAAGAATCCCCCCTTGTCGAATTAGTCAAAGGTAAAGACGAGCTGAGTAAGTTTGCCCAAGAAGTCGAGAGGCTCAGTTATGAACGAGAACAAGCCAAGGTTAAATTAACTCAAGCGAAAGAAGACGCAGAGCGCGCAAAAGACGATGCAATTAAAGCAAGCAAAGCGAAAAGCAGCTTCTTAGCCAACATGTCCCATGAAATCCGCACCCCTCTTAATGGCGTTATTGGTATTTCTGAAGTGCTATCTGATACATCATTAACCGCAACACAGCGCGACTATGTTGATACGATTGAAACGTCCTCCCAACTGTTACTTAGCTTGATAAACGACATACTCGATTTCTCTAAGATTGAATCCGGTATGTTATTGATCAGTCCGCACTCGACCTGTGTGCGTGAATCCATTTACGATATTGCTTCTATCGTTTCACCAAAAGCAAAAGAGAAAGGCATCGACCTTAAAGTAAACATCAGCCGCAACACGCCTTTCCGCTTAATGATCGACGATCACCGTTTACGCCAAGTCGTAATGAACTTTATGTCTAACGCCGTTAAATTTACTGATAAAGGAACGGTGCTCCTCTCTGTTACAACTCATGTTGTTTCTGGTTCAAATGCCGTAATGGAGTTTTCTGTTCAAGATTCCGGTATTGGTATTGATGAGCAACAACAGAAAAAGATCTTCGAACCATTTGCGCAAGAAGATGACTCCACTACTCGTCAGTTTGGTGGTACTGGACTTGGTTTGGCAATTAGCACCCAGTTGGTTGAACTCATGGGCGGTAAAATTCAACTCGAATCAGAAAAGGGGCAAGGCAGCCGCTTCTTCTTTCAGTTAAATCCCTCTATCGTACAGCTGGACTTTGATACTAAGCGCGCAGTAAGCAACAACCAAATCTGGTTGGTTTGCGACGATACCAATATGGAGAATACCTTGCTCGATGAACTAAGCTTTTATCGAACCTCTGTTCACCAGCGTGTAAGAAATTTGGATAACCTACCAACGTGGATTAACGATAAAAAACACATCATCGTTATCTACGCCGAAACACAACCTAACGCAGCAATAAAAAATGAAGGCAGTTTCCATAAACTTGAAGCTCAAAATGTGCACGTATGTTTAGTGAAACATCTACATAGCGACCAGTTTGATTTTGGGGAAAGTGTGAGCGCTATTATTACTCAGCCACTTCTCGGTCAACGTTTAGTAAAAGCACTTGAAACTTGTGAGGCTAAATTCAACCAAACATCTCAACACGCTTCTTTAGGAACAACGACCAATACGCAAAACAAAATCCTCATCGTTGACGATAACACGGTAAACCAAAAAATTGCTGGTTTGCATGTTACCAAAGCAGGCTTCTCTTTCGACCTTGCCGCAAACGGCTTGGAAGCAGTAGAAATGTTCAAAAGAAATCAGTATTCCCTCATTCTTATGGATTGCATGATGCCAGTTATGGATGGGTTTGAAGCGACTCAGAAAATCCGTCTATTTGAGCAAGAGCAGAACGGTAGCGATAGGATTCCAATCATTGCTTTAACAGCAAGCGTGGTCGATGATGATATCCAGAAGTGTTTTGATGTTGGCATGGATGATTACGTACCGAAGCCATTCAAAGCAAGCGTATTGAAAGAGAAGTTAGCGAAAGCAACAGATACGCCAATCGTTGAAAGCTCAGAATTACAGCCCCCTTCTAGTCATCATGACAACGCTCAAGCGAAACCTCAGATGAAGCCTGAACCTGCAACGATCAATACGCTCCCTAGCCGCACAGAGCGAATTTTACTTGTTGAAGATAATACGGTGAACCAGAAAGTTGCCTCGTTATTGCTGAGTAAAGCTGGGTATCAGTTTGAGATTGCCGAAAATGGTCAGATCGCCGTTGATATGTTTCAACAAGATAACGGTTTCGACATCATTTTGATGGATTGCATGATGCCTGTAATGGACGGCTTCGAAGCGACGAAAGAAATCCGTGCTTACGAAAAAAATTCGGGATTACCCAAAACGCCGATTATTGCACTGACAGCAAGTGTTGTGGACGATGATATCCAGCGTTGCTACGACTCTGGCATGGATGCATACGTACCGAAGCCTGTCAGAAAAGAAAAACTTCTGCACCAGATTGAAAGCGTCATTTAAGGGGTAATAGTATGGATACCCACTTCTCTATAGCTAAAAATAACGTTCTCAAATCGCTCTCTACAGCTTTGATGGCTTTTGCTTTGCTGATGTCGTTCGATAGTGAAGCTCTCGCAGCCGATAGCTATGCGATTTTTTCCCTCGACTCTAATTTTGATGAGCTCAACATAACCAAAGCGAGAAAACTGTATCGTGGTAAAACCAAGCGTTTACAAGGTAAGCGAATCGAGCTGTCTGATTGGCCGGATGCATCATCTGAACGTTCAGAGTTCTACCGTTATTTACTCAATAAAAACGCGGCGCAAATGAATGCGCACTGGGCGAGCTTGTCGTTTTCAGGAAAAGCTCGCCCACCGAAAGTCATTGATAATTCCAGTATGGAAGCCCTTTTAGAATGGATGAAAGAAAAGCCTAACCGCATTGGGTATGCACCAGTGAGTAGCCTTCCTTCAAATGCTCAAATCCTCTACGTTGTAAGTTCGGAGAAATAATATGAAGAAAACACTCATCGCATCCATCACGGCAACAACACTAAGTAGCGTCGCTTTCCCGAGCTTGGCAGCAATCGAACTCACCGATAACTTATCGTTAAGTGGCTTTGGCTCAACCTCGTGGGCGACAACAGACAACAAAACGCCAGTATTAGTGAATCGTTTTATCGATGACGAAAACTGTTATGACTGTGACACAACATTAGGTGTTCAACTGGATTTTTACTACGACGCGTTTAAAGCATCCGCGCAGGTGGTGAAAAGACCGCAAGACCATTGGAGTGACCCGCAACTAGAGTGGGCTTACCTCGCCTATACCTATGGCAATATTGAGTTTCGTGGCGGTCGCCTGAGAATGCCCGTGTTCTTAGCCTCTGAATACTACTATGTCGGACACGCATTTACCCCTGCTCGCCCACCTAATGAAGTTTATGACAGTATCTTAGGCATCACCGCGTTTAACGGCATTTCATTCTTGTGGAACTATGACATCAATGACAGCATGACACTGACGACTACGCCATTTGTCGGTTTCCACGATGAAAGCACGATCGACTTCAATGACAGGACTGAGCTAACATTTACGACCAATGAAATGTACGGTATTAACTTCATTTTAAGTGGCGATTATTATCGATGGAACTTCACGTACATGGATTCAAGTTATGACCAAGAGACGAAGTTAAGTAACTTCCCGGTACAGTTGCCAGATGGCTCAGTGATGGTTCTACCTTCCTTTACTGATAAACTGAAAGATCAAAGCATAGAGCTGTACTCATTAGGTGCAGAATATGAGTTTGATGCCTTCACGTTAACCGTCGAAGGTCAAACCAATGATATCGCTTCCTCCTGGTACGCTCAGGGCGCGTATAACCTGAACAAATTTACCCCTTACGTGACTTATGGTCAGCAGTTTGATGACCACGAGCACAAGGTTGGGGACAGCTACCTACTTGGTGTGAGATACGATCTTCACTACAACGTGTCACTCAATGCAGAATGGCAACACTTCAAAGCTTATCGCAATGCATCTGGCGCATTCGTCGATACACCAGAGGATGATAATGCAAACATGTACACCATCATGGTGAACTTTGTCTTTTAGCGCCATGGCGGGTCGAGTAATACCGACCTGCCCGCTTTTCCGAAATGCTCAAACGATGTTCATGTAACGGGCTAACCATTAAACATGTTTTGCTCAATCTTACGATCTCTAAAGTAAAACTCTTTATCGTGCTCGCCGATTTCTCGTAATACTCGACAAGGATTGCCAACCGCAACAACATTAGCTGGGATATCCTTTGTCACGACACTACCCGCGCCAATTACGGAGTTTTCGCCGATTGTCACGCCCGGTAATACCACCGAGTTCGCCCCTATCCAAACGTTATTACCAATATGAACTGGGATATTAAACTGAGCGATGTCGCGCCTTAGTTCCGGATCAATTGGGTGCCCAGCAGTCGCGATGGTGACATTCGGTCCAATCATGACATGATCGCCGATATAAATATGAGTGTCGTCAACTAAAGTCAGATTAAAGTTAGCGTAAACATTGTCACCTAGGTGAGTATGGCAGCCCCAGTTAGCTCTCAATGGCGGTTCGATGTAGCAATTCTTTCCAACCGATGCGAGCAAGTGATTCAATATGTTAGAGCGCTTCTCTCCCTCCGAAGGACGTGTTTGATTGTAGTCGTATAAGGTCTCTAGACATTCAGTTTGCATTGCTGCCAACGCTTCATCATTGCAGAAGTACACCTGTTGGCTGTGTAGCATGATTTTCTTATCCATTGCCGTTCCTGTTTAGGATGTTCTTTGCAAAAACTTAGCAAAGAGACGCTCAAAGAATCTTGGCAAAAATCATGAAAGTAGCACCGCATCGCAATCAGAAATAAATAATGCTATCAAGCGCACAATTTCACGCGATACGAGCAACAGACAAAAATGGGAGATGGTTAAACACTAACTGAATGGAGATGAGACAAGACGAAAGAATGAAACGTTGAAATGAAAGTTGCCATCAAAAATGCCGCGAAAATTGAATCTTACGGTTTACGTCCAAGTGACTTTGATATGCGGAGTTTAGAGTGTTGTCATTGATTCGAGGTTACTTGGGTATGTTATCAAACGGTCTTATTTCTTCTTTTTGCGGTTTTCTAATCGAGCTTTAAACTTCTTGTTTCGACGCTTTAGAGCACGGAAAAATTTAGACTCTTCGTGATACCAACCTATCACGCTAATCGGAAAGCCCACCAGCATCACGATAAATAAATCCGCAGGAAACTGCTCCGTGATGTCTTTAAAGGTTTGCAGCTCACCGAATATAAACAAGCCAATGACTTTGCCAAGCAGCAACGCACAGCAGATCATCAAGAAAGACTTAATAATATAGTGCCACTTGCCTTTCTTGCGCTCTTCTCGCCAATACACGTATTTGTGCTCGCGGTTGTACATTGCCCCTCCAAGTTCGTGACATTGTCACGGACACTATCGCGAATGGTTACCTATTTTGTTAATGGGCGTAGGCGCATTGCTTACGCACTACTTCTAATCATAGTGCTGTTGGAGGGAGTTGCTTGTCAGACCAATAAGAAATGACGTGAATTTTACCTAGACTGCCACATCTGCTTGTATGAACGGAGCTCCTTGTTCGACTCATCCAAACCAAAAAGTGCCGCAAGCGCTTCTAACTCTTGCTTATAACGAGCAAGTGAACTTTCGTCATCGGTCATAATGGCGAATTCCGCAAAGTGCCCAATGCCTTCTAGATGGTCGAGAGTAATATGGAACGAGCCGATAAAGTAAATGCTGCGTACTTTTTTGGTTTGAAGAATCACTTCGTAGCCCATGTTTCCTAGCATACTTTTGGCAGCATGTGACTTAGTAATATCGGTGGCTTCACAGCGATCCTCTTCCGGTCCTTTGACAATCCAAAGTTTGATACCAGACGGCTCGATTTCTCGGATTACCAGACTTTTTCCTTCATGACTGAGTTTGCGTTCTGGCGTGTCGTAGAACCAATCAGACTCTTGATTGTCTTCAAACATGACTTCATGTTCTAAACCACTCAACACCGCTAAAAAAGCTTGTTTATCTTGTACACGGTATTTCAATTCGACTTCAAACTGACCTTGAAAATGCTGATCTGCACTCATGTGGCAACCTCATTACTGCTCCACACCTCATACCTCTGGGTGTTTCAAAGCAGCAGGATGGTAGCACAGCCTAAGTCGCGAATCTGATAAACAGACCTTTCTTTTAATGTTTACGAAAGACCCAGATTGGTCCTATCAAAAGAAACTGAATATCTTCGAAAAACGAGGGCTTCTTCCCCTCTATCTTGTGCCCGATAAACTGGAATATCCAAAGGATTCCAAATAGCAGCATTGAGATGTGGAGTACCGGCCAACCAAGTATCTCCATTGACCATATCAAGCCAATACACGCAACCGTGTAGCCAATCATCATCATAAATACGCTTAGGGAGAGTCGGAAATAAAAGATCCAAGCTGGTAGCGCCGCCAGCCATACCCAATTGAGATTGAACCCAAACAAAGGAATCTGCGGAATGGACCATATCAACCCGACGACAGAAAGAAAGATGCCAGGGACAGCAACTTTATGAATTTTCTGGTTGATTGGATTTTGATGGCTTTCACCGTAAGCTTCTAACCATTCAGAGAGTGCACGCATAACTTCACCTTTAACATCACCATAACATTTATATAGTCGGTGCGAGTTAAAGGTGCGAGTTTTTGTTTATTGATATTGATAATAAGCCGAATATCTGTGAGCAATAACAAACTATCTTACTGATATCCCAATGAAATACGCTGAGCTTTGGTTAATTTGGCGACCACAAGATCATATGAGCGTTCACACAAATTTTGTACTAACCCGTCTTCAGGCGTTACTTTAACGCTTACGTACTCTCTCCCATTTCACTCGGCTAGAATGGCGAGCATCTTCTCTTTGATTTTAAAAACCAACGCATCAGGACCGAACGGAAAGTCACTTTCTGCACACATCAATGTATCGAGAAACTGCGCTAACTATCTAATGCTCGCGATTCACCCCTATCCTAAACCTTTGAATTCATTTATTCATATTGAGGCAATAACAATTTTAATGCCTGATTAACCTGTTCTCTTTCGTCACGAGTCAACGACCCCATTAATTCATGCTGAGCCTGTAAATGTTGCTCAATAAGCGCATCGATCAGCTCAAAACCTTTTGAAGTAAGCTGAACACTCACACTGCGGCGATCTTCTTTGCTGTGCTCGCGAGCGATCAATCCTTTTTTTTCCAGCTTGTCGAGTCGGTTGGTCATGGCACCAGACGTTAGCATCATCGATGAGATCAACTCCGAAGGGGTTAAACGATAAGGTTCACCACTACGACGCAACGTAGCTAATACATCAAACTCACCCATTTTAAGATCGTAGCGCTTATGCACCTCGGCAACGCGGTTTTCCATATATTTAGCAATCCGCATTAAACGCCCCATGATCGCCATTGGCTCGGTATCGAGATCAGGCTTTTCCGTAGCCCACTGACTTACCACTCTATCAATTGCGTCCATTTATCCTTTTATCTCCAAAGACATTTTGATTGACCAATTTATTTTAACATAAAGATACTTTACAAGAAGCAATAACGAGCGTACCTTTACATCAAATTATCTCAACGTAAAGATATTTAACATGAACATTTTACTCGCGATGATTCCGGCGTTCTTCTGGGGCACAACGTACGCTGTGACACAGTTTACTTTGCCAGACTGGCCGCCAGTGTTACTTGGTGCACTGCGAGCATTGCCAGCTGGTCTATTGCTACTTGCTATCAAACCTTCTTTACCAAAGAAACAAGATTGGAAGATCTTGCTTGTGCTTGGCACGATTAATATTGCCCTCTTTTTTGGTCTCATTTTCGTGATGGCGTTAACCTTGCCTTCTGCAATCTCTGGTGTGGGTATGATTTCAGTACCTGTCTTTGCCATGCTGTTTGGGTGGGTAGTTTACAAGCGCCAACCGAGCCTTATTCAAGGAGTCAGCGGGGCCACCCTTATCGCCCTGGCTTGGTTTTTGTTCGACCCAAGCTCGATTACACTAAACCCGATCGGTCTAGTGGCTATGCTCTCTGCCATTATGTGTATTGTGATCGGCAGCAGCGTAACTAAGTCTCTAGGTTCAAGAATGCATTGGTGGACGGTACTCACTTGGCAACTTATTTTAGGCGGCGTTGTTTTATCTATCGCGGCAGGTGTACTAGCAAGCATTAACCCTGAGCCATACGTTCAAGCAGTCGAAAACATCACTCTAAAAAACCTAAGTGGACTACTGTGGGTAATCATACTCAACACCGCACTCGGCTACGGCATGTACGTGTGGTTATTGCAGCGTATGTCGGTTGTGGACTTTACTTTCGGTGGCATTGCTAACCCTGTTGCGGGCATTGTTTCTGGTTTGGTTTTGATGGGTGAAAGCTTCACGCCTATTCAATACAGCCTAATGATCGGCATGATTACGATGTCACTTGTGCCTCAGTTGGTTCTTTCATTCAAAGAAAAGCGCAATGTCAGCCTCACTAAACCTTGTGAATCCAAATAACGCAGAGCGTTAACAGATCTCATTAATTCACAATAAAAGCCCGAGTTGATGATCGGGCTTTTTGTTGTTTCGTTAATCCCTTCACCTTTATCGTTCTATAAAAAATGCCCACCGAATCGGTAGGCACTTTGTACTGTTCTATACCCAAGTAACCTCGAGATACTAGATGGCGCTCTTTAAGAGAGCTTCTTCATTTGCATCCCCATAAAGATAAAGCTAATGCCTTCAATCAATAATGAGATACCAACAAAAGTGCCTAGCAATGTAGTCGAGAACGCAGGATCGTCGAGCAACATAAAGAAGTAGCCACCAATCAGAACAGAAATCACGCCACTGAACACGATCACATTACTACTTGGTAAACTGCGATTACTTAAGCCGAAAAATACACGGGTTAAACCATTTAGAATCATCACGATCACCATCAACATAGTAATGGTCACCAAACCTGCCAATGGTTTAAACAGAATGAACAGACCGCCGACAATATACAGCACAGCACTTAATACGTACCAAAGCTTCTCTTTCCACACATTAATAGAAAACGTGTGGTATGCCTGAACCAAACCACTGAACAGTAGTACCGCACCTACGATAGTCGATATCGTTACGCCCGCAAGCACTGGCAAACTCATAGCACCAATGCCCATTAAAGAGATAATAACGCCAACGATAACGAAGTATTTCCAGCCTTTAGACAAAAATGTAGGCTGTTGTGATTGATTAGAATTTTCCATTGAATGCCTCTTGAATTAAACGCGAGCCGCCTTCTCAGTCTAGTCTAATAAAACATAGGGAGTTCACAGACTTAACAGAAATACGTGTCCCGTTTGCATAATTGGATGTTAAACCTGTATCACATCATCGGCTATACGCTATTTTTGAATAATAAGTTTCAAGATTGCTGGATTAAACCAGTGCAAAACAAAGAGATGGAGAGTAGGATGAGCGGCTTTCTAACGCCTGTTGCCTGACCTCTTCAAAGAAGTTCTCACTTCTTCATTCAGGTTACATTTTGAGGATGACATTTTGCTCGATCATCACATTCGCACTTTCATAGCAGACAAACTCAGTTCCGTGGGCATCAATAGTGACCCTTATGGCATCGAACTCACAACCGTTTTCATTCTTGCGAGCTTAACCGCAGCAGCGATCAGCTACTTGATAGTGCATCACCTGATCGTGAGGTCAGTCAATAATGTTCTACAAAAAGCCAATAAACCACTCGCTGAAAGCTTGGCGAAGTATGATGTCTTAGAAAAGCTCTCATTACTGATCCCAATCATGGTGTTGGATGTCTTTATCCCTCTCGCCGTAGGTCACTACGATTGGTTAGCGAACATCTTTGACCGGATTCTAAGCATCTCTATTTTAGTCATTTTTATCTGGATGATCTTTGCCCTGCTTGATGCGTTAAATGACATTGCGACGTTTAAAGGCATCACGAGAAGAATGCCGATCAAAAGCTTCGTCCAACTGATAAAACTGTTCACCTTCTTTGTTGGTGTTGTGGTTTCCATGTCGATTCTTGCCAACGAATCACCGGTGATTTTCCTATCAGGTTTAGGCGTTGCGACGGGCTTCGTCATGTTGGTGTTTAAGGATACGATATTGGGCTTTGTTGCAGGCATTCAACTATCTGCAAACCGCATGATCAGCCTAAACGATTGGATTCAAATGGACTCTTACGGTGCGAATGGCACAGTAGAGGAAATCTCACTCACCACAGTAAAAGTTCGAAACTTCGATAACACTGTGAGCATGCTGCCTGCTTACGCATTGGTGCAAAACGCCTTCATTAACTGGCAAGGCATGTCAGATTCTGGCGGTCGCCGTATCAAGCGCTCCGTGAATGTTGATGTCACATCAATTCGCTTCTTATCTGATGAAGAAATTGAAAAGCTAAAAAGCATTCGAATCCTTCGTCAGTACATTTATGAAAAATCGCGTGAAATCAGTGATTACAATCAAGAAATGAGTGAGGAACCCGCCTTCGGCAACCTACGTCAAATGACCAACTTAGGTATGTTCCGCGCTTACATTAATGCTTACTTGAAAGCGAACAAAGACATTCACCAGTACATGCTGATTATGGTGAGGCAGCTAGAGCCGACACCAGAGGGTATTCCGTTGCAGGTTTACGCTTTTACCAATAATACTGACTGGGCTTACTATGAAGGTGTGCAAGCGGACTTGTTCGATCATATCTACTCAATCATGCCTTTGTTTGGTCTGCGTCCATACCAAATGTTCACAAGTAATGATGCTAAACAAATCGCTTTAGAAAAAGTAACCAGCAAAAGCAATTCATAAGACATCTTAGAGAGTGGAGCTTACTCTTCACTCTCTAAATTTAGGCTAAGACGTTTTCGATCATAACGATGCTCGGCAAGCGCGCCCCCTTCTACCTTATATCTCAAGCCATATTTACCAATACAGCCTCGCAACCTTAAACGGGTTAAGTCCGACAAATCAGAAGCAGTGCCAGCTTTATCAACCAACTGAACCCAATATCTCTCCATTTTATCCTTCACGCCACTTCCCCAACTAACATTTATATATTTAGGGAGATTCTGGCAAATATCCGAGAAAGTCTGGATAGCATACGCTAGAACATTTCTGAAAGAATGCCTATGAGAATTGCATAAAACCGAATTAAAAGGCTAAAAACAGCACTTTCTGCCTGATTTTCTAATCTTAGTTATATACCTCGAGATACCTGATTCAGCGAGAACGACTGGGTTTAAACACGCGGCGGCGATTTAAAGGTCTAGTGGGTCTAAATCAAGAATCGGCTACAAAGCATGCAAGCTAAGCCCCTTACTATTTGCAAAAGATGCCCTTTGGGAGCTTGTCGTTGAAAAAGAGAGATTTACGAAAAGAGAAGGGAAATAAAAGGAAAATGATTGAAAGAGAACAGGCTCTCACCTGCTCTCTTGGGTTTATGAATTAAAGACGGATTTCTTCAACTGTAAACGAGCCGTTATCAAGCTGACGTTTAAGCTCCTGCTTTTGGTTAAAGTCTATCTTTTTCAAATCAACCTTTTTAATTCGGCTGTCATGCATGGTTGTGTAGTAAAGCGCACCATTTCCTTGGTCGATCACTGATGTCCATTGAGTGGCACTTGGCAAATTTGGGATATGCTCACGATATTCGGCGTTAAACTCAGTACCAATTGGAATATCGAAGTTGTTTAGAATATGGAACGCTTGAGAGACCGCTTCTTGCGAGTTTTTTGATTCTGGCGCGGTATTAACAAAGAACGCAGCACGAACAAAACGTGATGGCGGCGTAATGTCTCCCGGCAAACCTAAGAAACCAGAGCCAATACCAAAAGATTTCGCTTCAACGTCACCAAACTTGGTCGGCGCACTGGTGCCCGGTTGCAGATGGATGTAGTTGTTCAAGTTCGTTACTTGCCATGGGAAGGTTGGCGAATTAGTCAGTACACCCACCTCATTGTCGTAAATATGTACCTGACCACCATCCATAATTTCAATTACGATGTTGTTGCCTGCTTTATCAGTAACACGCCAATGTCCGGTTGGTGATGGCTGCCCTTTTTCATCGATATACACTGGCACAATATCGATGTTTTTCATTGCGGTTTTCACTTCTTCAACGGTTTTAAATTGTGACAACATCCAACGGACAAAGTCCATGTCAGCGATACTATTTGCGCGATCTTTCGGGTTGTAAGCCTTTAAAGAACCGTACCCTTTAAAGTAGAACAAACCAGCTGTTAGCCCTTCTTCGTTAATACCTTCGCCAATAAAGCGGTCATCACTCACTGAAATACCAACAAATCCATATTTGCTCTTCCAGCTTAAACCGTGCTTTTGGTCTGGCATGGTTGATGTGAACGTATAGTCACGCGGGGCGACAATCAGTTTACTATTGAGATCGCTCTCGCCCCATTCAATCGTTCGAGCGTGAATATGGTCATTTGCAGTAGTTGAAAGAGAGATGCCAGTACAAGCGATTGCAGGCGCAATAATACTGGCAGAAAGTGCCATAGCTAGGAGGGTTTTCTTTATCATTTTTAGATCCACCAAGGAGGGGTAATATTTCGCGATTGTATTCCTTTTTAAGTAACTTACAATCGAAAATATATAAAATCGGTAGAATATAGAGAATGAACAACTAAAGCGCTCAAAGTGATTAGCTTTGAGCGGACCTAGCTAAGACAAAGGGCTATAAATAAAAAGTGACACTGTCATTGATTTCCAAGGTATAAGAAATCGTCCTCTAACCCAGTCCCTCCCAATTGAAATCACAACAACCCCTAGTTATTACAATCGTAACTAATGCCCTCATACATGGTACTTATGTCGATGTACTTTTCGTAGTTCAGGTACGCGACAATTCGAGCATCGGTATTGAACATCAATCGATTTACCGCATGTATCGCATCATAAAGATCTTTACCGTCCACCCCGGCTTCCTTAAAGCAATGTCTGACATAACGGTAATCTTTGTAGATCTCGTATGCCAAGAGCTGATTATTCGCATCGTTACTCGAGAAGTCGTGTTGCAAAATGCTTGAAGAATATTGTACGTAACGCAAAAGAAAATCGTGATTAATTTCGCTGATTTTGAGTGCTTTCAACACAGCTTCCACGTCGTCACGGATGTGATTGTGATTCTTGTCGATTCCTAACAATGAATCGGATACGTCCTTCTTAATAGAAGGATTTGATATCACCCTCTCTAATTGCGAACTCATACTTGGTCCAATAATGAGCTCCGCTGAATATACTGGGTGGCTAATGAATAGAAAAAAGGTAGAAGCGATAACGCATCGAGAAATAGACATTTTAATTATCGTTGTATAAAAACAAAATTAAATGCTATCGATTAATGATTGAAAAATGAAATAGACATTTATTATTCCATAATAAATATCAGTAATAAAAGAGCTTGGTAAGTACCAAGCTCTTTTACTAAACAACCCCACTTAATAGTGAGCACATAAAAATTATAATGACAACAGCAAAAAGTGGATTACACATTAGTCTATCGTTAATACAACTCGACGGTTACAGCCAGATACTTTGTTTTCATTTACCTTACAAATCGGCGCAGACTCACCGAATGCTTTTTCAACAATCCTGTTGCCTAGACCTAACCCTTGTTTCAGGTATGTTGTTGCGGCATTCGCGCGACGAGCAGACAAGCCTTTGTTATAAGCCTGAGAGCCGACCTCATCAGTATGCCCTTCAACAAGAACACGAGTACCTTCGTCAACCAGTTCCAAGTATTGCGAAATCGCTTGTTTGTGAGTGTCTGTTAAACGATATTTATCAGTATCATAGTTGAGGATCAACGACATCGAGTTCTTATCAAAGGTGCAGCTGTCGGTCGCATTCAACCCTTCAACCTTAACTACTCTCTTATCCTGTACAATAGAGCGTTCTTCATTTACCGTCACCGCTAACTTACCAACAACCTGAGTGACTTTTGTTTCGGAACTTTTAAGAATTTTAGAGCTCACGTAGTTTTCATCATGATTAATACAATTAGCGAGTGCGACATTTGAGGTAAAAATAATCGCGATTGATAATAATTTTTTCATTTTAATCTTTTAATCGTCCTGTCTCTTCGTTAATCAGATTTAATATGTATTTGTAGACATCTTTACCATTTTTTGCGTGATAAATATTTTTCTCGCCAACACAATCACCGAATCCATCGTCCTTTTGTACGTTGTAGTTAACACCTATAACGCCCATAGTGACTTTTGTTTTTTCACCTTCTAACTTCGCGTGTTCACTTTGAAACTTATTTTCTTTGCTAGAAATTCTTTTCTTGAGCTGTTCACAAAGGTTGTGTTCACGCACTAATGACTTCAAGAACTTGTCGTAAACTTGTTGATACTGAATATAACCATAACTGTCTCGATAACTTTTCGTGACCACGTCGTATTTGTTTCTATACGTACTGTTTCGATGGAGATAGTCAGGGAATCGTACGTCTGTATCTGCACCATCAGAAAGGAAGATAAACACCTGTTCTGGGTTACGCTCTTCTTTCTTAACTTTGTCTGCCTCTTTCGCTGCTGCAATCAGGCCTAACCAAGAGTTGGTGCCGCCACCCCTAGCAGGCATTACCTTGTTCGAATTCAAGATATTGATAAATTCCTGATAGTTGTCTGTTATTGGAATATCTCGTGCCTGATTATAATAACTAGAGTGGTACACGTTTTGTTCATCCACAGACTGGTCAAACATATCATCGACAATGCTTTGGAAAGATGCTTCTGTGTGAGAAAACTCACTTGCATAGTCGTAGAATTTTAGTCTGCGATCTTTTTTATCGTATTTCACGTTGTAGGCATTGTAAGTCAACAAGGCAACGCGACTCTTCTTATTCTCACCGGTTTTGAAGTCCTTCAAATCTTCGACAACTTTGGTGATCGTTTCCTTCACCACCTGCATCTGGGTTTTGTTGTTTTGCCCATACCACAGGTTACTCATCGATTGACTGGTATCCAGTATGAAGTAGATATCCACTGGTTGAGGTAAGTATTTCCGGGTGATCGAATCGCCAGACACTTTGAATTTTGGCTCTACGCCGATTTCATTATGTGAAATCCATGAATCATGCTCAGAGGTGGCAACCACGGTGAAGTCTGCAAATGGCGATAACTCATTGGCTTTCTGAACACATCCGTCTTTGTACTCACACTTCTTGGTCGATACGTTGATCTGAATGTCGCTAATATTGTCGGTAATATATAAGTCGACAATTCTCTGCGCATAGTCTTTGTCTTCTTGGTTGTCTTTGCCTGGACTAGCAATCAAGGCAAGACTCGCAACTTCAGCCGCCTCCTCTATTTTTGAGTGCGCAAGCAAACGTTGCGTATAGCCAACAGAAAACGAGAAAGTGATGATTAATATAGGGAGAAACGAAAGAAATATGATCCCAGCAACCCCTTTTTGCTTAGTGAAGCGCTTCATATTAAATCCTTGCAAATGAATAGGAACTGGTCACGACTTTGATCGGCTCACCGCTCATAAGACCGATAATGTTAAACGGCGTTTTGTAGCAAAGAGACACATGATAAAGAGGAAGGCGTCGGTTCTGAGTAGTCAAAGGCAATAGTTTTGTTGCTTTTTCCACTGTAATTTCCTCTAGATCCGGAAAATTACACCCCGCCGTCATGCCTTTTAAGGCGGTGGTTCTAACAAGCTTCTTATCTTTATCAATCAAAGATAGCTCTATGACTCGCATCCCCAGCTCATTTTCGTCAAAATCTGGTAGTGTGCGTTTCAACATGCCTTTCGCCATATCGAACGAATTGTTCATGTGTGTCTCGCACTGCTTACCTCCTGCGCCACAAATATCGAGCTCATTGGCAAACAACTGTCGGCGTTCACTAATAACACTGACGATCGAATACACAACCCTATCCAACTGCCCTTTTTTATTAACGGCGATGGTGTAGTTGATATGCATGGCAATAATGGAGCCAAAAAAGAGTAAGACCAATGCAAGCTCAACAATAAAAGCACCGGTTTGCTTTGACTTAGTTACCACAACTGATCTCCTCTCCTAACTTGAACGTACAGCGCTCGTACTCCTGAACCGCGACCATCTCGCGACTAATGTTCATGCTTGGCATAACAAAGTTAAACAGAGGCTGATAGGTGAAGCTCAATTGGTATATGGCAATTGGCATGTTGACTGAGTTTTCAGCAGTGTCGCCTTTCTTGATGTTTGGGCATTCACTCAACACTTTTCCACTGCGATTACAATGGATAAAGTCAGTTAGGTTTTTAAAGTAATAAACCGATGCCGAAACCGTTGAGTGATCAACAACTTTTGACCATAGTGCACCACCACTTGATTCAAGCTTGGTTTTGATTACGTCTTGGTAATCGATTTTTTCAGTACTGTGAGAGCTGCCTTGCTTTTTACTGCTCATCACTGCTGTGGTTAATGCATGATCCGTCACACCCATTGAGTACGTTAAAACCGACAAGTCAAACCAAGTAAACAGAACCATTAGTAAAACTGGCAAGCCCATTGCGGTCTCAACCGTCAAACTTCCCTTTTGAAACTTGATCATAGCTCGACGTACCTTTTCTTGGTGTAATCAACAACAAAGGCACCTTTGACATCCATGTTTTCAAGAAATTTCTTTGCGTCATTGATGTCACTGAACTCACCAATGCAGTAACGCTTCCATAAGCCGTGCGTGTAGGAATACACACTTCCATAATTGCCTTTCAGATAGTTTAAGTAATCCGAAGGAATCACCTTATAGGTTGCCAAAACTTGAATTCGGTAAATTGACGGCGCTTTAGGGCGTAAATTTTTTGGGTCTAGAACTGAGCGTGCTACGTACTTTGGTTTCAAATCGACTGATTTCGTTTCCATTTCCATATTTTTCTTTTCCTTTACTTTAGCGACCTGCTTTGGTGGAGCTTTTTTCGTTACTTTTTTAGGAAGCGGTTTGACGCTCTGCATGAGTTTTTTCAGTTTGACTCGCGCTTCTTGTTCACTGCTGTCGTGCTTTAACACTTCCAATGCCACATCAGGTCGGTGTGATCGAGTCGAAGCTAATAGAAGATTTGAACGGACTTTTTCATCGTTCGGATTAGCCGCAAACAAGCTGTATAGCAACTCCATTGCAGGTTCTGGACGACCTTGCAGCATCATCACGACGGCAATATTGTTATTCGCTTCTCGGTCAGACGCGCCGTTTTTCTTGCTGTCGTTGAAGTTGGCGATTGCACCGCTGTAGTCTTTCTTACGCGCTAAAATCTTACCCTTTAATAGATAATAATTACCTTCCGGACCACCATTTTCTAAATAATCATCTAAATAACGATCACTTGCGTCATAATTACGCTTTAGATATTCCAACTTAGCTAAGATGTAAATAATCTCTGGATCTTCGAGGTCTTTTTTCTCAAGAGTATTTATATATAATTCGGCAGACTTTTGATCTTTGTTATCGAGATATAAGTTAATCAGTTTTATCTTATAGCTTGGAACTTCAACCAAATTTGCTTTATAAAACTCGATCAATTGTTCAGTTTGTCCAGAGTTAGTCAGCAATTTTTCTTTGGTTACTAATTCCTGATTGATGGTGGAACACCCACTTAAAAGCAATAAAACAAAAAGGGAGATATAGTTTTTTACATTCATTATCCTAGCATCCTCATTATCCCTGGCGCTGCGATTAGAACAACAATAGGAACCATGATAAAAGTGATCATTGGTATGGACATTTTTGCCCCCATCTTTCCTATTCTTTCTTCCAAATCGAGCATGTTTATTTCTCGAATATCAGAAGCGAGGGAGGCTAATACCGCACCTACTGATGAGCCGTACTTCAAGCTTTGAGTAAGTGTCATAACAAAGCTTTGTGCCTCTGGGGTTGGAACCAGATCATAGAACTCAGTAAGTGCTCGATCCAAACCAACAATTTTGGCTCGTTCTGAAGTTTTTTTAACAACATAAGCCAGGTTTTCATCGACTGTTTTTAACTCGTTCGATAAATATTCCAAGCTCGCTTCGAGCGTCATCCCGGTATGCACACACACGTTCATTAAGTCGAGTAAGAAAGGCAGTCGACTACTCACGTGACGAACATTCGCATTCCCTTTCGAAGAGATGTACATATCTGGCGCAATCAAACACACAAGCATCGAGACTGAGAATGAAATAAACGCAGATGAAAACTCCATGTCTCCTTGCATGTAAGAATAGCCAATAAATGCTAAACAAAATAACAGCGGTATAATCTTCAGCAGGTAATAGGCCTGTGCAATAAAATCACTATGAATCCCTGCTCTAACTAAGTTGTTTTTCGTTTCTTCTTTATTAAAAGACAGACGCGAAAGTTGTACTGCTAACTTTTCAGAAAAAGGCGTCTTTTCTTGGGTTGAGTCAATGATCTTTTTTGTCGAAATATTCGCTTTGGTTTTATCAAACACTTTTAATGAGTAATACGCGACAGATAATGAAATAAACAACCCTAATGCTAAAAAGATTAATTTTATATCGACCACTACTTCACCCCTCTTAATATCATGTAGATAAAGAAGAATCCGATGGCTTCACTGATCAACACGTAATAGAAAATAGGCTTTCCCCCATCTTCGAACATCACGAAGTTATAGTTATCTGGGCTTGTGAACTTCAAAATCATGATAAAGATAACTGGCAGAGCCGCGATGATTTTTGCTGAAGCACGCGCCTCTGACGTCAGTGCATTTTTCTTCTTCTCGATCGCCCTTGCTTCAAACATGATTCGGTTGATACGGTTAATGACGTCTTTTAGTTGGCCACCTCGACTCAAGTTGATTCGAATCGTCGCCGCAAAGAAAAAGTACTCAACATAAGGGAAAGACGAAGCACTTCGCGCCAATACATCATCTGGGTCTTCACCGATAAGTAGACGCTCTGACATCTTCTTGAACTCTTCGCCTACTTCATTATCAAGCTGAGTACCCACGTATTCGAACGCATGGACAATACTCTGACCCGAGGAGAGCGCACCAGAAAGAATGTTCAGCGCATCCGGGAAGTTATCCTTGAATCGCTGCGCTTGGATGCCACTAAGTTTGAGAATAAACATCACAAACAATATTGGCTCCAAAGCAAGCAGCACTTTCCAATACTCAAACATGAAGAACCAATCGTTAACGAAGTAAACCGCTAATGAAGATCCCGCAAAAAAGCCAATTAATTTGATTCCTGCATTAGGACTCAACAGCTTTTTCAACTGCTTAAATTTATCCTTAATCTTTTTTCGGTAGCTGATATCAAAGCTTTCTGAATCGATAACCGCTCGAGAGCCAGAAACGCCCTCGAACGTATTAGATTGCTCAATGATCGATGTGATTTCTTTCTGTTTTTTCGAATGCCCAATAAACAGAAACAACGCAATTACAACCCATAGCAAAATGACAATCAGCATCATGAGAACAGCTCCTGCAGCGCCCCATCCAAGCCAAAGAACTTCGCACGCTCATAAATTACAGAGCGCTTAGAAAGACCTGGCGTTCGAAATTCGCCCGAGATTTTGCCTTCATCACCCATTCCGTTGTTTTCAAACCGGAAGATATCTTCCATAACAACGTTGTCACCTTCGAGACCAACAATTTCACTGATAAACAAGATCTTACGACTACCATCATGGAGTCGTCGTACTTGGACTATCAGGTCAACCGCACTCACGATGGTTCGACGAATCGCCTCAAGCGGTAGACTGGCTGTCGCCATCATTACCATACTCTCCACACGAGCAATCGCATCACGAGGGGTGTTCGCGTGAAGCGTAGACATTGAGCCATCGTGACCAGTGTTCATTGCTTGAAGCATTTCAAACGCTTCACCACCACGACACTCACCAACAATGATTCTATCTGGTCGCATACGCAGGGCGTTGATTACCAAATCTCGCGCAGTGATTTCACCCGTCCCTTCAACACTTGCTTGACGAGTTTCCAATCGAACAATGTGTGGTTGTTGCAATTGAAGTTCGGCCGCATCTTCAATGGTAACGATACGTTCACCACTACCAATGAAACCGGACAATGCGTTCAACAAGGTTGTTTTACCTGAACCCGTACCCCCAGAGATAAGGATGTTGCACTTACAATGGCTGGCAATCGAAAGCAGCTTTGCCATTTCAACCGATAGCGCGCCAAACTGAACCAAGTTTTCTAGCTTGATTTTTTGCTCTTTGAACTTACGAATCGAAATGGATGTCCCATCGATTGCAAGAGGCGGAATAACAATGTTTACACGACTTCCATCTTCCAAACGAGCATCACAAAGCGGTTTTGATTCATCAATTCGACGCCCCACATTTGAGGCAATACGCTTAGCAATGGTGTTGAGCTGTTTCTCGTTGACGAACTGAATTGGTGACTTTTCTACCTTACCGTTCAATTCGATAAAAATGTCTGAGGGACCATTGATCATGATGTCCGAGATTTCATCGTTATCGACCAACGCTTGAAGGGGTCCAAGACCTTTCAACTCGTCAAGCAGTGCTTTAACCAGCTCTAAACGCTTTAAGCTACTGATTTGAAGTTGCTTCTTCTCAATAAGAATATTAACGGAATCTTTTAGTTGGCTCTCAAGCTCCAACGGTTCAACGTCAACTAACGAGGCTGCATCTAAGGCGTCAAAGATTTCGTCCCGGATCTCGATATAAACTTCTTTCAAGTGATTCATTTCTTAAACCACGCGAACTTTTTCTGTACTTTGACTTTTTTACCCGTCAACGAATTCACAATATTGGCAATGGCAGGTGCAAACTTAAGCTTTGCCGTGTTTTGAATGCCTTGTTGAATAATGAGCTTCTCTAGATTGGCTTCATAAGCAAAATCAATCGCGTCTTTTGCTTTGATTTTCTCTTTCGCCCCTTGAAGCGGCATCATGTAGTCCTTCTGAGATCGCGTCATCGAGAAAATCACTCGATGCTCAGACTTACCCAACTTCTTCTTGATCGAGTGGTACGCTCTTAGTGACGCCACGGAAGGTTCACAAACAATAAAAATACGGTTGTATCGGTCACTGATGTCTTCTGCTGTCAGCTCATCAATCGCACTAAGCGGCATGGAATCAATGATAAAATTGTATTGATCAACCAGTTCGTTAGAGATGCGAAACAACGAATCTACATGATCGCTCAAGCAAGCAACGTTCTTTTCTAATGTGAGGAAGTTGAGCTTATCTTTAACGGGTTTTACATAGCTTCCAGCAATCGCGGCATCCAGTTCAGACTGGTTCAAATCAATGCTGTTTTGCTGCGCTTTTAGCCCTTTTAAGCCTAGAAATATGTCTGAGTTTAGTGCGATGGTGTCATGCTCAACAAGCAAGGTTTTTAAGTTCGCTTGTTGACTCAAACTGTGTGAAAGAAAGGCACTGATCGTCGACACGCCCACCCCACCTTTGCTACCAAGCACTAAGACTCGCTTGGCAATGCGAGACTTCTTCTTAACTGTTGGTGAGAATGTTGCAGCACTTGACTCTTTAAGCGCCCCTAACAAACCATCGAGTTCAGGGTCCCAAAGAATGTAGTTGGCACCCAATGACAGGACTTTATCTCGCATCAGTATTGAGTCCATGTTACTCACTACAATAAGAGAAATGCTGACGTCTAATCTTGAAGAGATCTCCGCAACTTCTGAAATCAACTCACCACATGCTCTTAAGTCAAGAATGACATGTTTTATTTCAGCGTTAGTTTTATGCCAACTTTCGTCATCAATATCGTCGACTTTTAAAGGTGAAGCGAAACCTTCGATTGCATAGAGCTCGTCGATTGCTTGAAGAAAAGCCAAATCATCTGAAACAACCAGATCAATGGTGTTGTTCTTCTTATCTTTGCTTGATGAAGTCGTTTTGAATAGGTTATCTAAATCCATTTTTTACTCCGCCACAGGATTCGTCATACTCAAGCGTCTGTTGTATTCCAAGCTGCACCCAAATGGATGATGTTTAAGGGTGTTGAATGAAACAGCATCACAAGTTTGCTCTTGCATCTTGTGGTATTTCGCAACGATTTTTACGCCTTTGCTTTCGCTGTTTGCGTTTAGGGTATAACGCAACTTGTTTACGCCTTTGGCTTTGATTTCTTTTACAAAACCATCAACAAACTGACTTTCTTTGGCGTCGTAATTGATCGCAAATGTCGACTTTGGATACTGAAGATTAATTTGATTGACGAAGTTAACTGACTTATCCATCGCCACTTCTTTGTTTGTGACTCGAAACTCAAAGGTTTCTACAATTGTGTCTACGGTTGTTTTGTTTGGTGTTACCGATACCGAGCAACCCGAGAGTAATACAGAAACCACCAACAATAGGTTTGCCTTCATTAGTTAAAGCCTCCCGCCTTTATCGTATTTTCCAGCTCTTCGTCATCAACATTTGAAAGATCAAGTTTCAACAAACGCTCAAGGTCACTTGTTCGTTTAAACTTCGGCAGTTTGATATCGGTTTCTTTAACAGGATCGACGAGGTTAACTGTCGCTACGATAATCAGCTCAGTCTTTCTTCTTTCAGTATTGGTTTTACTAAACAGTGCACCCAAAATCGGGATATCACCCAGGTAAGGGATTTTGGCTAATGATTCCTGTTCTTCTGATGTCAACAGACCCGCTAGAACAAAGCTTTGACCATCTTTCAATTGCACGGTCGTTTGGGCTTTGCGAGTCCTCAAAGAAGGCACACTGATGAGTCCAGAATTTACACCATTGGTCTTATCAATAGAGCTCACTTCCGGTAGCAGTGACAAACGAATGTTTTCAGAATCCGTTACCTTAGCCACCATAGACAGCTTTACCCCGTACTCTTTATAAGTAACAGAGATACCATCGTTATCGCGAACTGTAATAGGGATTTCACCACCAACTAGAAAGCTTGCAGACTCACCGGAAATCACAGATAGATTTGGTTCGGCAAGCACTTGTCCAATGCTGTCATTACCACTCGCTGAAATAACCGCAACGATATCCTCAGCAGTAAAGTCCAAAATCTTATTGACGAACTGACCAGCACCACCAATGGACTTACCGTTTGTTTCAGCGTATGAAACCCCTAGCTCGGTCAAGAATGAACTTGAAACTTCTGCAACCGTCAGCTTTACGTTGATTTGCTCTGTCGTGAGAACTTTCAGGTTGTTAATAATGTCTTCATACACATAGCTCGCTGTGTAATCGAGAGGGTCGCCATCTTCGCCGTTTGCGTTAGTAAGCTCAAAAGTATTTCTTTCTTTGCTCTTTTTCAGCATTTCACCTACGTGGCGATACACCTTGTTTTTGATTTCTTCGCTGCTCACGACACCATCAATGACAACCTGCTCACCAATGTTGGTCAGCTTAATATCTTCATCGGGATATCTTGCAATAAGTGTTTGTTTTAAAAGCCTTAAGCTTTTATTTACGACCACTTCTGCGTTGTAAATTTCGTTTCCTGCTCGGTCGTAAGCGATAATGGAAGTGGCACCACGGCCAATGCCGTAAATCACTAATTTCCCGTTTGCGATGACCTTGTAATCCGCAATTTGGGTATCCGCGACAAACACGGTATCAATGTTGCGTTTTACATTAATCGTCTTCGCTGCACCTTTATCAAGGCTTAATAGATCCCCAGCTGACGCGGAAGCTGGGAGAAGCAAAACCAATCCCAGCGTGACTGATAATATATTTTTATTGAACACCCTTAATTCCCTCTCAGCTGTCGAACGCCAAATCGATGCTCAATCAAATCGCTACTTTTGACAGATAAGTATTTATGAACCATCTTTGCTGGAACCAAGGTAATGGCTCCGATCTTCTGCGCCATTTCTAGCTTAAGTACCTGTTTAACGGTCAACGCGATAATCAAGCCATATTCTTCATTTGATGAATCATCATCTTCAGCAACGTTCATCGCTTGCAAGACCAAAGCCCCGTCAATGATGACGTTGCTTGTTAAGCTATCGATATCGGAATAGCCACTTTCTAATAAATTGGATTGAGATGAGGTTGTGGCTACAAAACTGACGCGATCGCCAGGTTGAATAGGAAGCGCTTCCACAATGCTACTGCCTTGCGACAAGTAGTAATAAGGCACTTGGTCTTTTTTAAGTGAAAGATACATGTAATCTTTTTCACCAGGATTAGAAACCAAGTCTGGTGTTAATTGCATACCTTCTTTGACGTCTTTCGCCCATAGCGCACCTGAATCAATCTTAATGCTCGAGTAAGGAACGTATGAATGCTGTTTTGCTTCCGACTCGGGAAACTCACGAATATCTATTGCATTGGCGTTAACCGGCTCAGCTTTGTTTACAGCTTGATTAACGAATGCGACCTCTACAAACACTTCATTTTCGACCACTGCCACTGGCTCAGGCTGATCAAAAAAATCGCTGACGTAGAAAAAAGCCAAAAACATAGTGATGGCAACAAATACAAAAACTAATGCTCTACTCATAGAATAAAAACCTTAAAAGAGAGGGAATCCCCTCTCTAGGCGCTTTAATTTTATAATTGCCCGTTCGTATAATTAAACAGACCCTTTTCCACTATTTTGCAGCGCTACTCATCGAAGTCTTAATTGCAGTCATGGCTTCAGTAAGAGTGTCTGATAATGTGCCATTCTTGAACACAAGCAAAATGATTGATGACATTGCAACCGCGATGATTGCGTATTCCACCGCAGTTACACCACGTTTGTCTGCCTTGAATTTATTACGGATATTACGAAGTTTAGAATTGATATTTAAAAGCATGTTTACCTCTATTTATTCAAATTAGTCACTCATTTCGTGAACGTAGAAAATCTACCTCAATAGAAACAATCACACCAATTAAGCTTTTTTATTCATTTATAAATAGTTGTTATAAACACATGTAATCCGTTACATAATAATTTATTATTAGGAAGCAATTGAATTCCAATCTCCCTCCATTAAAATAGTAAAATGAATTATATAAAATTTATCTTTTGGCTAACCTGCCTTGCCAGCGTGATGTGTATTTTTTATGGTGATATTCGCTATAGGATTGTGAAGCATCGATTCATTTTTCTTATCAGTGTTACCTCACTAGCTAGCTTGTATTATTCTCCAGCTCCTTTTAATCAAGTTCTGGTGAGTACATGTATTTTTATTGCATTCTTTTTGCTTTGGATGATGAACGTAGTTGGAGGTGGGGATGTAAAATTAATCGGTGCACTATTTTTAGGTGTACATAGTGAATATATGTTATTAGCAATGATTGCTATTGGATTATTGGGCGGAATTCAAATTCTTTTGATGTGGATGACGGCCATTTTTCGTCAAACTCCTCCTTTTAAAAATGGCATTCCTTACACAATACCGATCGGTATTAGTGGACTTTTTTTCTTTTATCTATCCCTTTTTTCTTGACTATAAATACAAACGCCATGCCTATTTATAATAGGCATGGCGTTTTACTACATTACTTCACAACTGGTCAGTAAGGAAGTGGGAGGTTTTCTACTTACCACTCCTTTAGATGTGAGTCGGAAAGTTTCGGTAATCAAACTTCTTAAACGTTCTTGATCAATTTTCTTGGCTGCCGAATCGTTGCACCAAACATACATCTCAATGTATTTTGGTAATAAATATTGGCTACATTTGTGATCACCTAAGGTCCAACTTGGACAAACGACAAACGTGTTTGCTGCTTGTAGTTCGTTAATCATCAGTCGTGATGATGAGGTCGTAAGCCAATGTTTTACCTTAGAAATATCTACACCAAAAGAATCAAGAAGCACCTCGGCATCTCGCCTAGAAAGAGAGTTACAAAAGACGATTCGCTCGGGATAGCACTCTTCAGGATCAACCGCGCAGTCACAAGCTAAAATGTATTGTTCTCTGTTTAGGGGAAATACACGCCCTTCCACAGATGTGGTATCACCGATGGCAAACACCAAATCGTGGTTTTCTTTATCGACACAATTAAGGTCGCTATAACTTGTCACAGCCAACTCGACGTCGTTATATACTCTGAAAGAACTGATTACTTTTGCGACTAACTCAGGGGCGAATGAATCAGAAATCGCAATAGAATACCGATCAAACATATCAACTTGAGCCAACTCATCAAATAATTGATCATATAACGACATCGTCTGATCCGTATAATCTAGTAATATTTGACCATGTTTAGTCAAGTTAAAACCATCCTTTCGGTCAAAGACTTCTGCGCCTATAGTACATTCAAGTTTTTTAATATGTTGTGAAACGGCTGGTTGGGTTAAATATAGACTTTCTGCAGCTGCAGTAAAACTTCTATGTCTTGCAACATGTGAAAAAGTGCGTAAGTACTTTACATCAATGGTTCGTTTATTAGCTTTCATTTAATTAACACCAAGACCCAATAATTATCCGATAGTTATAATTGTTATACATCCATAAAGCTACACATTGAGCCAGTTAATAATTGGCTTCCCGCTATAACTCAGCGTCTTATTCTACGTCTAACTATTCAACAGTTGTATAAGAAACACGTTGCTTATTTCTCAAATTTGCAACTGATCAGAGGAGATTTATTTTGGTGTAAATGACTGTTTTATTTATTATTTCGCATTGCGAAATAATTAGTTAAAAAAAGATAATTTTATAATATTGTGTCTTAATCACCCCCTTTATGAGGCCTAAACCCCCCCTTTATATTTCGAGTGACTACTTAATAATATGCATACAGTTTTAATTTATAACAAACGATATACATTATAAGAACGACAATATTATTAATGGAAATTAAGTCATTATAAGTATCCATGTATGTGAGTATAAGCTAACGTTATTAAAAATCAATCTAAAACCAACTCATTTATATTCGAACGAAAATAGCAAACGTTTGCCATTTTCGTTCGAATGACCGAGCAAGCATTAAACGACTAAAGAAATGATAATCTTATTAATAACATTACATGTAGAGTGGCTATAGACCATAAGATAAATTTATAATTAGACTTTTGCTTGCTTTTTCTTGCGATATTCAAGTGGTGAGCAATCATTTTCTCTCTTGAATATCTGCCTGAAAAATTGTGTATCCACATAGCCAGAACGACTAGCGACCTCATCAATGGACAGTTTTGTTGATCTCAACAACTCTTTAGCGAAAGACAAACGACCTAGTTGAATAAACTTAAGTGGACTAATAGAGGTCGCATCTTTAAAACGGCGCTTTAATTGCCTCTCTGACAAACAAGCTTCATTCGCTAGGTCGCTGATGGTAACGATGTCCAAGTCCATAGTAAGAATCCATTTTTGGATTTTAAGAATTAGCTCATCCTTGTGTTGCATGTAGCGAAAGACATCACAATATGAATGCGAGTTTCCACTCCCTTCTATTGTGCTTAAGAATTGGTTACCTAGGTTTCTAGTCTGTTTTCCGAAGTACTCTTCGACAATCTCCAACATGACGTTTGAGTGAGAGTACGGTCCTGAAGATAAGTAGAGATTCCCATCGATGAGCGCTTTCTGCTCAGTCACTAACATGATCTCTGGGAAAAGCTCTCTAAAAAGGTGGGCGAAGTATGAGTGCATTACCGCTTTGTTCTGCTGCAAAAGCCCCGCCTTCGCAACGACAAAAATACCGGTATCAATGGCAACTATTTTGCTGCCTTTTTTATGTAATTTTTTGATCCAATCAACCAGTGCAGGATCAATCTTATCAAGCGATTCTAAGGGGTCTCCTATGGAGCCAATAATTAGTATGTTAGTAAAATCAAAAGATTGCCATTGAGAAGTTGGTTGAACGCTTATCCCTCCTCGACCGCTCAATGGCCGGTTGTTTGGCGTTACGATATGTGTCATGAAACCCGGGAACTCAGCAAACTCAGCCGCTGTTTCTAGGATCTCTAATGAGCTTATTATTGACGCAAAATACCTCCCTGTCGGAGCTAATGCTACGACACGGAGGTTTTTCTTATTGTTTTCCTTCAATCTGCATTCATCCTGTGCATATAAGGCAATGAATTATAATGCTTTTCTACGGAATATCATTCCTTATTATGAATCTGTACAAATTATTACTCTTTGTTCTTAGGCTAATTAGCATCATACACAAAGTAATCCACAAGCCCATTGAGCCACCTTCTTCACTTTTACCAGGATCGGTTTCCGACACAACAGCTTGCTTAACGACCACTTCAACGGTTTTGGTAATGATCGCGCCATCTTTGTCGTTTACCGCCACTTCAAACGTCAGCTTTTCACTTTTCTTGCTGACTTTCGGTAAAGTCACTTCCACATTTGGTGTCTCTGTGGTGGTAAACTTAGCGGTAGTTCCTGAAACTTGGCGCCATTTGAACGAGTGATCAGCTGAGTCAACATCTTTTAGATCAAGGGCTGATAATGTAACTTTGTCGTTTTCTAGGCCCTCTTTACGGCTTGCTTTTACCACAAACGTTGGCTCATCATTGACCGCTTCAATCGTTATTACAGCCGTTGCAGTGTTAGATTCACGCCCGTTTTCTTTCACAATTGCAAATTCAAACTGGTCGTTACCAAAATAGTTTTCATCACTTTGGTAGGTATCGCCATCTAACTTACCATGCTTAGGCGCGGTTTTAATCACGATGGTGTCACCCTTCTCCAATCCTTGCTGCTGACGTAATTCAAGTGCTAAAGGCTTGTCTTCTTGGGTTTTGTATTGAAGGTTGCTCGCTGTAACAACTGGAGAATTGACGGTGATAACAACTTCACCTTCAGCCGTCGTACCAAAATCGTCAGACACTTGATACTTCATCACTGTTCTCTGCTCAGGAATATCTGAAACAGGTACTGAGTAACGAATTTTCTGCCCAGCAATTTCTGCACTGCCAATCGCTGGCTTTGTCGTAATTTTGTCCAACTTAATGGTGTTATTTGCATCAGAAGAACGATCGTTCGCTAATACATCAATCGTAACGCTTTCACCACTCATTAACGTCACAGAGTCTCTCTGGGCAGTAATGCTCGGTTTTGCTTGAGGTTTTTCTAACAAAGCAGCAAACGGATAGTTACGACCACGACCTTCGCTTAAACCATTCGTCTTGTACGTATTTGTAGTACCGAAAAACTGTTTCTTTTTCTGTCCGTTAGACAAGTAAGCATCCAAGAATGAGTAGCTGTACTCTGGCTTCGCGTTTTCTAACTCAATCACCAACAGCTGTTCGCCGTCATCAATCTCAAATGGTGCAGCAAACATCACTCGACCGCCCGAATCAGGAATCGCACCCGATGACACTTCAACTTGTGTATCAACGTTGATAGATGCATTCCCCCAGCGGTTAGTCGTTAAGTCATACTTAAACATGCGGTAGCGCATATCGGCATTTGGCTGAATTGGTTTCGCATACAAGTAGAAACCTACCAATGTCTTGTAACCTTCGTTGTTATCTAACCCAAACCCTATTGTGTTATTGCGTGAGTCTTCATAAACGTAAGTTCTTGACAGTGAGGTGATCCACGCCGATTTATTGTTTGAAGAAGGAATTGACGCTCGTAGCGATCCATTTTGCGCTGTGCTCGCAATATCATTAATTGAGATATTGGTTTCGCGCCCGCCAGTGATTGTTTTTAGCGAAGGCGATGTATCGTCCGTAACTGTCACTACATTGCTTGAACCAGGGAACACGTCCCCCTGATCAGACCAACCACGCGTTTGTAATTCATCAAGCCCATCCGCTTGGAAAACCTGTACTTGCATTGGACCATTGTCGTTAAAGCGATTGTCCACGCTCACTGCTGTGATTAGTAGCCCTTCACCAGATAACGCACGGTCATATTGGTTTTTGCGGCGGTTTTCGAAGTACGCTCTAGGTCCTTGTTGCTTCAAGTAAGGGTCGAGATACATCACTCCCTCGCCTTGTGCCGTTTCAATGGTCGCGGAACCAGAAGTATCAATGACCTTAGGTTTAATGAAACCAGCAGCTTCCTTACTCCACGCCAGCATATTGACCGGAGTTTCCCCTGCGTAGCTATCGCCTTGTTTTCTTGCCCAGCTTCCTCCGCCCATAAGACCCCATTGGCCCACGGAACCAGAATGCTTGTAGGAGTATAAATCCGGAAGTCCAAGCATCAAGTGTCCAAGCTCATGGGCAATGACCCCCATCGTAGACTGATGATTGCCTTGGAAGTCCGCAAACAAACAGTAATCACGGATCGTCTTACCA
This sequence comes from Vibrio sp. L85, assembly GCF_963871815.1. NCBI lineage: Bacteria > Pseudomonadati > Pseudomonadota > Gammaproteobacteria > Vibrionales > Vibrionaceae > Vibrio > Vibrio sp. L85. The sequence goes on from NZ_CAWMYL010000011.1 coordinate 42,575, forward strand.
TCGATCTCAACTGTATTGTGACTGAAGCGGTGAGGCCAGATATATGGTGTGTTAATTGAGCCCGCAGATTTATCGTATCCTGCAAATACAAACATCACCGACAGCTCATCAGGGCTAATTTTGTCATCGTTGTTATCGTCGTAAGTCGACAAATCTACGTAACGATCTAACTTATCGTAAGCCGCCTTGAACGCCGCTTTTAGCTTACCATCACACGTCGAATCATTTTTTGAATGGCAATTCGGATGTGCAATGTCCAGCGTAATATCGATAACACCATCATTCGCTGTGCCTTGTGTTTCTCTTGCCGGTTCAACGATATAACGTCCGTAACTGTTCTTGTGGAAGTAGTCTTTGACGCTTTGTTGGTTGTCACCAAAAATCACATCGGTAAAGTCGTTCACAAACGCTTCATCATTGAAGCTTACTTGGACAACCAACAAAGGCTGATGCTTTGGGTCATCTGTCGCGTTAACCGCTCGAAGTGGCGTTTGCTCAAAATAGGCATCGCTTAGCGGATCAATACGACTAGAAGGTACTAAAGAGGACGTCGGACTGACTTTTTCTTTTAACAGTGCTTTCACTGATTGTGGTGTTTCTAATTTGGCTTCCACACCAATTGAAGTCGCAACAAAGCGACCATCAACCACTTCGTGTTGACCATAAAACCATCCTGTATCTTCGTCATAGACGTAGATAATGCCTTCCCGGTCTTGATACCAAAAAGATTCTTGGTCGCCATAAAGTTTTAGCTCTTTCCTAGAGCCGTCATTTAATTGGAATTCATGCCAAGTAGGTGCAGGTAACGTATTAGCATGGGCAAAAGAAGCCATCAGTGTACTGATGATCGGAAAATATATTTTTTTCATATACTCGTCGACTAAGGTTAAAAAGTGACGTTATGTATATCAAAATCAATTTTTCCTTCCCAATTAACAATTCTACTAACGTTATAAAAAATGGTTATCTGATTAATATCACATTTAAATATCCTCAAGGATCATAAGACATATTTATTTTCTTATTAAATCCTATTATTTAACTATGGATTAGTAAAAATATATATTTAAATCCCATTTTAATTACAATACTAATTCTATGAAAAATATTACAACCGCATGTCTTCTTTTATCCATGCTTGGTGTTTTAACTGGATGTGGTGGCGATGATTCTTCCGGAGGTGTCACGACGGTTCCTATCGCTGATGTGGATTCCGGCGATAAAAATGATGACACCACTGACGCAGATTCAGATTCAGATTCAGATTCAGATTCAGATTCAGATTCTACAGCAGATGATGACGATACGGATACTGTCAACGATGACGACACCGTTACCGATGATGATACAACATCAGACGATGATAAAGACTCAGATGATGACACTACGGGTGATGATGACTCTACCAAAGACGACGGAACCACTGACGACGATACTGACGTAGATGACGATACCGAGCTTTTCCCACACAAAGGAAAATGTACTGTTACGGAACTTAACCTTGACCGAGTTAATATCGAATCACGTGTCGCCAACAGCGACTACGAGTGTATGAGAACTTGGTTCTCCCCTTCTGCTGAACAAGCAGATACCGTTTTTAGCACATTGAGTGTCACACGAATTAGCGCTGGCTTAAAAAAAGCAATTGAAGCTTATAAAGGGAAAAAGGAACAAGCTCAGCAGATTTATTACTTGGGCGAGTTTATCAAAGCAGCGTATAAGAACCGACACGACACGTTTGCACGAGACTTACAGCCTTTCCCTTCGGAATTGGGCGCAGAGATCGCCGCTACGATCCAAGAGTTTTTACGCTCACCACACGCATTAACAGATGGACGTGAACAACAAGAAGCACTGGCATCCATGTTGATTGTTGTTGATAGCATTAGACAACTTGCCATTGCCGCTCCCGATGTATTCGCTGTCCTCGATACCTTTTCTGAAGACAAAAGCGAGAGCTACTATTATCGCAAAGCGATCAACAATGTTTTTATCGCTATGGCAGGCCATTCCCAAACCAAAGCGTTTTACGATCTTATCGAGTCTGACCCACGTTATATTCATCGTTTGAGTGCTTTTATAACCAACAACGAATGGGCGATCGGAACGGATTCTGAACAATTACTCGGCAACGCCGCCCGTGAGCTCGCTAGACTTGTCAAAACCCAAGATGCGAGCACAAAACAAGTCGTCATCGATACTTTACGTAGCTTGTTGGCACGTTACCCACTCGGTGGTAAATCGGACCGAATATGGGTTGGTATTGCTGAAATGGTCAATGCTTATGCGCCGGATTACCTAGAACAACTCGGGCTTGGTAATGCGAAGCAAGATCTAAAACAGAAAATCATGACATTCAGTTACGACTGTCGTGGACCTGCGCAAATACTCGCTCAGGAAATGACTGAAGCTCAAGCAGTGACAAGCTGCGAAACATTGAACCTGAAAGAAGATGACTTCCACCAAATTGTTAACACGGGATATCAGCCTGTCGCTGATGATCATAGCGACAGTGTTGACGTTATTGTTTTTAAAACCAAAAACGACTATTCAACCTACTCTAGCTTCCTATTCGGCAACACGACCAACAACGGCGGACAATTCCTCGAACGAGACCCTTCCAAGCAAGGAAATGTACCTCGATTCGTCGCTTATCAAAACGGATGGGATGACGACTTTTCGATTCTAAACTTAGAGCATGAATACATTCACTATTTGGACGGACGATTTAACCAATACGGTGACTTCCACGAGACAATGCGCGAAGGTAGCATCGTTTGGTGGTTAGAAGGCTTCGCTGAATACATGCACTACAAAGACGGCTATACCGCGGCATTAGTACTTGGTAAAGACAAAACTCATACATTAGATGAAGTGTTCCGTACCAACTACAGCGACGGTTTGAATCGTGTTTACCGTTGGGGCTACCTAGCCGTACGCTTTATGTTAGAAAAGCACCCTGAAGACGTAACCGAGCTTTTGGGATATTCACGTACCGGACAATACAAAGAGTGGGTTAAACTCCTTGAACGACTCGGTCCTGCCTACAATACAGAGTTTCACTCCTGGCTAGATGAAGTAACCAAAGACATCGATGACACGGACATTTCTAAGCCGAAGCCAAAAGAAAAACCGAAGAAAATTGAGCTCAATACCAGTGTTCAAGTTAGTGGTGAAAAGTTCGCAGAGAAACTTTTCTTCGTCGACGTGACGCAGAACTTCAATCAATTGGAAGTATCGATTACTGGTAGCGGTGACGCCGATTTATATGCTTGTTATGACAAAGTCTGTCACTACTTTGAGTACGAGTGGACCAACTTTACTCATGGCAGTAACGAATCCATTTCGATTCCAAAGAATGAAGACGGCACCATAAAAACGGGTCAATACTATTTCAGCATCAGTGGTCGTGACGAGTTCGACGTAGAGCTATCAGTGGTCGCGAAATAAGCCACTCTCAACCTTCATTAAGCACCTGCTTTCCTCACGGTGCTTAATGAACATTAAATATAATTTATAGCGCTATTATAATTCTTAATTTCCTGAAGTAATTACTTTGGATATAAAATGCAAAACAATGCTTAAGTGTAACGTCGTAATATTAAATTGAAAAAGTGAATAATATGCAAAGGAATAAGCCTTACCTGCCTAACTTCAAATTGACTGACTTTGATATAGAAACATTAGTACAACCTATCATTTGCCCTAAAAGTCAAGAAATTCAATATTACGAAACGTTATCGAAGATTTGTACTTTTGACAAAAATAACATTAATAACGACGTCTTCTTTTCAATTGTAGATAATTCGTTTATTCAAACGCTCGCTTTACAGCAAATTCAATTTTCTCTCGCCCAATACCCACACCAGCGACACTCATTTAATATTAAGCTTTCATGTTTGGCTGACGAGCACTTTGTACAAAAGCTCTTAAGCTTCAACGGAGCCAAGTTCGCATTAGAAATCAGTGAACTTGATTGCTATACCGAATCGAAAGAAATACACCATAACTTGTCGCAGTTACAGGCAAACAACATCGAAATTTGGTTGGATGATTATCATAGCAACAACAAACTCGCCAATATGTCGCTCGACACCATCTTTTGGGACCGTATTAAAATCGACAAAAGCTTCCTCAAGTACGCGGATCTAGAGTCTATACAAGCGTTAGAGTACTTCTTAGCACCATTTTGTTCTCGTGGTTTGATTTTTGAAGGTGTTGAAGACGCTCAGCATCATCAGATGCTTAAAGAGTGCCACTCTTTGGTCCAAGGCTACCACTATTCGCGCCCTTACCCATTGCAGTCTGAAGAAGCTGTTTCGTTGTGTTCTTAACAAACGACTTTCTTTTCCTAGCCATTCCTCCAGATAACGAAACGCCCAAAGATTCCCTTTTTGGGCGTTTTCACTTTCAAGCCGCGTTCAAACTCAATCATCCGTAATCTAGCTAAGGTATTGATCTCAGTTTGCACATCCAATTTATGTTGTTTCAGGCCAAGTAACCACACTATAAACATGGAAATATTACCTTTCTGATACAACACTTAATAAAAAGGAGGTGCGTATGAAAAGATTCAAAAACATCTTGTTCGTTAGCCAAGGATTGGCTGGCAAAAGTGACTCACTGGAACAAGCAATGAAACTTGCCACAATCCATGACGCTCGCTTATCTGGGCTTATCGTGTGCCCTGAGATGCCATCCAATATGCGCGAATACCAACAGACCTACGAAAATTCTCTGATAGACTCACTATTTACTGACATTAAAACCGCACAGTTGAACGATCCTTTCTCTGACGATGTAGAGCCGTTCCCAATCAGCGTTGAGAGCGGTGACAAACCTGTTGTCTCTATCATTCAACAAGTTAATAAACACCACTACGATCTGGTAATCAAAGATGCTGAGCCACTGGATGAGGGAACAAAAGGGTTTAAAGCGCTCGATATGAAATTATTGCGTAAATGCCCTTGCCCTGTATGGCTAAACCGAGCAGCAAAACATGTAACGGTATCGAAACGAGTGGCGGTGGCTATCGATCCCATCATTTCCAGTGAAGAGCAGCAAGAATTAACCATCCATCTTCTCCAGTTAGCCCACTCCATCGCAGACTCCTACAACCAACAATTGCACATCGTGTCTTGTTGGGAGTATCAGATGGAAAGCTATCTTAGGCATCATATTTGGATTCAGATTGAAGATGAAGTGCTCGATCAACAAATCGATGCTCACCGAATCGCACACCGTGAAGCATTGGATTCCATCATCCAAATTTCTGAAATTGATGGTGAGTTCTTTATCCATCACTTGCACGGTTCCGCTGATGAGCAGATACCAAACTGGGTCAATAAAGAGGATGTAGATGTGCTTGTAATGGGCACCATTGCTCGAACGGGCATTCAAGGCATGGTCATTGGTAATACTGCAGAGAATGTCTTGCAGTCACTCGACTGTTCTTTGGTGGCGTTAAAACCAAAGAGTTTCGTTTCTCCCCTTTCGGTTTGAATCAAAACTCCAACACCTGGAGGGAATATAAGGACGAAATATGCCTATATGCCCAAGTGACTTCAAGGTATGGATTCTGAGCGTTACGTTAGATTTGAACCCAAGGAGCACAGGTTGCAACAGTCATTAAAAAAGGATGCCACTTGGCATCCTTTTGTTTTAAATCACTAAAGCGCAATTAAACGTCGTAAGTTGTCGACGCTGTGTTACCGCCTGTACCAGTCCAGTTTGTGTGGAAGAATTCACCACGTGGACGATCCGTACGCTCGTAAGTGTGAGCACCGAAGTAGTCACGTTGAGCTTGAAGCAGGTTAGCTGGTAGACGAGCAGTTGTGTAACCATCTAGGAAAGATAGCGCAGAAATCGTACATGGCATTGGGATACCAGACTCTAGAGATTTCGCTGCTACTTTACGCCATGCCGCTAGGCTGCCTTGTAGGATGTTTTTGAAGTACTCATCAGAACCTAGGAATGCGATATCTGGGTTCGCTTCGTACGCATCACGAATGTTGCCTAGGAACGCAGAACGGATAATACAACCACCACGCCACATTAGTGCTACGTTACCGTAGTTTAGGTCCCAACCATTTTCGTTCGATGCTTCGCGCATTAGCATGAAGCCTTGAGCGTAAGAGATGATTTTAGATGCTAGTAGTGCTTGACGTAGTGCATCAACCCACTCTTGCTTGTCGCCTTCAACTGGTGTGATTGTCTTACCGAATAGAGACTCAGCTTCAACACGTTGGTCTTTCAATGCAGATAGGCAACGAGAGAATACAGATTCAGAGATAAGAGTCAGTGGAATACCTAAGTCTAGTGCGTTGATACCAGTCCATTTACCAGTACCTTTTTGGCCCGCTGTATCTAGGATCTTCTCTACTAGTGGTTCACCGTCTTCATCTTTGTAGCCAAGGATGTCAGCAGTGATTTCAACAAGGTAGCTATCTAGCTCAGTCTTGTTCCAATCTGCGAATACAGCTTGCATCTCATCTGCAGACATACCAAGACCGTCTTTCATGAACTGGTAAGCTTCAGTGATAAGCTGCATGTCGCCGTATTCGATACCGTTGTGTACCATCTTAACGAAGTGACCTGCACCATCGTTACCAACCCAGTCACAACAAGGCTCACCAGCGTCAGTTTTCGCTGCAATACCTTGGAAGATAGGCTTAACAGCTTCCCACGCTTCAGCAGAACCACCAGGCATAATTGATGGACCGAAACGAGCACCTTCTTCACCACCAGATACACCAGTACCGATGAAGTGGATGCCTTTTTCACGTAGTGCAGCAACGCGACGGTTTGTATCTGGGTAATTAGTGTTACCACCGTCAATAATGATGTCGCCTTTGTCTAGTAGAGGTACTAGAGCTTCGATGAACTTGTCTACAACTTCACCTGCGCGAACCATCAACATCACTTTACGTGGCGCTTCTAGCTTCTCTACTAGTTCTTCTAGAGAGTATGCACCGATGATGTTTGTGCCTTTCGCCGGACCTTCCAGGAACTCGTCTACTTTAGCAGCAGTACGGTTGTGAGCCACAACTTTAAAGCCGTGGTCGTTCATGTTTAGGATAAGGTTTTGACCCATTACAGCAAGGCCGATTACACCGATATCACCTTTCATTGTTTCTCTCCAATTGTCTTTTATTCGACCAGCGACCGTCTTAAACGATTTTCGCCGCTGCGTCTAAATCTAAATACCATTCCGTCAGACCCGATGTCGCTTGGATCTTCGCCGCCGGATATGGAAGTACGCGTGCTGGTGAGCTGTTAATCTCCTCAATGATATCTGCTTTACCAGCACCAAGTACTAAGTAACTGATGCGCTTCGCTGCTTCTAATACGCGTGCCGTCTTTGATACGCGAATCTGACCAGACTCAGGATGAGACGCCAACACTGATAGGTTCTCATCATCGTAGTTTGTCTGACCTGGGAACAGTGATGCAGTATGACCATCTGCGCCAACACCAAGCAAGATCCAATCAAACACAGGAGTGCCATTTTCAGTTGGAATCACTTCTGCCATCTCTTTCGCAAAACGTTCTGCTTCTACTTTTGGCTCTTCTTCACCACGGATACGGTGAATGTTCTCAGCAGGAATATTGACCTGCGTAAAGAGTAGAGCATTTGCTTCGCCATAGTTGCTTTCTGCATCATCAGGTGCAACGCAGCGCTCATCACCCCACCAGAAGTGGAGGTTTTGCCACTGAATTGACGTCGCGTAAGCCTCTGTTGCCAGAAGCTTAAACAGCATTTTAGGTGTGCTGCCGCCAGAAAGAGAGATGTGAACAGGTCGGCCCATTTCGCTAAACGCTTTCATATCGTTAGCAAGGCTTTCTACTACCTGCTCTGCTGTTTGGTAGATCTTGTGGTTGATCATAGTTCGCAGTAGTCCGTATCTGTTAGGTTTTTACAAGGGAAACGCCATGCGCGGTTAGCTCGCTGTAGTAAGTCGTCCGCTTCTTTTGGTCCCCATGTACCACATGCGTATCCGAATAACGCTTGTGGGTCTTGCTTGAAATCTAGAATTGGTTGCACGTATTTCCAACACGCTTCAACCGCATCGCTACGAGCAAATAGCGTCGCATCACCGTTTAGGGCATCAAGAAGTAGACGCTCATAAGCAGTTAGCATTTGGGTTTCTTGCAGGTCAGCGTAGTGGAAGTTCATTTTCACTTCCTTCGCTTTAAAGCCTGCGCCCGGCTCTTTCAGACCAAAGCTCATTTGGATGCCTTCGTCTGGCTGAATACGAATAATCAGCTTGTTCTCTGGTGCGTTTTGTCCAAACACTGGGTGTGGTGTTTGTTTAAAGTGGATAACCACTTCTGTCACGCGAGTCGGTAGACGCTTACCTGTACGTACGTAGAAAGGCACGCCATTCCAACGCCAGTTGTTGATGTAAGCTTTCAGACCGATGTAAGTCTCAGTACGAGAATCGTCTGCTACGCCGTTCTCTTCACGGTAACCTGGAAGTTGTTGACCACGAACTTCAGACGCCGTGTACTGACCCAATACAAGGTCGTTGCGAAGTGCGTCTTCATCCAGTGGTTTAAGACACTGAAGCACTTTCACGACTTCATCACGCATCGCGTCAGCATTGATTTGTGCAGGTGGCTCCATACCAACCATTGCCAGTACTTGTAGCAAGTGGTTTTGGAACATGTCGCGAACCGCACCTGAACCATCGTAGTAACCGCCACGCTCTTCTACGCCTAAGAATTCTGCGCCTGTGATTTCCACGTAATCAATGAAGTTACGGTTCCACAACGGCTCAAACATAGCGTTAGAGAAACGAAGTACAAGCAGGTTTTGAACCGTTTCTTTACCTAGGTAGTGGTCGATACGGTAGATCTGATGCTCTTGGAAGTGTTCGTGGATCTCTTTATCCAGTAAACGCGCTGATTCAAGGTCGTACCCGAATGGTTTCTCAATGATCAGACGCTTCCAACCATCTTCCTCATTGTTCAGACCGTGAGCTGCAAGGCTTGCAGGAATCACGCTGTATAGGCTTGGTGGCGTTGCAAGATAGAAAAGCGTATTACGTTGTTCGAATTGGTATTCGTTTGCCAGTTGGTCTAAGCGTGTCGCCAACTTGCTGTAATCTTGTGTGTCAGAAGTATTGATTGCTTGGTAATGCAGGTGATTGATAAATGCATTAAGCGTTTCTGGCTCAGTTTTCTCCATTTCCTGAAGCGATTTTTTCAGCTTTTCGCGGTAAGAATCGTCGCTGTACTCAGTACGACTTACGCCAAGAATGGCAAAATTCTCTGGAAGCTGTTTGTTCGCATAGAGGTGGTAGAGAGCAGGAATTAACTTACGGTACGTAAGGTCACCTGAAGCACCAAAAATAACGATGCTGCTGTTTTCTGGTATTACCATCATCTTTCCCTTAAAAACGAGGTACTTATTGTGTGCCCGGATACGGCTAAAGGATTGAGCCAACCCTATCAATGGCACTCAAAAATAGAAAATTGGTCTTACCTATTACGTTGATAGGTAAAGCCTATAGTCTCAAATCACTACAACTACTGAGCCCCTTAAACATAGTCTGGTTCTCAACATTTGGAGGTCATATAAGACGCTTATGTCTCTCGAGTACAACCTTGCACTCTTCGGAGGAGATTTCCGACACGGGGGCGTATTGTCTACGACTATTTGATTTACATCAACACTTGGCGGTGCAAACGTTTAAATAATTTACACGAATCATCATAATTAATTGAATTAAAAGAAATAAATACCCTGCCCAGTCTAGTGATAAAATTTAAGCAAAAACTCTAAAAAGATTATTTATTGTTCAATTTTGCAATCCATTACATAAGCTCTGTGCACTATGCAGAATTTACAACTCTACTTCATAGTTGTTGATAATGATACTTAATTAAAGATAATGGAGAATTCTATCAACACACGTTAGGACTGCTATGAATCAGGGCTCAGCAAAACAGCAATCGACGCATCGTATTCAAGGCGTATTGGATTACATTCATAGTAATCTTGATTCCCCTTTGAGCGTTGATGACATCTCGCAACAAAGTTGCTGGTCTCGCTGGCAGTTGCAGCGCGTGTTTCAGCAGCAAACAGGACTTTCGGTTGCAAACTACGTTAGAGAGCTTAAGTTAAGCTACGCAGCAGAGCGATTAGTCGGCGGAAGTGAGCGCTCTTTGGATATTGCGCTGGAAATGGGGTTTGCCTCCGAGCACGCATTCAGCCGCGCATTCAAGCAGATGTTTTCTGTCAGCCCTCGCGAATATAGAAAGAACCAACAGTTATCAGGGTTACGTAAACCATTTACGTTACGCCACCTTCCAGAAGCGTCACACAATGACGGGCACTTTATCGAAGTAAAGATAGAAACGAAACCAAGCTTTTATCTACAGGGGCTTTCTCAACCAATCAGCGGTTTGTTCTCCCCTTCTCCAAACTTCCATTACAAAGTCCCGCAGTTGTGGCTTCAGCTTTCTCTTATTGCCGATCAAGTCGAAGAGTCACCAGTTCGCCATCTCGGTGTTATTGATGTTACCCACCCTCACTTTGATGGTTCGAATCTTCAATATTGGGCAGGTTATGAACTCGACGACAATGTCCATTTACCAAGCATTCCAAATGCAGTGTCTGACCAGTTAGAGACCTTATTCGTACCACAGCAAACTTATGCCGTAATCACTCACATCGGTAAGGCAGCGAAACTTGCACAAACCCTTGAGTGGTTCATCATGTGTTGGTTACCTGCTTCAAATTATCGCGGCGTCGATGGGTATGAGCTTGAAAACTATCCGGCAGACTACCAACCCGACAGTGATAGCGCCCAAATGCAATACTGGTTACCCGTAGAGCGTTGTTACAGCCGACACTCGAAGTAAGAGAAAAGTCCTATCCTTTAGAGCGAGTTGCACCAAATTGTTAACTTTTCTATTTTTCCTATCTATAAAATACAAATGACAATCATTATCAATAAATAGAAAAAGTAGTGGAATTAGGAAAAATGGAAACCCCGATTAAATTTCATCGCTCAACACTTGCAGTTGTTGTTTCTGCGCTGATCGCAGGACACGCTGTTGCTGACGAAGACGTAACTCAACTCGAAACAATGACCGTATTAGGTAAGACTTACCGAAATACGGCAACAAAAACGTCATTAGAACCAGAAGAAACCCCACAGGCAATCACCATCATCACGAAGGATGAAATGGATTTACGCGGAGTGAGCACGGTCAGCGAAGCACTTCGTTACTCATCTGGTGTAAATACCGAACTGCGCGGTGGTGCCGTTACGCGTCTAGACCTATTCAATATCCGTGGTTTCATTAACTACACCAACTTCTACGATGGTCTCCCTCTCCTATTCAACGGTTGGAACTTACAGCCACAAATTGATGCAGCTGCGGTTGAGCAAGTTGAAGTGTTCAAAGGACCTACGTCTGTTTTATATGGAAACATTCCACCAGGCGGCATGGTCAACATCATCGCAAAGACTCCGCAATCCGAGCCAGCTAACACGGTATCAGTCAGTACTGGCACCAACAGCCTGAAAGAAGTGAACTTCGACACCACTGGGCAAATTGGTGACTCAAACGTGAACTACCGCATCGTAGGGATGGCGAAACAGCGAGATGGTCAAGCAGAGACATCAGAAGACGAGCGTTATCTGATTGCGCCGTCATTCGACTGGCAAGCGACAGACAACACGCTTGTTAATGTCAACGTGTACTACCAAAACGATCCTTCGGCAGGTATTTACACCACAGTTCCAGTAGCGGGCTCCGTTCTCGATAACCCACTCGGTTCGTTGTCTCCTGATACTTACTTGGGCGACAAAAACTGGAACACCTATGAACGTGAAGTGTTGATGATTGGCTACAAAATTCTGCACGACTTCAACAACAACTGGCAGTTCTTGCAAAATGCACGCTACATGACAGCTGACTCGTACCAAGAAAACACGTACAACAGCCCATTAGCCGCTGATAATCGTACGATTGGTCGTAATGCTTACCTCACGGATGAAGATTCAACTTCATTTGTGATTGATAACCAATTATCAGGTTACGTTGCCCATGGCAATTTCGAGCATAACTTGCTACTAGGGTTAGATTACCAATACCTAGATTCTGATGTGAAATACAAAGACACCTTAGGTTACTCACTTACGCAAGACATCTTTAATCCTAATCACAATCAGATTGACCGCGACGCTCTAAAGTTCGCTTACCAGCAGGCACTGGATATCAAGACGAAACAGCTTGGCGTTTACTTCCAAGACCAACTTCGCTACAACAACCTTGTGATGATTGCCGGACTTCGCTGGGATAAATACGAATCCGACACCAACACTGTGAGTGATTACCTAGGCACAGTCACACCGAGCAAGGAAAAGCTTGATGAAAACAACGTATCTTTCCGAGTTGGTGCGTTATACGAGCTTGATTTTGGTCTGTCTCCTTACCTGACTTACTCAGAGAGTTTTGAACCAATCGCGGGGGCTGATGCATCAGGTAAAGCGTTCGACCCTTCTACTGGTCATCAATGGGAGCTGGGCTTCAAATACGCCCCTCTGGGTGGTGACGTATCAGGCAACCTAGCGCTGTTCCATATCACCAAGAAAAACGCGATCTTGACCGATCCTAACAACCCATACGCACCGCAATACCAAGCTGGTGAAGTGGTTTCTCAAGGTGCAGAGCTAGAAGCGAAATGGCAAGCAACGCCGCAAGCTGACCTAACGCTAAACTACACCTATATCAATATGGAAATTAAAGAAGACAGCTATTACCACCAAGAAGGCAAAACGCCAGTGTGGGTACCAGAACAAACCGCTTCTTTATGGGCAAATTACTACTATGAAGGTACTTTAACAGGGCTTCGCACCAGTGCTGGCGTTCGTTACGTAGGTAAAACAGAAATGGATGCACAAAATAGTGACCAAGTGCCAGATTACACCTTGGTTGACCTAGCGGCGAGCTATGACTTATCGGCGGCTTCACAATCACTCGACGGCGCAAGCGTCACGCTGTCTGCGAGCAATATCTTTGATGAGGAATACTACAGCTGTTACGACAAGAACAACTGTTGGTTTGGTGCTGAACGATCTATCGAAGCGAAGCTTGAGTACAAGTTCTAACGCCTAACAAGCCGCTCAAACAAGTTCTTTTTCGAGAACATAAAAACAAACTGTATATTTCACAAATCAAAAGCGGTGGCTACCAATAAGCCACCGCTTTTCATTTCTCTTAGCTTTTACTACAGAGCGCTTCTGAACAGTATTTAAAGTTCGAGTTGAGTTACCTTGTCACTTTTCTGTAGCAACGCTCAGGTCGCCCTACCGTGCCATAATTTAAGTCTGCCTCTAATTCACCAGAACTGATCAAGTATTCCAAATAACGTCTGGCCGTTGTTCGGCTGGCACCAATTTGCTCTCCAGCGTCATCCGCCGTATACATCTCTTCACCGACGAACAATCCTCGAATTTTATCCAAAGTTACCCCATCAATCCCTTTGGGCAATCTGTGCGACGACGTGTCTGGTACCACATTTGATTGCAGCATCTTATCAACTAAATTCTGGTCCAAGCTTTCTGCGACATGGAGTTGTTGGCGTTGCGAAATGTACTTTTGCAATGCAGCCTCCAACCTTGGAAACATCACTGGCTTAAGCAGATAATCAACTACACCACCTCGCATCGCTTGTTGCAGTGTATCTACGTCTCTTGCCGCGGTAATTAAAATCACATCACAAGTTTGATTGTTCGCACGAAGCGTATTGAGGATCTCTAATCCTGTTCCATCGGGTAAATACACATCCATGAGCAGCAAATCAGGCTTGAGCACCTCAAGCTGTAATTCTGCTTCCATCCGTGTCGTTGCAATGCCCACCACTTCCAAGCCAGAGAGTTGGCTCAGATATTTATGATGTAGCTCTGCAATGGCAATATCATCCTCGATGATCATGACTCGCGTTGCCGTATTCATACTTGTTCTTCCTTAGGCAAATACACGGTAATTCTCGTTCCATGTTCTGTATTTGGTAGCATCTCAACATAACCGTGATAACGCGTCGCCAGTTGATTAACAAGATGCAATCCCACACCTCGATTCTGACGCGACTTGGTTGAAATGCCCTTTTTCAAAAGCTCTTGTGGCTCAATGTTTTCCGGCAGTCCACACCCTTGGTCGACAACCTCTAAAATCACTTCGTTGCCATAATCACTGATCGACACATCAATGCTGCGGCGCTCTAATGCAAACGCAGACTCAACACGAATAGCAGACAGCGTCGCATCGAAAGCGTTGTCGATTAGGTTGCCAAGTACCGTGACCAGATCTTCTGCATTTAACCACTCAGGTAATGGCTCCAATCGACTGCCTTCTTCTACCACTAACTGTAATCCCAGTTCACGTGCACGCTCGGTTTTACCCAGTAACATGCCAGCAATAAGCGGGTCTTTGATGGTATCGCGTAAAAACTCTATCATCGCTTGATAGTGTGCTGTCTCTTGCCCAATCAATTGTTGAACCGCTTCGAGTTCTCCCATCTGAACCAATCCGCTGATCGTATTAAGCTTATTTCTGTGCTCGTGAGTCTGAGAGCGAAGCAAATCGGCGTATTCTTTAGTTTGCGAAAGCTGTTCAGTAAGTTCGTTTATTTCATCACGCAGACGGAAACTGGAAACCGCACCGACGATTTTTCCTTCGACGTAGATTGGCGAACGGTTGGCAATTAAACGCTTGTGATTAAGGAAGATCTCGATATCGTGATCTTCTTGCCCTGTTTCCAGCACGGTATACAAATCGCTGTCTCGCAGGGTATCTGTCAGCGGTTTGTTTAGAGCCGATTCCCTTTCAATTCCTAAAATCTGACACGCACTTCGGTTGATGGAACGCAATACACCTTGGGCATCAATACTCAATACCCCTTCTTTAATGGTGCTCATGGTGACGTCGAGTTCACCGTACAAACGTCCAATTTCCTCTGGTTCAAAACCCAAAATGGCACGCTGAAATTTTCGGGATGCATAGTTGGAAACAATCGCGTTGGCAGCAACAACGATCAATGCCATTAAGATAAGGAATGCAAAGAAAGGCTCGATGCGGTCTTGTAAGCGTTCCAGCAAATAACCGACCGAAACCACACCAATGATGTTGCCTTGTTGATCGAAAATTGCCGCTTTACCACGGACGGAATAACCCAATGATCCTTGAGCCGTCGAGATGTATGACTTACCTTCCACCAGCGCTCGTTGGTTGTCGCCGCCTTTCATTGGCTTACCGATGCGCTCGTCGACAGGGTGAATCAAACGCACACCATTTTTATCCCCAATCACAATGAACGCAGCACCAAGTGCCTCAGTCATTTCACGAAACCGCTGTTGATAAGGATCGGTATTCTGAGACTCAATCATTTCGCGAACAATATGAGAAGTAGACAAGAAACGAGCAACGCCAAGCGCTTTCTCCCCCATCTCTTGTTCTTGGTCGAATTTTAGGTAGGTAAAGCCCGCAGCCACCAGAATAAGAAGTTCGATCAAACCCGACAGCGTCATAATAATAAGCATGCGCTTACGAAAGCTGATCCGACTCCAACTCATTGATATTTCCTTTATCTTCGCCAGTTTTCCACGTCACTGTGGCACACTTGCATAAGTTAACACTGAGTTAACATGCTCGCTCTAATCAAATGACAAATCTGTGAACAGACGAAACGTTCTGAACGGTTTACGGTTAATTTATAGGCGTGCCGTGCTTTCTTCAGTTCGAACAAACCCGTTCCAACACTTAGCTCTGTCACTCATGGCTCATTTAGCGCATTTATAGCCGCCGTGAAATATCAAAATTCAATCATAATGCTAACGAAATAATGTTGTAATTTATTCAACATCATACATAAATTGCCATCTAAATCTTGAACATGATCACACCAAATTTAGCGGTTTTTGAGGCGTTTTTAGACTTTCGATCGTATAATTTTTAGTCAAGAAGCCTAGCAGAGCTTCGAATAAAGAAAGCAGCCAACTGGAAGTCTATTTAACGCTCAACACTTGCGTCAGTAAATTGAAGATACATTGATAAAAATACAAATACTGACCGTAGGACAACCACTTAGACACCATCTGCAATTGCAATAACTATAAACAGAGGTGCTTTTATAGTTAGAAGGAACACCAAAACATGGAACGCGATACATTTGGAATTTGCCTGAATAAGGCTATGCTGTCAGAGAATATGTATTCAACGTTTACGCACGTCAGGGCTTATGAAAAGAGTGACACCAGTTCTTCTGATCTCAAGGTGCTGCTTTCATTCCCACAGATGAGTGGTAAAGACTTACTGAATACTATGCGAGGCTCTCGTCAGCTTGAGTGGAGAGCAGAATTTCACTGCCCTTCGATGAAGTGAATCAGTACAAGTCACACAACAACGGTGCGTCCAGCTAAGCCCCACTTAACTGGGCGCAACATTTAACCAACATTTCTTTTGCCCAATCACTTAACACTTTGTAGTGAATACTTTATATTAGAGCTTATACTCTAAAGCAAAGTAGCCACTATGAAACAAACCGGAAAGTTCTGGATTTTGGGTCTTCTCAGCAGCTCAATTTCTCTTGCCTGTCACTCGGCTCCCATCACATTCGATGATGCATGGAATTTGTTGTTAGAAAACAACTATTCCCTTAAAGCACAACGTGCCAATGTTGAAAGCTACGAATACCAACAAAGCGCAACTGATAACCTCAATTTGCCGCAAGTCAGTATTGGTGCGAACTACACACGCTTAGATACCGACGTAACACTGTCTGGTCAGCAAATTCTCGACAGCACTGGGCAACACATTAGCGTGCCACCTGTTTTCCAACCTATTTTTAGCGCTCTTGCGAATACCACATCGACGATCACCGAACGCGACATCTTCTCTTCTTCGATTCGTGCTATCTGGCCGATATTTACTGGCGGTCGCATCAATGCAGCTCAAACCGCCGCAGAAGGTAAAACGGACGAGGCAAAAAGCCAACTCGCAATGGAGCAGCAAGCTCGCTTTGAAGATCTCTCCAAATACTACTTCTCGGTCGTGCTCGCCAAAGAAGTATTAGCAACACGTCAAGCCGTAGAAAAAGGCTTAACCAAGCACCGTGATTTTGCGATTAAAATGGAAGAGCAAGGTCAAATCGCCCGTGTTGAGCGCCTTCAAGCGGAAGCGTCATTAGACAAAGCTAAGGTCGAGACGCGCAAAGCCGCCAGTGACCTGAGTATTGCCCAAGCGGCTTTGGGCAAGATCTTAGCGCAGAGCGATTCAGTAGAACCTTCAGAAACGCTGTTTATCAACAACAACCTTCCACCGTTGAGTGCGTTTGTTGATCAAACACTACTGACCTACCCCGGCTTAGATTTGTTGGATGCCAAGCACAAACAAGCGTCGAGCTTAATCAAAGCCGAGAAAGGCAAATACTATCCGGAAGTTTACCTATACGGTGATTACAGCCTATATGAAGACGATTCCCTTGCCAGCCAAATGAAACCGGATTGGCTAGTGGGTGTTGGCGTTAACATCCCTCTGATTGAGTCCACTGGTCGTAGCGAGAAAGTAAAAGCAGCACAAAGCATGGTCACCCAAGTGGATGCGCTGAAATCACAAGCGAAGCAAGACTTGTCGCTTCTGGTACAAAAGACCTACCTAGAAGCACAACAAGCCATTGATGAAGTGCAAGGTCTAGAATCTAGTATCGCTCTTGCGGACGAGAACCTACGCTTGCGCGAAAAAGCATTCACTCAGGGCTTATCGTCCTCTTTGGATGTCGTTGACGCGCAACTGTATGTCGCCAGCGTAGAAACACAGCAATCAGCGGCACGTTTCCGTTATCTGATTTCTTTAACCAAACTATTAGCACTGAGCAGCGAAATGAACAGCTTCGCTCAATACCAACATACTGCTTACGTTCCAACATCAGCATCCAAAGAGGCAAAATAAGTCATGGCAGCAAAATCTCTAAAACCCGCTCTACTATCACTGTGTGCTTTGGGTGTCGCTTCTTGGGTTGGCTACCAGTTCTACCAAGCATATCAACCAGAACCGGCACGTTTACAGGGGTTGATTGAAGCGCAGCAATACAGCATCTCTTCAAAAGTCCCAGGTCGTATTGATGAAGTCATGGTGCGCAAAGGCGATGATGTCGAAAAAGGTCAGTTGATCTTTACCCTTCACAGCCCAGAAATAGAAGCAAAATTGGAGCAAGCCAAGGCAGGTGAAAAAGCCGCTGGCGCATTGGCCCTAGAAGCAGAAAAAGGTGCACGTGAGCAACAAATTCAAGCCGCAAAAGACCAATGGTTGAAAGCGAAAGCGGCTGCAGATTTGATGGAAAAGACCTACCAACGTGTAAACAACCTTTATAAAGATGGCGTAGTTGCGGAGCAAAAACGCGACGAAGCCATGACGCAATGGCAAGCATCTAAATACACAGAAAGCGCTGCATTCCAAATGTACAACATGGCGAAAGAAGGCGCGCGTAGCGAAACCAAAGTCGCAGCAGCAGAGAAAGCACGCATGGCGGCTGGCGCAGTAGCGGAAGTAGAAGCGTACGCCAAAGACACGCAAATCTACAGCTGGTTTGATGGTGAAGTCTCTCAAGTTTTACTGCAAAGCGGCGAACTTGCACCTCAAGGCTTCCCGGTTGTGACGGTTATTGATACCCAAGATTCTTGGGCAACACTGAACGTACGCGAAGATTTGCTCAAACACTTCACCAAAGGCACGACCTTTAAAGCGTACCTACCAGCGCTGGATAAAGACGTTGAATTTAAAGTGACTCACGTTGCTGTAATGGGTGATTTTGCTACATGGCGCGCGACAGACGCATCGAAAGGTTTTGATCTTCGCACATTCGAAGTTGAAGCTCGCCCTACCCAACCAGAGCCTGAGCTACGCATGGGCATGAGTGTTGTGGTTGAGCTGTAATCGCGTTGGCTTAAGACTATGACGATTCAAATCTCACAACGACAAATCCTGCGGCGCGATAAGTGGTTATTATCTTGCCTGACATGGGTGCCGATCTTATTGGCCGTCACTATTTGGGGTGTTTTCTCTGCAGGTATTGCAAGAGATCTCCCGATTGGTGTGGTTGATTTGCAGCACTCGCAGTTGTCACGCAAGATGATTCAATCTCTTGATGCCTCTTCCACTCTTTCTGTTGATTATCACTACACTAGTTCAACAGAAGCGAAGAACGCGATGATCGAGGGTGATATCTACGCTTATGCTGTGATTCCCCCTCAATTCGACCAAGACATTCTTTTGCATCGACAACCTCAACTATCGGTCTTCTTTAACAGCCAATACATTTTGGTTGCCAAGTTGATTAACTCAGCGGTCGCGCAGTCTCAAGGGTATTTTGATGCGCAGTTAGAAACCATGGGTAACCTAGCAAAAGGCAACACCACAACACTTGCAGCTATTGGTCAAGCCGTGCCGATTTCCACCCAGATTACAGCCTTGTTTAACCGCAACACCAACTACGCTCAGTTTTTGGTAACAGCGATTGTTCCGGCGATCTGGCAGATCTGTGTCGTGGTCAGCACCATTTTGATCCTCGCAGCGCATTTTCGCCTTTATGGTAACGGCAACAATAGTTTTGCTTTCTTAGGCGAGCGCCCTTTCACTCGACTAAGCAAAATTCTAAGCCAGTACATTCCTGTCTTTATGGCACAAGGCGCGCTGTTCTTAGTCTGGTTCTACATGGTGCTTGATTGGCCGATGGAAGGCAGTTATCTGGTGATGCTATTAGCGCAGTTCGTAACGACTATCGCATGCATCATCATGGGAGCGCTTTTCTTCTTCCTATCGATGGACCCAGCACGTGCGATGAGCTTTGCTGGCGCATTTACCGCACCGAGCTTTGCATTTATGGGGATAACCTTCCCGGTTTCCGACATGAACGCGTTGGCGCAGGCATGGCGAGGATTGCTGCCAATTACGCATTACATCGAAGTTCAAGTGGACCAAGCAAGCTACGGCGCAAGTGCGGCACAATCTATCGGCTCACTCTGGCCGATGGTTGGGTACATTATCCCGCTACTGATGACGGCAGCGTTATTAGCAAAACATCGCAACACAGCTTTGCTAAACAGCGCATCTTCAACAGATAGCAAACAGGAGGCAGTATGACACTGTGGCAACTGATTAAAACAGAACTTCGCTCAGTGATGACCAACCCTGTCGTGGTACTGACGGTCTTTGGTGGCGTGGTATTTTACTCCTTCTTATACCCGCTTCCATACGCACAACAAACACCGAGGGAACAGCCAATAGCGATTGTGAATCTCGATGGAAGCCAAACCAGTCTAACCTTAGAGCGCATGGTCGATGCCACGCCTCAGGTTAAGGTAGTGACACGTTTACATACTATTGCCGATGCGAAACAAGCATTCTTAAACCGAGAGATAACTGGCTTCTTGGTGATTCCAGAACACTTCTACAAAGATTTGATGCTTGGCAGCAGCCCTACTCTGGCTTATGCCGCCGACGCTTCTTACTTCTTAGTGTACGGCACAGTCGTCGAAGGTTTAGCACAAGCTGGTGGTACGCTTGGCGCTCAAGTTAAAGTAAGCAAGATGGTGATCGATGGCGTGCCACTAAGCATGGCGAGCCACGACTACTCAGCAATCAAGCTCAACATGAAACCAACCTTCAACCCAACCATGGGCTACATCGAATACGTGGTGCCAGCGGTGTTTGTATTGATCCTTCAACAAACGTTGATCATGGCAGTCGGGTTGCAAACCGGTACTCAGCGCCATGGTCGTGGGTATTGGTCACAAGTGCCAACAGGCGCTCTGTTGCTGGCCAGAACCTTGGTCTTCGTTGCTATCTACTACTTACTCAGCGCCTATTATTTTGGCTTCAGTTTTGAACGCTTGAACGTCAACCATGTTGCCAACGCAGGTGAGCTACTCACCTTGTTATTGCCATTCTTACTTGGTTGCTGTGGTTTAGGTTTGTGGCTCGGATACTTGTTACCGAGACGCGAGTTGGTGACATTGGTCGTGCTGGTTAGCTCAATGCCATTAATCTTCTTAGCAGGCTTTATTTGGCCGGTTGAGTCGATTCCTGCACCGCTGCTTTGGTTTGCTGATTTGAGCCCGAGCACATGGGCAATCAAAGGCTTTTTAGCACTCAACCAAATGGGCGCAACATGGCAGCAAGTCGCAAAACACTGGACTGCTCTTTGGATACTGACGGTACTTTGGGGCGGCGTTGCTTATTGGATCGCCAAACGCAATACCAAACCAGTAGTAACAGAAAGCTTAGGTTAACGGCTTTTCATCCAATTAAGAAAGGGGCTCACGTAGCCCCTTTTTGTTTGTGTCGATGTACTAGTGATTAAGTCAGAAGAGTCGTTGGCTTATTTCTGGACAGAAACGTTTTAGGCGTGCTGCTCTAAACCATTTCGATTAGATTAGAAAAAGTATCTTGAAGCCTTAAACGTTTGTTATAACCCGCCCCCCGGTACATTTGGGTAACTTACAATCCAACGATCAGATGACTCAGAGTTTTTGTACCAGTTTATCCAGGGAGTAGGTAGGACCGTTCACGAAAAGAAGATATTTCATTGCATGACTGCGATAGCAGTGTTCTTGGTATAGAGAAGATACCTACGTTCCTCTTCACCTACCTCGATTACATAATATAGCGATTGGTACAAGTACGGTCTAAGGTCGGGTAAGGTGCGCCTGACTTTGTTTATATTGAGGAAATAACCGCCTCGTGCCATTAATACTGCAAGTTGCACATTTGAAATACGGTCAGTGTCAACAGAGTAATCAATAAATATATCTGACAGGCTAAGCCCTGCACCAACATATGGGTAGAGAATTCCTATACCAAGGTTGAACGCAGATGAATACAAAGCAAATTCTCTATCATCATGATCTCGTCTCTCAAAAAAGCCTTGCCAAAAAATCGTTGACTCTTCATCTAGATATGTCTGCTTTGCTAAGTAACCATCGTATCCCTCACTCTCAATAGTTTTGAGTGTTGACTTGGGTATTTCTAGGTATTGCTTACCTAGTTGTATTTGTCCGGATAAGCGGTAACTTTTCAGTAGGTAACCTTGCCCATATTTTATGATATTGAAAGGGTCCCACCTATCAGGTTTAGCATTTAAATACCATGGGTCGTTATCATATTCACAACTGTCCGGTAATCGCTTAGTCTGATCTAACCTACGGTAGATGTAACTTGCGTTATATTGCCACTTTGTATCCCACTTTAGGTTATAACATCCTCCAAGCAAACTAACTCGAATTGCTCTATTTAAACGTGGGTCATTGTCCTTAACTTGAAGATAAACATAGTCTGTTGTTCGATAAGACTCCTGTACAGCAGTCGGTTCAAATAGCTCCCATACTTTGTCTGGCTCAACATAAAAGCGACGTAGTTGCCATTCATTGGCAACTCTAGTCAAAGTATCTTTTTCTATTGCTCCTTCACTATTGACTATTTCAGAGACATAGCTGAGTGGCTTACTTAGCTCACTCACCTTTAGGGTTCCAACCATGTCTACATCTGGCAAAACACTAGACAAAATTTCAAACGCTGCATTCTGCCCTTTAATTTGCTTACTAAAAGATGTGCCGCGTCTGTTTATTGCTGTTCCGATGAAAAAAGATTCAGCGTGATCTGGTCGCGTAATCAATAGATTGACTTTATCCCCACTAATCTGAATTCGTTCACCATCTAATCTTGATATATTTATGGGATAAGTACCTACAGGTATTGAAATACTTGGCTTCTCCAATGTAAGTGAGATGAGGGTGTTATCGATATAGAGTTCACCAATAGCATGACCTTGAAAGGTAGTGTCAGTCCTCAACAAAGTGAGATCAACCGCGCTTACACTGAAGGTTGCGAAATACAGCAAACATAGGCCAACAACTACCTTTGACATGATCTATTCCTCGATATCATCGAAACCTTCTTCAATTTCAGCATCCGGCACCTCTGTCACATCAGGCACAGTACCTTCAACATCGATTGGGTCAATAAAAGTTATAACCGTTTTTTCATTACCGTGATCATCTATCTCTATGTGCACATCATGTCGGCCGGCACCGGCTTCACTATCCATTTCCTGCTGTGCTAACGTCATGAATGACAATAAGACAGATATCATTAATATGAATATGCTTTTCATAAAGGTTCTCCTATAGAATCCCTATAAAAGTATGATTCATGGAAAACAGTAGGAATTATTTATTGTGGGATATTCATGAACAAGTTGATATAGATCAAGCTTGCATCATCTGAAACGATAGAGATACTTTTTTAGACATGCTCGTCTTAATGAATATTCTAAAAAAACTTTGTCAAGTTCATCGTTAAAAAATAACTGAGACCTTGGACAGTACGTTCTTCAAGGTAAGCTAAAACCGCTTGGATTCAAGGATGTACTAAAAGTTGAATTCGATAAGGCAAATGATGCCTATGTTGAGTTGAAGCCTAATCAGAAATGCTTTTGTGGCTCAGGAGTCAAATTCAAGAAGTGCTGTCGAGGTAAGACAACTGCTCGTCATAAACATTATGAGTTCATTGAGATAGGCCTAATAGACGACTAGGCACTCCGACCACATTATGAAAATCAATCCAAAATTAACATCCTCAGAGCAAGCTGAGCATTTATGCTAACAAGCTTTGGGGCAATTTCGTGTTACATACCTCGTCAGCACGCCTTTGGACAAAGATACGTTACTAAGAATTGACCATTAGCAATTCATGAAGAACATAGTGATTGGAAGAGCAGTTCTTATAAGAGTCTAATCTGTCTGATAAGATCTACACACTAGAGGAAGACGGTGAAACAATATATTTCATCAGAGACATCAAGCTCATACAATGACTCCAACCTCAACCGATACATTAATAATAAGTTCACTGATGGTCTCGCTTTGAACGAGCTACAGATCCAACTTCGGCTGAATAAAATCAATGAACGCAGAAATCCTCTTGGCGACAGAAGAAGATTTATAATAAACCGCATTGATTTGCTCTCGACCGGAATGACTGATTTTCTCTCCCTCTAATAAAGAAATTAATCTTCCCTCAGCAATGTCTTTCTTAACCATAAACCCAGACAGACAGGCGATACCATTTCCCATCAAAGCAAGTTGTCTTACTGTTTCACCATTACTTGAAGTTAGCGTTGGTATTAGTCCAGAAAAACCTTTCAAAGGCCATTCATTAAGCGTTTTCGGCGTTGAAAACCCTATCGTACTATGATGCTCTAAATCACTACTTTGGCTCGGAAAGCCACGCTTTGCTAAATAATCAGGTGAAGCCACAATGTAAAGTAAACTTCTACCCAAAGGCTTCGCATGTAACGTTGAGTCACTTAATGCACCGATTCGAATAGCGACATCGGTTTTCTTCTCTAGCAAATCTACGAACCCTTCGTTGGAGGTCAGCTCCAAATCAATATCAGGGTAAGCTTGATTAAACGACTGTACCAAAGGCACTAACTGATGAAAGACAAATGGACTGGCGGCATCGACGCGTAACTTCCCTTTGGGTAATTCACCACGGGATATGATCTCATCTTCTGCCAACTGCAACTGCATTAATCCTATTCGTACCGAATCAACAAATTGTCGCCCCTCATCCGTTAATTCAATCCGCCTTGTCGTTCTGTTTAATATCGTCACACCAAGTTGGCTTTCCACCTTACTTACCGCTCGCGATGCCCGTGCCACCTGTATATTTAAACTGTCTGCTGCCGCTGTAAATCCGCCAGTATCGATCACAGAAAGTAGAATTTCTAAATCATCCGATTTTGTACGCATTTTTGCCTACCATTTTCTGAACCGTTTAATTTTAATTATTGCATTTATAACAAATATCATTTGCTAAATAACCTATTTTTTGCAATGGAATTTCAACGCAGAATCTCTCCACCAAATCAGGACTCAGCAACATCTTGATAAACACATTCGTTGCTATGTACCTGAACCTAACAAACAAGAGAGTAAATGAAATGCCATTAGCACTACTCGCATTGACGCTTAGCGCCTTTGCCATTGGAACAACAGAATTTGTGATCGTAGGGTTGATCCCAACGATGGCTTCTGACTTAAATGTCTCACTACCATCCGCAGGACTGTTGGTGAGCCTTTATGCACTGGGTGTTGCAGTAGGCGCACCTGTATTGACAGCCTTAACAGGTAAAATGAATCGTAAACACGTGTTACTTGCGGTTATGTCACTATTTGTGATCGGCAATCTATTAGCCTGGCAAGCACCTGGTTATAACACTCTTATCTTTGCTCGCATTTTGACTGGTTTAGCCCATGGTGTATTTTTCTCTATCGGTTCTACGATCGCTACAGGTCTTGTGACTAAAGAAAAAGCAGCAAGTGCGATTGCGATTATGTTTACAGGATTAACTGTTGCGCTAGTGACAGGCGTACCACTTGGGACTTACATCGGTCAAACCTTTGGTTGGCAATCGACTTTTCTGATTGTTGCGTTATTGGGGCTAATTGCGTTGGTTGGTAGTGCTTTCTTAGTTCCCAGCAACCTAAAACAGCCTCCTGCAGCTAAACTGTCATCACAGTTAAAAGTGTTAACTCAGCCAAGACTTCTACTCGTTTATGCGATTACAGCGCTAGGTTACGGTGGTACATTTACTGCTTTCACTTTCCTTGCTCCAATTTTGCAACAGGAAACAGGATTCAACGCCAATGCTATCAGCCTTATTATGCTGGTATACGGTGTATCCGTGGCGATTGGTAACATTTGGGGCGGTAAAATGGCCGATAAGATGGGACCAATTAAAGCGCTGACAATTATTTTTTCTGGGCTCGCCGCTATCCTAGTTATATTTAACTTTACTGCAGTTAACCCTATCACAGCGGTAGCGACCATTTTAGTTTGGGGGGCTTTTGCATTCGGTAATGTACCTGGTCTACAAGTTTATGTAGTGAAACTAGCTGAAAAATACACTCCTGATGCGGTAGACGTCGCATCTGGTCTAAACATTGCGGCGTTTAACGTTGGTATTGCTCTTGGTTCTTGGGGAGGCGGTATGATCGTGTCTGAAATGGGGCTGATGCATACCCCTTGGATTGGTGCCGTGATAGTTCTCGTTGCGCTGGCTCTGACTCAAGTCAGTGGTAGTCTTGATAGACGTACAACAATTCATTTGTCAGAAAAAAGCGTACTTGTGAAATAAGCCTTGTAATGTCCACTAGAAGCTGGTCAATGCTCTGTATTGACCAGTTCATTCTTAATTTGAATGAATTTAGGTACTACACAATGAAAACCATTTTATCACCGGAGCAATTCGGGACCAAAAACGGTTTAGTTCAACAGAACTAAACCGTTTCTATCAGGTTAGAAAAATGTTCTTCAAACCATAAATCGTACGATGAGCCTATCTAACGAAAACTTGGGATAATTGCTGGAATCCCCGGAAGTAAGCCAACCAATGCCATTACGCTCGTTAGCACAACAAACATAATGCCAGGCAATACCCAACGACTCATTTTACTGAGTTCCCCACTACGTTCTTTACAGCCGACTAAGCCTAAATTATCTAGCAACATGGTGAGAGACCAGCCAAATGCAGGGTTAACGAGCGCTGAAGAAAATACAACAATCGCTGCCGATTGAGTGGTTTTACCTTCACGCGTCATTTCCATTCCTGCTTCTAGCAAAGGCACAAATACCCCAACAATAAGCGCAACACAAAGTACAGGTTGCCAGATCGCTAAGTCCATTGGGTAGCCCCAAACCGCGGCGATGATACAGAACAGTGCTGTTAGCAAAGCACCAGCAGGAATTGGGCGTTTAGCGATAGCCGCCGGAACGATGTAAGTTCCCCACGAAGACGTAAAGTTAGTACCACCGAGCAAAGAGCCGAACGTCTGACGAATGGAAGCGGTAGTCATCGTATCGTCGATGTTCATATGTACTTTTTCTGTACGCTCTGGATAGCTGATTTTTTGAAACACTTGATGCCCTAAAAAATCAGGCGACCACATGGCTACGGCTAAAATAGCAAAAGGCAATACCACCATGAAATGCTCAATCGTAGGTAAACCTAGCATCCAACCCGTATCTTCCCCCCACCAATACATCGGATTCATATTAGGTAAGCCGGGCTCGGTTTGAAAAGAAAACGGAGCGCCCATAGCAAAAGCTAAAGTACCGCCTAGCAAGCAACTAAGAGGAACCGCTAGCCAACGCTTACGAAAGTGTTCCAGTAATGCATATAAAATAATGGTGCAAAAGATCACAACAAAAGCAATGTGGCTCATCCCTATTCCCTCTGCCCATGCGAACAGCTTTTTGACTTGAGAGACGGTTCCAACAAAGCCAAGGTAGAGCAATAAACCACCACACACGCCTTTACTGGTGAGATTTGCCAACATGCTGCCACCTTTACTGATGGCTAACAGTATGCCAAAAGCGCCAATCAGCAGACCAAAAGCCATTGGGTGCCCGCCTGCTGCAACGACGATAGGAATTAATGGGATGAGCGGGCCGTGTGTACCCGCGAGGTTTGCAGTCGGCAATAGAAAGCCTGAGAAAAGAATAATGAAAACAGAGGCGATGAGCAGTTCATAACGTACATTTTCTAAAATAAAGCCTTCATTCAACCCTAGCGCTCCGGCAAAGGTTGCAGCAATGGCTCCCACCATAACAACTTTACCAATAGTCGCGGCCATCGCTGGAATGGTGTCTTCTACCTCGAATCGATAATCTTTAAACGGCAAATTGGGACGCCAACGTTTAGGCGCCATGATCTGTAACTCGTGCTCTAAATATTGTTCTCGGGACTCAAACTCCGAGCTAGGTTTATGTTGTTGTTCATAAGTGAGTTCATCCTCACTGGCTTTAGGCTTATCTGTTCGAATATGTACGGACTCTAAAGTGCTGCTCATTGTGATTCCTTTCGTTCACACTCTAAGGTGTGTTTTTCCAACCAACGTTGTTTGCTCAATAAACGAAGATTAAGCAAGTCGTTGTCTCTATATTCTCTGCGACAAGAACTCGATAACTGACGTTTATGAACCCTTTAAATTAAGTTGCTAGTACCTTATACCAAACGAAAAAGTACAAATAGTCTCAGATGGTTAGACATTAGTCGTAGGGTTCGGGCTAACGGTATGAGCGTTGTGATGGGATCTGATAGACCTAGCTCAAGGTCTTTGGTGAAAGCGAACGAAAGGTGTGGAAGCCTGGTGAGCCAACAGCAACAGAAAGCTTGGGTTAGCGGCTTTTTATCCAATGAAGAAAGGGGCTCACGTAGCCCCTTTTAATTTATCGATTCATGTGTCGCAATTAGTCTAACAGCGCATCAACTGGATAATAGTTTTCGAAACACTCGCTGTTTTAATGTCTTCCATCGAGCAAAAAGCAAACCAATAGCGATTAAAATGTAGATCGTCGGCTCTGCTACCTCTGACTTCACCGACCAATAGAAATGAATCGGCGCCAATATCGCAGCTAAGTAAACCCAGTTATGCAGCTTTTGCCATTTAGGACCCATCTTGCGTTGTATAGATTGAGTCGAAGTCACCGCCAGAAGTAACAAGATTACCCACACTGCTGCACCAACGGTCAAGTAAGGGCGTTTGACGATTTCAGAGGCAAGTAAGCTCCAATCTAACCCTAAATCAAGAACAGCAAACGCAACCAAATGAAGCACTGCCCAGAAAAAGCTGTAGAGCCCGAGTAGTCGTCTGACTCGAACTAACAATCCCTGCTTGGTCCAACGCGCAAGCGGAGAAACCAACAAGGTAATAAACAGCGTATTCAGCGCGCTAATACCCGTGTAATGGATAATGCCTTGAACAGGGTCGCCACCTAAGTTGTCGGTATTAATCGCAATAACCAGCAGACCTAAAAAGCCTAAAGAGACAAGATGGATAAGGACCTTAAGCGCAATGATGTGTTTTGGCGTCAGCTTTCTCAATAGAACTTCCTCAGGTCCATATTCTTATAGAGATGCGCCACCTCTTCCTCGTAACCGTTGAACATCAATGTTGGCTGTCTGCGAGTGCTGAGTACACTGCCCTCACCGATGAAACGCTCGCTTGCTTGGCTCCAACGTGGGTGGTCAACATTTGGGTTCACATTAGCGTAAAAACCGTATTCATTTGGTGCTAAACGATTCCACGTTGTTGGCGGCTCTCGGTCAGTTAAACGAATTCGAACAATAGACTTAATGCTTTTGAAGCCATACTTCCACGGTACAACTAAGCGAAGTGGCGCACCGTTTTGTGGTGCAAGCGTCTTCCCGTATAAACCGACAGAAATCAGTGCGAGCGGGTTCATTGCTTCATCAAGACGAAGCCCTTCGACGTAAGGATATTCAATACTGCTAAACGAGCCTTGGGCTGGGAACTGTTTCGGGTCGTAGAGGGTTTCAAAAGCAACGTATTTCGCGCTACTTTTTGGATCCGCCATTTTGATGATGTCTGCTAGAGGAAAACCAATCCACGGAATGTTCATTGACCATGCTTCGACACAACGTAAGCGATAGATTCGCTCTTCTAGTGTGAACTTGTTAAAGATGTCATCGTAGTCGAGCTTAATCGGGTTATTCACCAAGCCGTCGATCTCAACCGTCCATGGGTCAGACACAAATTCAGAAGAGTTTTTCGCTGGGTCAGATTTATCGGTACCAAACTCATAGAAGTTATTGTATTTCAAAACCTTGCTCTCAGGAGTAAGAGAAAGATCCGCTTGATACTGCTGTGGCTTAGTCACACTAAGATCAATTCGATTATCTGAGACTGGCTTTTCCTTTGACGAGAAGATGTCCAAAATACCAGCTTGTGCATTCGCAGCGAGTGGCATACCGACAACCGCAATGCCTAACTTTTTCAATATTTCACGACGCTCTTTATAGACGGACTCTGGCGTCGCTTCGTTTTCAGATAAAGCCCAGCGATGATTCTTCTTAATCCACATAATCTTCCCCGAATGTGTTCATACTTTAGTAAATAGCGAACTGGTAATACGTTGATTAAGACAGACCGTAGCAATGGCAGTTCTATTTCATAGAAAACGAAAAACCGATATGCATATAAGTTTGCAATTACTATTCAGCCGCACTGTGGAACACGCAACGACTTCATTATTAACCAAATCTAAAAACTGATTTAGGGATTACCCCTCTTATCATTAACAATCACAACTCTATACTGGCATTGTTCCCAAACTTTCCAATCATGAGCCTTGTGATGCTAGCGATTTCCTCGACTTTAAAATCCGTTCTCGAAAAAACACTGCCGTTAACGGTCGGTCTCTTTGCGATCATGTCAGTACAACTTATTGATGCAGTGTTTATCGGCAAGCTTGGTGTAAACGAGCTTACGGTGCAAGGTATTACCATGCCTTTCCAAGCTGCATTTATCGGCATTCAAGTCGGCATCGGTGTCGCGGCAACATCGATCATTTCTCATGCTTTTGGTGCAAATGACACACGACGAGCTACCAATACGGCTTCACTTGCATTGCTTGTTGGCAGCGCTTTTATCGCACTTATTGGAGTTACATTGTGGTTGATGGAACAAAGTGTGTTTTCCGCATTTATCTCTGTGGAAGACGGCGGCACCCAGTATCAGCAACTCGAAGTGTTATTTGGTCAGTTCTGGGGCTTGTGGTTGTTGAGCGCACTATCGAGTGCTGTGCTGTATTTGATGACCTGTGTTTATCGTGCGAATGGTGACACTAAAGTCACTGGCTCCGTTTTTGTCATCGCAAGCCTTATCAACCTCGTACTTGATCCAATCTTTATGTTCGTTCTTAACATGGGGATCGCAGGTGCAGCGCTAGCATCTATGCTTGGTTTTGCTATCAGCGCGGGTTACATGATGCAAAGAGCCAAAGGTCGCCATTGGTTCGCTCCTTTCTCTTGTGCTTTAGCCAGCAAAGAGGATTTCAATCTACTGATCAAAACCACGATTCCAACCATGATGAACCAAATCTTACCGTCAGTCAGCGCGTTCGTGACTGTGATGTTCATCGCTCATCTTGGAACCAATGAAATTGCGTTTTGGAGTTTGCTCAACCGAGTCGAGAGCTTCTTGCTAATCTTCACATTGGCGCTCACCATGTCGTTACCACCGATGATTGGTCGTGAGCTCGGTGCCGAACGTTTCGATTCAATCCAAGCGCTTGTTCAATCAGCTTCTCGCTTTGTGATCTTGTTCCACTTGGTCATCGCAACTTTGTTGGTGGTAAGTTTACCAATCGTTGTTCCTCTACTATCGGCGGACAACACAATGCAAGATTGGTTGAAGCTAGCCCTTTGGGTGATTCCGTTTAGCTACGGTCCTTTAGGCTTATGTATGGTTGTCACTTCAATCTTTAACGCATTGGGTAAACCCAAAACCGCCCTTTTCGTTTGCTTCGTTAGATTGCTGGTTCTGTACATCCCAGCGATTGCGATTGGTTCGTTACAGGGTGACATTTTTACTATCGTCATTGCGGCAACAATAGCGAATGTACTCGCTGGATTGTTTTCATGGTTACAGTTAACGAGCTATGCAAAACAAAACTTATCCGCTACTCATGCCCTCTTGATGAAAGTAAAAACAGCAGAACAATAACAGATAATGAATTAGAAAAGAGAAACGCCCACACCTTCATATAAGTGTGGGTGTTTGTGTTTGTAGAACTGAGAACGCAAAATGTTTAGCTGCTCTTTCTTTTGCTTTCTTTTGGCATGTTTTTTGGGCAAGGCGATTTAGCTCTAGCGCGTTAGTATCAGACGAGGTGACATTGGTAAGAATAAATCTTGTTGCACCCTATAAACGAGATCAGTATTCAATCACTTAGACAGTACAACAAAGCGACGCTACATTTTATTCATACGTATTAAACAATCTATCACCTGTATCAGGTCCCTTTCCACCAGAGATGACTTGAACCTTTGCTCCCTCGTACTTGTTATTTGATACTCGTACAGTATATAAATCATAGCTCTCAAGTAGCTCAGTCGAAGAACTTGGGATCACTGTTGTAGCAAGTTTTACAGAGGTAGTATCTGGGAGCTGGTCAATTAGATCAAAAACACTTTTACCCGAATTGATTACTGCATCAACAATTATAATGTCTTTGTCTTTAATAAGTTCGAGGTCTTCATTAGAAACCTTATCATCATAGACGAAAATTATTGATGCATTACTACCCAATTGTTCAAGCTTGTCTGCAATGCCATTGCCAAAACACAAACCTGCACGCATCAAAATCAGTACGGCATAATTTTTTTGTTGATTTGAAGCTTTTGATATTGGTTCTGCAATTAGCTCTCCTAGCTGATAATGTGCGGTTCTAAGTATATAGCCCATCGACATTGAACCGCTTTTACAAGTCTCAATCAGTTGTTCAACATTATTATTTTGAATGCTTTCATTTAATACGTACATAATTATACTTCTTCTAGTTCACAGAATTTTTTAAGGTCATAAGACACTCCAACTTCAAATATTTGCTCAATATTTGTACACACAATCCCAGCTAAGTAAGATTCCACTGCCTTGTTTAATTTTTCGTGAGCAACCAAATACCCTTGATTTGCTGCTTCTAACATTGGAATATCAATCATCGAATCACCAATAGCCACAACGTACTTCCCTTTTTCCCTTAGTAGATTCGCTATTTCCTTCTTGAACAATGGAGTAACAAAATACTCAATTTCTGGTTTACAACTATTCCCCAACAAAACATCAAAAATTTGATGCTTTTCGTTAATTAAGCTCCAAATATCGAATACGCCTGACGTAACACCGATAACGATTGAATCTTTCTTACTCGATAAATAGCTAGATAAACTCTGACTTAGTTTTATCTTTTGCAAGCTTTGATTCGCAGCTTCTTCCACTTTAATAGAGCTATTCTTTTTGTACAGATTCCAAACTTTAAAGAATTGGTATGACGTATACCT
The DNA here is from genome assembly GCF_963871815.1 of Vibrio sp. L85. Taxonomy (NCBI): domain Bacteria; kingdom Pseudomonadati; phylum Pseudomonadota; class Gammaproteobacteria; order Vibrionales; family Vibrionaceae; genus Vibrio; species Vibrio sp. L85. The sequence goes on from NZ_CAWMYL010000011.1 coordinate 75,516, forward strand.
ATCATTTCTAAATATATATTTTAACTCTTCTTTTCTTAAGCCTAAATGTCTACAGAAATCATAAGTCCCGTCATTAATTGAAACTGTCTTATCACAGTCAACAAGGATAACCTGATTTGATTTTTCTAGTAATTCTTTATGCTTATTATAAAAACTTAGAGCTGAGCTTTGATTGCAAAGCTTTGAAGAATATGATCTCAACCAATAAGAAATAAATTGAATACTAGATCGGGTATCTTCATCTAAGATCACTAACTCTTTTCTCTGATTGTTACATATTTTATCCAATTTACATTTTTCATATTTCTTCCAATTTCGAACTTGTTCCACAGTAATCTCTAAATTTCTTTTATCTCCTTTACTTTTCCTCGAAAAATCTACAACCATTTCTGATGGAGTATCCAAATAAAAGAAGTGATCGTAAACATGTTCATCCTGTTCAGTGAAGACTACTTGGTAAGAATCGCCATCTATAAAAGAATAATGACCATCTACTAGTACGAGATCGTATTCTGAATTTTTTTCATTCACGATATCAGTAAATTTTTCTCGCAATGTTCTTTTTCTTGACTCTTCGAGACTTTTAAAGGGCTGTGAGAACATATCTTGAGCAAGAGCATTCAACGTCTTTGAACCCTCAATATGAATAGCTGTTAACAATGTAGTTTCCTGTAAATAGGCAATTACATTTTTGATTAGATAGTCTTTACCAGATCGAGATACTCCATAGATAGCTAACTTCATCATTTAACCTCAACATATTTGTCATAGTAACATTCACCATCTTGTAGAGGCTTCATCCTACCCATTTGAAATTCTAAATTTTCAAGGTCCATATCGAATGCACCATAGTTGTAATCTTCATTTCCATAGAATCTGCCGCACGGATAGATACCACGTTTAGTGATGAAAATATTGGTTCGACCTACTCCACAGAGTGTGCCATACATTGTACAGTCATATTTCTTTTTATTATTTTCATCAAGTTGACGAACTTCGAACTGGCTACCTCTAAAATCTTCAAGCAAAGACTGGTATTCGTCCTTTGATATTGTCATACTTTGATCGTGAGAATCAAAAAGGCGTGAAAACGTTACATCCTTAAAATTATTATCTTCAAGGTATGTTCTAAGTTTAGTTTTATTCAAAATAGTTTTGCTGTGCACTGTACAGTTTATAGGTGGCTTGTTCCCAAATTTAGATTCATACTTTTTCACTCCACTAAAAACAACATTATATTTCTCCCGACCTAAATTATGAAGCTCTTCATAACCATCCAATGAGAAGCACATCTTTATCGAGTCTTTGTGTTCCAAGAAAAAATCTAATATTTTTTCTGTTAAAATAGTTCCATTTGTAATGGTATAGAATGCTAATCTATCCAGATTATTGTTCTTTACATACTCGATAAGACCAACAATTTTCCTATACTGTAAAATAGGTTCACCAGAACCAACTATTCCAATTTTGAAGGTGGTTAAATTGTTAACTCGTGCATAATCATTTAGTTTTTTTGCTATTTTGATTAACTCATCAGTAGTAAACTCTTGCGGTATTCCACTTAACTTCCCATTATCTTCATTATGAAAATGGCAGTAAGCACATTTTAAGTTACATTGCTCTCCAAGAGATATACAAGCTCGATCAATCACTTCAAATTTCCTTTAAATATTTCAAATATATCGCTACTTTTCGGGTTATTTGCATCTAAATAGTCGATTGCTGTCTTGTTATTTCTACACCTAATCATCAAATCAGTTTTTTCAATTAGCATTCTGACCATTTTTATATCGTGCTTAATACAAGCTTTCATCAAAGGTGTATAACCGTTATTATCTTGTTGATTTGTGCAAGAATCGTGAGACAAAAAGTAATCTGCCGCTTGTAAAAAACCACTCCACGCAGCAATCATTAGAGGTGTGTTGCCAGCATTCTTACCTCCACTCCCATAGTCAAGATCAGCCCCGTTTTCGACCAACAGCTTTATTATTTCCAATTTCTTAACCTGCGTTGCATGATGGATAGCTGAGAAGCGGTATTTGTGTTTATCCCTTACATCAAGGTTTATTTCTTTTAATGTGAGAAGGTATTTGATCATCGGTAGGTCGCGATTTCTTACGGCACAAATCAATGGTGTTAAGCCACTATCAGGACTATGAAAATTAACATCAACACCCAGCATATCGAAATCCATAACTTGTTGAAGTTTCTTCGATTTGACTAAAGAACCAAACTCTATAGAGCGCACGACATCATAATCATTGTCTGCGGTGTGAAACTTCTCTATGTACATATTGGGAGTTATCGCTGTCAGATTTCTTGGTTCTCTAGTCAAAAACTGAAAATAGATATCATCACTTAACAAATAAACATCATCGTAAGGACAGGCTTTAGATCTCCTAATTGCTACATCAGCGATCTTTTCGTCATTGTTTCCATCCGTTTTGATGCTTCTTTCTATGCAGAATTTTGCTTTCTTCTCGGTAATGGATTTCATTACCAACCAAGCTTTTTGTTTTGTAGAAGGGTTGCCCCTGTCTTTCAGATTATTCAGTTCTGAAATCACAACTTCTGGTATTACGACTTCTTCAAAAAACTCTTCAAGCTCATCAATGATCGACGGTCTTTTGATCAACGCAGAGGTATCAACAACGATAACCTTTTTCTTGATTGAGGTATTACCAACCAACTCGTCAGTAGAAGTTTTAAATATTTTCGAGAGTTTTAGCAATTGAGACGAAGATGGCTCGTTTTTACCGTTTTCCCAATTTGATATCACAGGTCGAGCAACGTTAAGTTGCTCCGCAAGTTCTTTTTGAGACAGTTTTTGCTCATCTCTAAATGTTTTGATGTTCTTTCCAATTAACTCTGTCAGCATAATTTACACTCATATCCCTTAGCTATGCAACCAACGCCTTATGTGTATTGAAACATAACAGGGCGTTGCCATGGGCACAAGAAACAAGTTGCTGATGTATAAATACTTTACAGCGTGTAACTATGCGTGACACGTATTCTGTCTAGAATGACCTGATTGGGCGATGTTTTGAACATAACTATCACTAGAAAATGCTTAAATGCTGGGACCTTTCCCCGGGATCTGTATTCAACAAACCAAAATAATCTATTACAGAATCGATTAATAAGCGCATACAAAAATAGTTCCCGATTGAATAAAATCATCAGGTTCACATAGCCATATTGATTATGCATTTAGTTGGGTAATAAAGGCATAATGCTGCCCCAACTCTTTCGAGGCAAACACGTATTCCCAACATTCGCTCCTACACGCCTTTCAACAGAAACAAGCTTCGATGACTAAATATTACCTCTAGAGCATTTAAGTGAGCCGTGCGATTTGCTCTCTGACGGTCTCTAAAGCAGACTGCAATTGTGGGCGGCTTAGTGGACCGGCGAGTGATATCCTCACCGCTGCTGGCACTTCATACCGACCCACGGCAAACATTTCTGCTTCTCTCACTCTGACCCCATGTTTCAACAACGATTGGTTAAAGTGATACCCTGTTAATGGCTCAGGCAAAGGTAACCATACATTGTAGCCAGGGACGCCTATCTGGATTTCGGGAAATACAGCCTTCCAGATCCGATGACGCGCACTGAGTTCCATCGCGATCTCTTCGTCCACCGCCTGCATCGCTCCGCTGGTTAACCAACGACAAACCAGATCGATTATCAAAGGGCTAACATACATACAGCTGGCTCGTAGCGCTCGTTGCAGTAACTCTTTGAAAGACAATGGAAGAATGATAAAGCCCAGTCGCAACCCACCCGCGAAGTACTTAGAAAAACTGCCCACGTATAAGGTAATATCCGGAGCAATAGCGACTAAAGGACTCTTTCGATGAGATGGCGGGCAGTAGAGAACGTCGTCTTCAATAATCAACACATTGTAACGACGGCATATTTCTATGATTTTTAGTCTTCGGCTATCTGTTAATTGAGCTCCGGTCGGGTTTTGTATTCCCGGCGTGAGATAAAGCAGTTTTGGGCGATGCCTCTTACAGTGCAATGCCAGATCTTCTGGATCTAGTCCATGTTCATCGACTTTTACTGGCACTAGCTTTCGTTCGGATTGCTGACATGCATAGATGAACTCTGGATAACACAGCCCTTCGGCAAGAATAGTATCTTTTGGACGGCTTAATGCTTGAATAATCAGCGAGATCCCGTGTTGCCCTCCATGAGTCCACATTAGACGCCGTGCGTCAATATCGATATTAAACTTGCTCATCAGCCATTGTCGAAGAGTCTCGTTATGACCCTGAATGCCATCAGCGGAGTAGTAATCCAGCACGGCTGCCTGCGCGATCTCCTCGTGAGATAACTCTTTCAACGCATTCGCCAGAAATTTCGGCTGCGATAATAACAAAGGTCGGCAGCGGGCCAAATCAATGTCTTGTTCTTCCAATACCGGATGATAGAAATGGTTCAGTTCAGTTTCTCTGTTCCGAACATAAGTTCCACTTCCTACTTTTGGCTCTGTTAAGCCCCTCCGCTCAAGCTCCTGATACGCCCTTGTCACCGTTCCAACCGTCACACCCAAGCGATAAGACAAAATACGCTGAGGGGGTAATTTCGTATCTGGTTCGAGTTCACCACTCTCTATCACCTCAGCAATCGCATCAGCCAGTGCCATAAACTTAGGTCCGGAACGACCCGATATATCAGGGACTAACATTGTCTCTCTCCGAAGGGGTACAATTAATTCTTGTATTCAGGATAAATAAGGCCTGACGAAAATGAAATCAAAGAATTGTCACCATGACGCATTAACTGTAGGTCTCTCTCACTTTGCCCCTTTACTCTTGGCTCAGCTGCACTTATTTGAGAGGAAAGGAAATGACAACATTATGGGACCTAATGCCAGCGATGAGTTTATTTGCGTTTGTTACCGCCATCACGCCCGGTCCAAATAACTTATTGCTCGCCAACTCAGGGGCACAATTTGGTGTCCGGAAATCATGGCGACACCTAATTGGTATCCGTATTGGTGTTATCGGGTTAATTCTGCTTTGCGCGTGTGGTGCTGGCGTTGCTCTCCAGACTCATCCAAGTTGGTATCTCGCCATAAAATACATCGGTCTGGCTTACATGTTCTGGTTGATAATAAAGCTATTGTGTACCAACTCTTTCGCAGGTAAAGCCACCAAAAGCAAACCAATCAACGTAACTCAGGCTACGTTGTTTCAACTAGGTAATATGAAGGCTTGGATGGCATCACTTGCTTTGGTCACAAGTTATAGCCTCCCCTCTAGCTATTGGTTATCTGTCGCATTGATTACTTTCGTGTTTACGACATTCGGACTGCTTGCCAATATGACTTGGGTCTGGGTTGGTCAAAAAATCCGTGTTTATCTCAATACCACATTAAAGCAGCGTATGTTCAATATCAGCCTAGCAGCGATAACATTCATATCATTGTTACCAGTGTTGGAGCACTCAATCTGAGTACTAACGGTTAAGTAATACTGGCTGGTGAATCAAAAGAGATAAAACGCCCACACTGCTGAACAAGTGTGGGCGTTTTTGATTTTGGCGCCGTACCGAGTAACTGGATGAGCTCAATACTCTTCTGCGCGCTCTACAAAACTGGGACGTGGTGCGCTTCCACTTTTGTTTTATGAATATGGCTCATCTTATGGGTATTAACGAAATCTGTTCCATCCGCAAATTTCTTTTTCACGCTATTTGTCAGTATTGTAATGGTGTTACCAAAAACGGCGTCAGTGTGGCGGGGATATTCACACATCGTTGTCTTAACGCCACGTTCAGCAAATTCCTTCTCCATCTTACGAGAATAAGTAACGAATTCAGCCGGCGTGATTTGCTCGTCTAATTTCGCATTATCTACAACCTTGCTTATCACCTCATTTGGCGTTAGTGATTTATCGAGATTGTCTAAGATCTCCACTGCTTTTTTAGGATGCACAGTTGGCGCTCTTTCACAGGTGTACAATCCATAGAGGAACTCGACAACCATTTCGATCGCTTCTTTGTCGTGTCCACCCATCAGATAGCTTCCGTTACCTACTGCACCGCCAGAAAATTTGCTCTCGCCATTAAGGTGCTTAGCTAAATTGCCGTCTGGCTTTATGCTGACACCGATATCGAAGAAATAATCTCCGGCATTTAGGGCGAGTAAGGAGACCATGTTCTTTGCAAAGGCAGGACTACCGTAGTTGATGCTTGCCTCATACAGCTCTGTCATCTTCTTCGCAATGGCAGGTGTTGCCATGTTTTTCTTCGTCAGTAATTCATCAACTGAAACGAATTTAACATTCTCAGGAAGCTCTACACGTGAGTCGTAACAGGTTCGACCTTTCGTACGTCTATCGACATAAATAACGTGTTTCACCTTTGGAGTGACTTTAGCATTACTAATTACATTCAGCAGACCATGTTCTTTTTCAACACTTGGAATAACATTGTCTTCGCCACTTTCTGCTTTTGTATTGACCCAGCAATAAGCAACTGTCTTGGTCGGTAGTTTGGAAAAACTCGGTTTTGCACACAACAATGAACTGAGACCACTCTTTTTCTTTTTTTCTTTTAATGGCGTTAGTGCGACGTCGGTGTTTTCGTTGTTGCGCTCAGCAAGGACTCTTTCTCGGTTAGCAGCCCAGCGTTTATTGTCTGCTTGCGTAACTTTTAGTTCTTCCCTTCGAGCTATACGCTGTTGTTCAGCGCGTTCTTGGACGGATTGTTGTGCTTGTTCGGTGTGGTCACTTGGAGGAGATTGATATCGCATTAAGTTTGCCCTAATTACCAAATGTAAGAATTTGTTACAATATGATAAATTTGACACTTAGAATAAAGAGTGGTGATGAAGTAACCGTTCAAGAAGGTATTATTACTAAACAAAAGCTCATTATGAAGGGGAAAATTCATTTATTTTCTCTTCGACCTGTTCGCTATTAATACGTTAAAACCAATAAATAATTTATAGTTAAGGTCTCGTCAACGACATTTAAAAAGGGACTCAAATGAGTCCCTTTTTAGTTTCAAATCATCTTAAGCATTCGCTAGTTTTTGTAGCTCCGCTTTGTTTGCTTCTAACCAGGCTTCAAAGCTTTGTGGCTGCTTACCAGTTAGCTTTTCAAATGCCTCACTTGTGCCGTCTGAATAGTTTCCACGGTTGTGTTTGTCCATTGTTACACATAACTCTACGATTGGTGCAGGCAATTCAAACGACTCTAACTGTGCTTGGTAATCCTCATCAGACAAGTTCACCATAGTGGTCGATGTACCCAACACTTTATCTATCACCTTCGCCATTTCAGCGTGTGTCATAGATTGCGCACCGTTCATTGGAAGTATAACTTTACCTTGCGCTGGTTTTACTAATGCAGATGCCGCTGCAAAAGCCAAATCTCTACGTGATAACTGAGCCGAGCGACCTTCTGCTGCCGACGTCAACCAATGACCCGATTGTAGAATGCTTGCGAAGTACTCTGCCAAGTTTTCAAAATACCAATTGTTGCGCATGATGGTGGCATGAGGGATGCGACTTTGATTAATCGCATTTTCAGTAGCTTCATGCTCATGAGCAAACATCACTGGCGAACTCTCTGCAGAAGGCATCGACGTATAAGCGATATGGCTCACCCCTACTTTTTCCGCTGCCGCTACAGCATTCAAGTGTGCTTGAGTACGAGGACCAGAAGCGTCGATGCTAATAAGCAGCATGCTGTCTGCGCCGAGAAATGCTTTCTCTAGTGACTCTGGGCTAGAAAAGTCTGCTTCGCGAACATCCACACCTTGGCTTGCTAACGCTTGCAGTTTGTCTGCATGGCGAGTAGTTACAATCAATTGACTTGGTTGAACATTTAGCTCTTCAAGCAGTGCTTTTACTACTTGTGAACCTAGTTTACCTGATGCACCTGTTACTAGAATTTTGCGATCTGACATGATGGTTTCTCCATTCAATTCTTAAATAATTTCTTTTTAATAACGCGGAGATGACCAAGCTGCTGTGGCTCCCCGCTGTCGATGGAGACACTATATCGTTTGATGATTGATAGATAATTACCCTTTGATTAAACTGATTGTTAATTACTACTAAACAATAGTGAATAATAAGAACTTCCGGACAATAAGCTATATGATTTCACTCGATGACATGATGGTCTTTGCTAAAGTGGCAGAGAAACAATCCTTTACTCAAGCAGCGGATGAGCTTGATATCGGTAAAGCGCGTGTATCGCAGATCGTCTCTAAACTTGAGCAAGCGCTAAATACACGTTTACTGCATCGCACTACTCGCTCTCTTTCATTGACCGACGCAGGGTTGCGTTACTATGAGAAATGCAAACTGATTGGCGATATTGCATCTGAAGCGAATGCAGAAACGCAAGATGCTAACCAGATTCCAAGCGGTACGATTCGGATATCCACACCTAGCTCAGCGATGGTGGATATACTGAGTGAGTTCATGCACCTCTACCCGGAAATCAAACTCGATATTATTGAGAGTGACAGTTACAGCAACCTGATTGAATCTCGTTGTGATATTGCACTGCGTGCCTCCTCCGCCCTTGAAGATTCGAGCTTATATTCAATCAAGCTTGGTTATTTCCGAGATATGCTTTGCGCTACCCCAACCTATCTAAGCAAAGTTAAGGCGGTATCCACACCTGAAGATCTCTTAACACTGGATTGGATTAGCCACCATATCGTTCACGGTGATAAGCAGCTTACGATGACCAATAGCAAAGGTCTGGTGACACGTTTGATTCACAGCCCAAAGGTACAAGTGAGGACTGCTGCGACAGTCAAAGCGTTCGTTCTGAATCATCTTGGTTTTGCCATCATGCCGAGCTTTATGATGAAGGAAGAGTTAGCGCGAGGAGATCTCGTACGTATCCTACCTGATGTGCACGATTTAGAAATTCCGATTTATGCGGTGTACCAAGAGAAAGCGCTAATGCCGCTAAGAGTCCGCACACTGATCGAGTTCTTAAAACAAAAGAGTGATGCGTTTGAATAACGTCAATCACGACTCATCAAAACAGCGCCATAAAGCAAAGCCCACCGACAAGTGGGCTTTGTATTTTACTGCTATCGATACTTTCTACTATGCGTAACAGTAACTAGTAACTCGCTTGGATGCTTACACCGTTGTAGCTTGAATAGCCTTGAATCATTACGTGGTAACGTCCGCTTTGAGTGGCATTAACTGTACATGTCTCACTGTTGCCGTATCTGAAAGGTCGACAATCCCAAGCATTAATCGTTGGCTTAGAGCCAAAGCGTAGATACAAATCTGCATCACCGCTGCCGCCATACATTTGTACCGTTAGACGTTGCCCTGCTTCTACATCTACGTAGTAATAAGCTACCTGCCCTGTCGAACCGCTCAAGCCACTCACTGGTACACCAGAGGTCAATTTACCTTCTGGGTCTGGCGTTGGATCAGGACCACCACAATCTTGACCACAATCGGCATCCGTTAAACTGTAAAGCAATTTATTCACACTGCCTCTTGTGTCCGCGACTTTGCCACTGGTTGCGCGCTCAACGATCAGCGCTTCCACTTGGCTTGGTGAAAGTGCACTGTTTTCTTGGAGATAAAGCGCAGCAACACCAGCAACATGTGGGGTTGCCATTGAAGTACCACTTATCGTCTTATAACCGCCATCATACCAAGCAGACTTGATTTGTGATCCCGGAGCGAAAACATCGACACAGCTACCCCAGTTTGAAAAACTAGAACGTGCGTCAGAGCTCGTCGTCGAGCCGACAGTAACACCAGAAGAAACACGCGCAGGTGAGTAGTTACAGGCATCAGCATTGGAGTTACCAGCTGCAAGCATAAAGCTAACGCCGGACTGAACTGCGCTTTGCACTGCGCTATCAAGAGCAACAGATTGCCCACCACCTAAACTCATGTTGGCAACCGAAGGACCAGATGCATTGGCAGCCACCCAATCAACACCCGCAATAACGCCAGACGTTGAACCTGAGCCAGAACAGCTAAGCACTCTGACACCAACAATGCTCACGTTCTTTGCCACGCCATACAAAGATCCGCCGATCGTGCCCGCTACGTGTGTGCCGTGTCCATTACAGTCACTGGCATCCGCATCATTGTCGACAAAGTCATATCCCGAAATGGAGCGTCCGGCAAATTCAACGTGCGAGTTGTTCACACCCGTATCGATAACGTAAGCCGTTACGCCCGTTCCATCAAAGTTGGCGCTGTAATTGTTATTGAGAGGCAGGCTACGTTGATCAATTCGGTCTAGCCCCCAAATTGCATTACTTTGGTTTACTTCTGCCGAGACTATTGGGTCTAGTGTGAGAATTCTGTCTTGCTCGATGTATTCAACACGTGGATCAGCACGTAACGCTTTCAGCTGTTCAGGAGCTAACGTCGCAACGAAACCACTGATCGAATTGTCGAATACTGATTCCACTTGTATTGAGTACAAACCAGACATTCGGTCCACAGATTGTTGTGTGAACTGCTGTAATTCAAGTGAATTATTCATCATCATTTGAGGTTGATGAAATACAACGATATAACGATCAGCGATGGCGACGTCTTCAGGCGCAAGCATCAGTGACGCAGGTGTCTGCGCTAAATCCGCATCATTTGGGAGTTCTGTCGATTGCGAAAAAGCGAGAGAAGAATGGAAACAGAGTGCCGAGGTGATACAACAACTTAGTAGTTTCTTTAACATAGAATGTTCCTTGAAATCATAGTCTTGTTGATTTTTACCTAGTACCAAACTGTCAACACGAAAAGACAGAAAATCAGCGTAGTACGCTCAATACGTGCTGCAGTGACGTTACACCATCAAATTAGACAATAAGCAATAACATGCATAATTGATAATAATTCGCATACTCAAAAACATGATCAATGACCAAGCTTTATTGAAATTGAAATGTAAAAGCCCATCTAGATTTAGAGCAAAATCCCTAAAATGGAATAACTCTAAACATCGGAGTTGTTAGTTGTTAAATATCCTCTATCCAACCTAAGCTAGCGAGATAAAACCTTCAATCGTGGACTTTGCTAGGGACTCCCTCCTATGGTTCTCACTTAATTGCATAATTGACCTAAATCAACGAACCATTCGTTTATATTCTTTACATATTTGTAAATAAAAAGTAACCACCACCGCTGAAAGCAAGCAAAATCAAATCGTGCAAACTTTGTTCGCTTTTAACATCGTTTTTTGCCATAAAAGCCATCGATTTTTTGCATTTTATAGAAAAAAACGATTGCTATACCGTGACTTCCAGAGCGTACCAATAAGAAGTGCGCCGCCCTAGTGAGAGTGAAAAATCACTTAAAAAGGAAGTTATTATGAAAACTCTTATAGCAGTGAGCGTCTTGTCAGTCCTATCTTTCGGTGCTTATGCTGAGCGCCAATCCGCAGAACCCATTAAGGTGATTGAACCGGTTGCTGGTCTTGATGCGAAAAAGGTAGAACTGGGTAAAACGTTGTGGTTTGAACCTCGATTATCCGCCTCCAACACCATTTCTTGTAACTCTTGCCATAACATCGCAAAAGGTGGCGTCGATAACCTACCAAGTTCCATTGGTCATAAATGGGCGATTGGTCCTATCAACTCACCAACGGTGTTTAACTCAGACTTAAACTTCGTTCAGTTTTGGAACGGACGCGCCAAAGATTTGCAGGAACAAGCAGCAGGTCCAATTGAGAACCCACTCGAAATGGCATTCACTCACCAATTGGCTATCGATACGCTAAAATCGATTCCTCAATATCGTGAGTGGTTTAAAGAAGCTTACGGCAGTGAGACAATCACCATCGATAATGTAACCGATGCGATTGCGACGTTTGAGCAAACGTTACGTACACCAAATGCGCCGTTCGATCTTTGGTTGAAAGGCGACGACAATGCACTAACAACAGCGCAAGTCGAGGGTTATAACTTATTCAAGGCAAAAGGTTGTACAGCGTGTCATAGTGGTCCATTGGCTGGCGGGCAAATGTACCAAAAAATGGGCTTAGTGAAGCCATTTGCAACAGACAACCCAGACATAGGGCGCAAAGCGATCACGGGGAATGATTTCGATAAGTTTGTGTTTAAAGTACCGACACTGCGTAACATCGAACTCACCTACCCGTACTTCCACGACGGCTCTGTTTGGGATCTAGAAGAAGCAGTAGCAATGATGGCTGACCTTCAGCTTGGTCAGAAGCTGACGAAAGAGGAATCGGTTAAAATCACTGAGTTCTTACGTTCGTTAACCGGTGATCAACCAGAGGTGACTCTTCCTCACCTACCTCCTTCAACTAACGAGACTGCTCGCCCAAATATCTAACTCGGTCGTAAATGAATAACAAAGGAGCCATGATCGGCTCCTTTGCTTGGTTATCAAACCATTCCAACAAACCGTCTCATCTAGCAAAAATAAGGCTTTTCAGTTTGACCTTCATGCTGATACCCCGAAGGCATTATCTTATCTCAATAATCCCCAAATGGGTTCATCGAGAACTCTCCATTTTCAAGCGCTTTGTCAGCCAATTGCCCGCAAGATAACTGCATACAAAAGCTCGTGGGGCGATTGCATCTAAGCTGCCTTGCGTCGACTCAATATATGCCGCCACTCCTAACCGTTGCATATCTCATCGCATGCGCTCACCCTACTTTTATTAAGAAATACAATGTAATTGAATCTTTTTGTACGAACTTCCAATAATATGTCGATTCGTTGGATTAAGTTCGAGGTCTAAGGATAGAGCAAGATGGGATTCAAAACTTTTCAAACACAATCACATTATGTCGATGGCATACTCGTCATTGCCGAATATCATCGCCTGTCGACAAGATTTACCTTGCGAATTGGCGAAGAGATCCTCTATTCAAAACGGCTTTATGCTATTGCGTTTAGAAATGCCCCAATGACCATTAACAACCAGTGTTATCGTGTTAGGGTCATTTGGTGCTTAATTTGGCGAGCAAGGTTAACTAAAGAAGACACAGTGGTGATAGAAGAACTGATTGATAAACGACGCTCAAAGTCATTATTTACACTTGTATTCTCTACTATCATGCGAAGTTTAAAGTATGTATTCAGTTAAGCAGTTTCAAATAGAGATTCCCCGTATTTAAAACTGCAACATGATCAGGCAAGTCGATTAAGCAACATTCACCGACTTTTTCGCTCCGCGGTCTTGTTCAAAAAACTCTTCATGTAATGCGCAAATCGCTTGTTGGTATTCATCATCACTGACGACAAACTGCACATTCACGTTTCTCATTGATGAATGGAGTGCTATCGGTGTGACTCCTCGATTCATCAGGGCTAACACGCCTTTCGCCAGTGTTTTGTTAGTATCAATTTGAGAGCCAATCACAGAAATCAGCGCAACCATTTTGCCGGTAATAGAAGCTCGTGGATGGCGCTTTTCCGCCTTATAGAGCACTTTATTTAAGCTATCGATACTGCCACCTAGGTAATACGTTATTGAATTCGCATTCATCTCTTTACCGATAAGATTGACGCGGGCATCAGCAATGATTTCCATCAGTTCGTAACTGACATTATCCACTTTTCCAACCATGGTTTGGTCAAACAGGTGAAGCGCAAATACTTTCTGCTTACCCGCAATAATTTCAATGCGGTCACTTTCCGGACGGTAATCCGCAGAGATTAGAGTACCCTTGTGCTCAGGTTCAAAGGTATTTTTGATCTGCAATTCAATACCACTTTCGCGAAGACCTGCGGCGGCATTAGGGTGAATGGCTTCCATACCAAGGTTTGCCAATTGATCAGCCACATCATAATTCGTAAATCCAATCGGATTGACACTGTCGACACCGACCACTTTTGGATCGGCAGAACTTAAATGGTATTCCTTATGAATAATGGCTAAATCGGCTTTGACTGTTGCTGCAATTCGGCTGAAAGTCATCTCGCTGTAACCACGGTCATACGTATGCATCAACCCTTCTTTGCAGTACGCGTAACCTGTCACGATTGGAAGTTCTTGGGTAACATCAATCCCTTCAAAGGCTTCATGTATTGTGTCATCCAAGCTTAGAGGCTGCTGATTATCCCAACCGGACAGATCAACAAAAGTCGAATTAATCCCCATGTTCTTGAGCTTTAATGCCGTATTGTAGGCACTGTGTGCTTCACCAATTGAAGAGAGAAACTCACGGATTTGAGGTAAGTAATGACGCAGAGAGAACTGCCCGTACTGACAAGTTTCTAGGATGTTAGTCACGCAAGTTTTTGCTTCTGAAATGCGAGACCTAATGAACTTATCAGCTCTCATGCGATTCATCGGGTCAGCAAAAATGTGCTCGTTGGTCAGGAGCATACGGCTTTCAACATACGCTAACGCGTCTTGCCACGCTTCATCTCGTTTGGCAATCAATTGGTAGACACCTGGTTTACTGGTCTTTTTGCATTCCAATAGCGCATCGGTCATTCCGCCATAAGCAGAGACAACAAAAATACGGTTATATGGATTTTGTGGACGAAGGAGAATATTGTCGAGCACAGCATCAAATGCTGTCATCGATGTACCGCCGATCTTTTCTACGGTAAGTGTCATGATGGACCTTAATGGTTGGTAATTTGAAAGAATGGATAAGAAAAAGGGGCGAAGCCTCGCCCCTTTAAAACCTTAATGGGTTAATCAACGAGAGGATAAACGCCGTTTTCATCGTGAACTTCTGCGCCTGTGATGGGCGGGTTGAACACACAAGCCATGGTCATTTCTTTGTTTTTATAAGCTCGTAGATAGTGCTCGTCATGCTTGTCAAGAATATATAGCGTACCCGGTTTAATTGGGTACGTTTCACCGCCGACTACTTCGATCTCACCTTCTCCACTCATACAAAATACAGATTCCAAATGGTTTTGATAATGAATGTGCGTTTCCGTACCCTCATAGATAGTCGTGATGTGAAATGAAAAGCCCATGTTGTCATCTTTCAAGAGCATGCGGACACTTTCCCAGTTATCCGATACCACGCGCCTTTCGCTATTGCGACACTCGTCGAGTGTTCTAACGATCATGATCTGTTCCTTATTTATGATGCTTGTTTGAAGTGTTTGTTTGCGATGGCTTCTACCGAGCCCTCGAAGATATTAAGCCCTTGGGTAAGTTCGGCTTCAGAAATGGTCAATGGGCAGAAAAACTTCACCACTTCATCATTTGGACCAGCGGTTTCAATGACCATACCATTGTCAAAACAGGTTTTTGCAATGTTGCCCGCGATGCCACCACTCTTACATTCAATACCAATCATCATGCCGCGACCTTTACGCTGCACGAACAGCTCAGGATAACGCTGTACGCAACGTTGGATCACGCTCTCAACTTTGTTGGAACAAGATTTGATATGAGCTTCAAAGTTACTCGTCGACCAATAGGTTTCTAGCGCTTTGGTTGCCGTTATGAAAGCATGATTGTTACCGCGAAACGTTCCGTTGTGCTCGCCTGGTTTCCATTTATCTAATTCAGGTTTGAGCAAAACAATCGCCATTGGCAGACCATAACCGCCAATAGATTTTGAAAGCGTCACCATGTCCGGCTTGATAGCTGATGGCTCAAAGCTAAAGAAAGTACCTGTGCGACCGCACCCAGCTTGGATGTCATCAACAATCAGTAAAATATCGTGAGCTTTGCACAGCTTACTAAGTCGTTGCAGCCACTCGTTGGAGGCAACATTCAAACCGCCCTCACCTTGCACGGTTTCCAGTAGAACTGCCGCTGGCTTGTCCATGCCTGCCGAATTGTCAGTCAGCATGGTTTCAAATAATTTCAGACCATCAATACCCGCATAGCCTTCGAATGGAATTCGCGTGACGTTGTTTAAACTTGATCCCGCTCCTTGACGGTGGTGTTGATTACCCGTCGCTGCAAGCGCACCTGCCGTACAGCCATGAAAACCATTAGTAAAGGCCACAATGCTGCTACGACTCGTTACTTTTTTGGCGAGTTTAATGGCAGCTTCAACAGCGTTAGTTCCCGTTGGACCTGTAAATTGAACTTTGTAGTCCAGCGCTCTTGGTTGAAGAATGTATTGGTTTAACGCTTCAAGAAAGGCGGCTTTTGCTTCTGAATGCATGTCCAAGCCGTGTGTAATGCCATCCATTTCAATGTATTCAAGCAACGCTTGCTTAAGTACTGGATTGTTATGACCGTAATTGAGAGATCCCGCTCCAGCAAGAAAGTCGAGGTAACGTTCACCCTGATCTGTTTCTAACCAGCAACCTTTCGCACTACGAAAAACAACCGGAAAACTGTTTGAGTATGAACGTACGTTGGATTCCTGCTTTTTAAAAATATCCATGATAAGACCGTTATTTGATTCCTATTAGTGGGTTTATTTGAGGGGGATACGATACAAATATTCAGTATCGTGCTTGCCTTTAAAGTGTTTATCTTCATCCAAGAAGGTGGTCACTTCACCGCCATTGCCATTTTGCGCATCAAGCTTTTTGAATAATGCCCAAGATGCATCATTTGCCTTGGTGATCGTGGTTTCAATGGCATTAACATTTTCGAGAACTTCTCGGTCAAGAATGTTTTTGAGCATTTTGAAAGCCAATCCATTGCCTCTAAATCGCGGTGCGACGGCGACTTGCCAAATGAACAATACATTGAGCTCATCCGGTTTCTGATAACCAGAGATGAAACCAGCGATCTCACCTTTGTGCTCGACGAGAACACAGGTTTTGCTGAAATGGCTAGATTGGAGGAAGTTACAATATGAAGAGTTCATATCGAGCGGCGGACAATCTGCGATTAAACCATAAATATCGTCGCCATCAGACACGACAGGTTCACGAAAAATCCATTTTTTGCTTGGGTCTTCTCCAATTTCTGGATACATCACCCAAGGTGCTGAGGTAATCATATGTAGATACATATCCTTCGTACACTAATTAAATTTCTTTTTTATTATGCACACTGATTGTGCATAAAAATCAAACCAACCGGCTCTAAATACCCGTTTATTTGATCTAGATCGCACGAAGGCAAAGTGCAGATGACTTTAAAAATAGTTTGAGCTCTAATGTATTTATAGGGTTAAGAATATTTTTAGACAGATGCGCTGCACATTATCGATATTGTGGCGTAAAAAAGCTTTGAACAGGAAGAAAGTCGTAGCCAATTTCTGGCTAGATATGAAGAATTCAGAAAAGAAAACGGCACGTTGAGACGTGCCGTTTTTTAGTTGTTATGAAGGACGCTCAAACTACGCTTTCGCTTTCTTCATTGATTTTGATGTTGGGCGAGGTTCATCCATTAAACCTTTCACTAGAGATACCGTTGCAACCAACAATACGATTGTGAATGGTAAACCAGTTGTTACCGCCATTGCTTGTGCAGCCGCTAGACCACCACCAAGCATTAGCGCGATTGCAACTAAACCTTCGAATGTACACCAGAACACACGTTGAGGTGTTGGTGCGTCCACTTTACCACCCGCTGCAATCGTATCGATTACAAGAGAACCAGAGTCCGCTGATGTGATGAAGAACACCACAACCAGAATAATACCCACGATAGAGGTTATTTGAGACAGAGGCATCACATCTAGCATCGCGAACAGTTTAAGTGGAAGCTCTGCATCAAATACCGCTTGGTAACCATCGTTCACGTATTGGCTGATCGCCGTACCACCGAATGCCGTCATCCATAATACACACACGGTTGATGGGATCAGGATTACACACACGATAAACTCACGAACGGAACGACCACGAGAAACACGCGCGATAAACATACCTACGAATGGTGACCATGAAATCCACCATGCCCAGTAAAACGCCGTCCAGCCTTGAGAGTAATTCACGTCTTCACGACCGAATGGCATCGATAGTGCTGGAACATTCGCAAGGTATGACATGATGTTCTCAAAGAAGCCCGTCATGATTGCGAGCGTTGGACCCACGATGATCACGAACAATAGCAATAGTGCTGCTAAACCCATGTTGATTTCAGACAGACGTTTTACACCACTATCTAAACCCGCAACTACCGAGATTAACGCTAACGCCGTAATGATCACGATAAGCACGACTTGCGTTGTCTCTGTCATCGGGATGCCGAACAAGAAGTTTAGACCTGTTGCTGCTTGTGATGCACCGTAGCCAAGAGAAGTCGCAAGACCAAACACAGTTGCAACAACGGCTAGGATATCAATAACGTGACCAACCCAACCCCAAACTCGCTCGCCGAAAAGAGGATAGAAAATAGAACGCATCGTTAGAGGCAAGCCCTTGTTGAACGAGAAGATCGCTAAACCAAGAGCCAACAGTGCGTAGATTGACCAAGGGTGAAGTGCCCAGTGGTAAATCGTCGCTGCCATGCCTAGTGCAGATGCAGCCGCGGTATCCCCCTCTGCTGCGCCTAATGGAGCCCAGTCAGTACGAATACCATTCTCAACGTTCACGCCGCCAAGTGCAGCACTGAAGTGAGACATAGGCTCAGATACGCCGAAGAATACCAGACCGATACCCATACCAGCCGCGAATAGCATCGCTAACCAGCCTGCGTAAGTGTAATCTGGTGTTGCTTCTGTACCACCGATACGAACGCGACCAAGTGGCGTTACGATCAGAATCAAACACACGACGACAAACACGTTGCCCGCAGATAGGAAGAACCAATCAAGGTTAGATACAAGCCAACCACGCAAACCAGCAAAAAACGGTTCTACTTGTTGTTGGAAAGTCAGTGTTAACACTACGAACAGGATGATCGACATGCCTGAAATAGCAAACACACGGTTGTGAATATCAAGTCCGAAAGGACCTACTTTTAACGCGACGTTATCCTGACCAATCTGGTAATCAGTATCGATCGGGTTCACCTTACCGTCGGGGCGCTGTATACCGCCATTATTGTCGGTGCTCACGATTTATCTCCTTAAAAACGTGGCTAGATTAAATTCAAATTAAGCTTGTGTAGGAAGCTGAGTGATGACTTTCTTGTGTCACTTGCTGCAAAGCTTATGTGCGATCGTTGTGTCGCTTTTAGAAGGGTTGCTCTACTTTATAATTTTACCCTCAACCGCTATGATATCGCATTGCATTTTGTAATCAGGACGACTAATTATTTTTGTTGTCAATTCACCGAACCACTATTGCCAAACCACGGACAATGGCATGTCACCGTCAAAGTGATACTGCAGTTGTGCCTGCAACAACTCGGCGGTTGCAAGTGCATCCGTAAGGGCATGATGAGGCTGATAAGCAGGTAAATGGTAACGCTCACGCGCATGTCCGAGTCGCACAGACCCAGGCTTTTTACCTTTGAGTTTATTTAACCAACCTTCACATTGTCGACGCTGAATTGCATATTCGATATCCAAGGTGTCAACGACTGGAAATTGAATCCCCTCACCTATACTGTTTAACAAGGCATTATTGAAGAATTGTCGCTCAATGTTTTTGTAGTGCACGACCACAATCTTACCTGCCAACGCATCAAGAATGGCATCAAGAATTTGTTCAAGTTGAGGTGCATTCTTCACTTCAGAATCGGTAATGCCGTGAATCACCACCGACTCTTCATTCAGTTCTCGATTTGGATTCACAACCCAATGACGAGAGCCACTGCACTGTACGCGGCCTAGGGTAAATGGTACCAAGCCTATGGTGAGAATGGCGTCTTCCTCTGCGTTTAAGCCAGTAGTCTCAAAATCGACGGAGACAAACGGTACCTCTTTTAGTGGCGTATCACCATTCACAATGGGCGTAGAGTAATAACGTTTTAATCGAGTATCTTTCGCTTGTTCGGAAAGTTGCTCGAAGAAAACCGCCCAATCGGGGGTCTGGCTGGTATCAAGCAAATCTCGACTATCTTGCTTCTGTTTAGAAAACCACATCATTTGCCACTTCTCTGGTAACGGAACTTAATGTAGTTCTGTGCGTTGCTTAGGATTTGGAATGCAGCTTTTAAGTTGCGACGCTCAAACTCCGACATTTCTTCTGGCTCGATGTTGTTATCGGGCTCTTCCCCTTTTTCAATATCCAGCGCTTGATGTCGGATTCGCACCATGTAGATCAACTCCATAGCGTCTTTTAAATCCATGCCGCGACCTTTCGGTAAGATGCCCGCATTGTTGATGTCATCCAAACGCTCAAACGAGTTTTGCGAACGAGAGCCAATCGCCAACGCGTGCACCCGAATCAGATCCGCCATTGGTGCGGTACCACGACGCTTCAAGTTGATGGAATTGCGATGACGTCCGTCTTTCTCCATCACAAAGTCTTTGAAGAAGCCTAATGGTGGCGTACGACGGATTGCGTTATAAGCCATACAAGCCAAGAAACGATTGTTCTTCTTAGCACGACGGACAATGAACCCGCTCAATTGCTCAGCCCATTTCACGCGTCCATGTACACCAAGTAAATCGAAGAAAATACTGCTATGCAGAAGACGTTCTGGCGTTGGATTATCAATCCAGTTCGCAAAGCACTCTTCCCATTCTGAGCGCGTTTTACGCCATTGTGGGTTAGTTGCCATAATGTCGCCAGTACAGTAGGTGTAACCGCACTCGGCTAATCCATCACAAACGAATTTCGCGAACTGAGCAAAATACTCACCATGCAATGTTGGGTCGTAGCTGTTGTCTAGAATCAGCGCGTTGTCTTGGTCTGTGACGATAAGCTGTTCATCACGTGCCATGGAGCCCATCGCCAACAAACAATACGGGATGGGCGCAGGACCTATTTCTTGCTCTGCTAGCTCTGCCAATCTTTGCTTAAAACTGCTGCCAATAACCGACATCGCTCGTCCAACCATGTGCGCATTTGCGTCTTCGCTCACCATTCGGACAAAGCAGTCTTTCACTTGTTTAGATACCGCTTTGAGATCTTCTACCGAATTTTGCTGGAAGATAGAGCTCACTAGCAACAAGCTGTTTTGCGACTCATAACGGACGATATCCGTCATGCTGATTACGCCAATCGGCTTTTTATCTTTTAGGATTGGAAGATGATGGACGTTGTAACGCAGCATTGTCAGCATGGCTTCAAACACGTAAGCACTGTAATCGAGCGACACAACATCGTAGCTCATCACTTCACTTACAGGAATATCGCTGTCTCGACCTTCAGCTAAAACGCGAACGCACAGATCTTTCTCGGTCAAGATACCAAGCAGTTGGTCATCGTCGTCTTCAGTAATGTCTTCTTGCGCGCGGACAATCAAAAGCGCAGTGACGCCCTCTTCTGCCATTAATATCGCCGCTTCACGAACCGTTGCACTGGCTTCTAGCGTCACTGGCTCACGACTTAAGATCTTGCGCGCTTTCGCAGTCGTAAAGTCATTCCCATCTGAGTGGTTTGATACAGCGGTACGCAGCCTCGCGCTGTCTTCCAACTCCATGAAATCGGCGAAGTTCTCAAACTCGTCACATAGCTCAGTAAAGATCTTCTCTGGAATGCAGTAAACCAAGGTGTCTTCAATCGCTTTGGCTGGCATACGGACACGGTTGTTCATCAACAACCCCATTTGTCCAAACAAACCACCAGCATCAATACGGTTGTACAACTCCCCTTTACGGCGGAAGATTTCCACCACACCACTGCGGATCATGTATAAATCACGAATGTCATCGCCTTTCTTGAGAATGTCCGTCTCTGCGCGGTAATAGGCGACTTCAGCATTCATTGCGATGTTTCTTAGGTGCTCTTCCGGTAAATCATCAAAAGGTGGGTATTGGCTAATGAAATTGAGTACTTCTAATTGCTCGGCTTCCATTCTTTATTCCATACATTGCCTAAACTAAGGCGATAAATATCACCAAGAAAATAATCAGACAATAAATAAATTGAGACGTCAGATAAAAAGCTGTGCAACCGTCGAAAAGCGGAATAATGACTGATGATTATTGAAACGAGTGTGTCTAAAATTGCTTGTTTTCATCTAAAAATCAGCAGTAAAAAATACAATGCATTCACGCGATAAATATTTACTTTAAAAGCTCTCGCAATCGTTTTCTTGTGATCTAAATTACATATTGAACGCAAGAACAAAAATCCGTATATTGCGCGTGCCTACGCGGCACACCCTACAATGCACAACGCTATCCTGCTTCCACTGGTGCATTGATATTGGTGTTTAATTACTTCCATGCAAAACAAACCTTCCTCTTTTTCTCGCTTTTTTAAAGAATCGGGCGCTTTGTTACACCTATCGATCCCTATCATTCTGATGCAACTTGCCACTCAGTCGATGGGCTTTATCGATACCACAATGGCAGGACAAGTGAGTGCTGCCGACCTTGCTGCGATCGCACTTGGCACCAGTTTATGGCTACCCGTTTCGCTATTGCTTCGCGGCATCATCATGGCATTAACACCTGTTGTGGCTTACCACCGCGGCGCACAAAGTTTAAATAACGTGCGTATCGCGTTTATTCAGATGCTTTGGTTGTCTGCGTTTGTCAGTGCGATTCTGATTGTTTACTTACTACTTGGGGAAACCATTCTCGTTGGCTTAGGTGTTGCACCTGAGATCATCCCTATCGCGAGTGATTACGTTGTCGCGTTGGCGTTTGGTGTTCCAGGCATTGCGCTTTTCTACACTTTGAATGGCTTCTGCGAAGGGATGAACAACACTCGCGCACCGATGTTGATTTCAGTGATTGGTTTGTTGGTAAACATCCCTGTTAACTACATTCTGATTTACGGCAAATTCGGCATGCCGGCTCTGGGTGCGGTTGGTTGTGGCTGGGCTACTAGCTTGGTTTACTGGCTGATGTCGGCCCTGCTGTTTAGCTACATCAAGAGCCATCACCACTATAAAAACATTCTTCACTTCGCAGAATTAAAACCAGTATGGCAAGAGATCAAACAGCTGTTCAAACTCGGGATGCCGATTGGCTTAAACATTGCGGTTTGTGGCAGTATCTTCGCGGTGATTGCCCTGTTGATTGGTCGTATCGGTGCGGAGAACGTTGCAGCGGCGCAAATAGCACTGAATATTTCTAGCATGACGTACATGATCCCAATGAGTCTTTCATTTGGTATCACGATTCGCGTTGGTCATGCATTGGGTGAACAAAAGCTTGAAACGGCCTCTCACCGCAGTTTGGTAGGCATTATTACTGCCGCGCTACTGTCGTTGATTTCAGTCGGCTTCTTCTTGCTGTTCCCAGAGTGGATCATTCGTTTGTACACCACAGATCCTGTGGTTTCAGCAACAGCGGCTACGCTGCTGATGTTTACTGCGATGTACCAATTCAGCGATGCACTGCAGACCTCTGCAAACGGCGCTCTGCGTGGCTACAAAGATACTAAGATCCCAATGATTCTGGCAATTCTTGCTTACTGGGGCTTGGCACTTCCATTGGGTATGTTGCTGGGTATCACCGATGAAATCGTTCCTGCCATGGGCGAAGAAGGCTTCTGGATTGGTATCGTGACAGGATTAACTACCGCGGCAATTGCAATGCTGATTCGCTTGGCGCTAGTGATTAAGAAGTACAATCAAACTGCAGAAACGAATACGGCGTCACAACCTGAGTTAGCGATTCAATAACGACGAGTGCGTTTATCGTTTTCAATTAGAAAGGCTCACTATCGTAGTGAGCCTTTTGTTTTCTGGCTTTCCTAACCTTGTTTACTCACCGTTGAGCTATTACCAGTATCGTTGATTCTATAACCGAGCTCGGTAACTTTCTGACGAATTTCGTCGGCTTGTTGATACTCCTTCTGCTTTTTCATTTGCAAGCGCAATTCAACCAATTCCAAGATCTCGCGAGGAATTGCTTCTTCCTCTACCTTATCAAGTTCTAAACCAAATACACGGTCAAAGTAGCGTATTGTTGCCTTTTTATCCGCGTCGTTTAATGCGCTTCCAAGTAACTCCCACATTAATGCAATCGCTTGTGGCATGGCTAAATCGTTGTTAATGATTGACACAAAACGCTCAACAAACGTTTGGTCGACTTTGCCACCTTCTGGCAATGCCAACACTTTTGCTTTCAGACGCTTAAAAGCGGTTTGTGCGGCGTCCAAGCTCTCCCACGAGAAACTCAAATGACTGCGATAATGACTGGTCAGCACCAGATAACGGTAAGCTAAAGGGTCATAGCCTTTCTCGATTAATGCTTCAAGACGAAGCGATGTACCCGATTTAGAGACCTTCTCTTTATTCAATTGAAGGAAGAAGCCATGCAGCCAGAAATTCGCTTGTATGTGCCCATTCTTCGCTTGGCATTGGGCTATTTCGTTAGTGTGATGAACAGGAATATGGTCTTCCCCACCGACATGAATATCGAATACTTCCCCAAGGTACTTCTCTGCCATCGCAGAACATTCAATATGCCACCCCGGAAATCCCACACCCCACGGACTTTCCCACTCCATTTGTCTTGGTGTACTACCGCTAAACTTCCATAGCGCAAAATCGGTTGAGCTCTTTTTCTCTGCCATTTCGACACGGATGCCCGCCTCTAATCCTTCGCGATCCAGTTTGGCAAGTTTTCCGTAATCCGGAAGCTTCGCTGAATCAAAGTAAACACCGTCTGAGGTTTGATAGGTAAAACCTTTTTGTTCAAGCTCTTGTACAAACTCAATCTGTTCCTCTATATGTTCTGTAGCACGGCAAATGACCGAAGGGCTAATGATATTGAGGCTTTTCAGGTCACCTAAAAACGCGTCTTCAAAATACTTTGCAATCGCCCAAGCAGATTTGTTTTGTTTCCTTGCACCCTTCTCCATTTTGTCTTCGCCAGTATCGGCGTCAGACACCAAGTGACCAACATCTGTGATGTTCATAACGTGATTTACGACATAACCATTGAGCTCTAGCGCGCGTCTTAAAACATCGACAAACAGATAGGTTCTTAAATTCCCAGCATGAGCGTAGTCATATACCGTCGGACCACACGCGTACAAACCTACTTTTCCTGATTCGATGGAATTGAACGGCTCAAGAGTACGTCCCAGTGTATTGAAAAGTTGTAGTTTTTGTTGGCTCATATTGTTATTCCTTTAAATGCAAAAAGACCGCGGATGAAAACATCTGCGGCCTTTAATATGTCGATGAAATTTTTACTAACTAATAGATACGCGAAAGCCGCCGCACGTTTTGGAAGGTGCAGCAGCAGAAAGTCGAGGTAGAAATCGCGAAATAGTTCATAGCTATTACCCTAAATAAGAACTCTATCGAAATCAACCCATGAATATTACCTCCCCCAACGGAGCAAACTTCGTAGCGCATGCCATATCGCATTACGCCTCCTTACAAAGCCGTACCAATCATTACAATTAAATTTATAGATAAGCCTTATATTTCACGTTTGTTTCACGTTTTCTTTGATACAAGACGCATCATAAAAACCAAACACATCAGTAAATTAGGGAATATTTATGAAAAAGCCCACCTTTGGGCCTTTACAGCCTGTTGCTGTATTTGCGCTATTTTCGCTTGTCTTTTTGTCCACTTCGCGGATTTTATTAGCCTTTTGGCTCTCTGACCGGATCGAATCTTTTAACGACCTTATTTACATTCTTGGTCAGGGTTTACGCGTCGATTTTGCAACGATTTGTTGGTTGTTTATCCTGCCAGGCTTACTATCTGCGCTGTTACCGGTGACCGGTAAGATTGGTGAGTGCTGGAAATGGTTACTCCGTTGTTGGATGGTCGCTGGTCTATGGATCTTGGTATACATGGAGCTTGCTACCGCTCCATTTATACAAGAATACGATCTTCGTCCGAACCGTTTGTTCGTGGAATACCTCATTTATCCGAAAGAAGTATTCAGCATGCTTTGGACTGGCTACAAGTTAGAACTGTTCATCGGCACGCTTGGTACGGTTATTACGCTTTTCTTAGGTTGGAAATGGAGTAAGAAACTGACGGATAACGCTCAGCAAGTAAACTGGAAATGGCGTCCTGTTCTTGCAATTTTAGTGGTACTGATTGGTGTCGCTGGCGCTCGTTCATCTTTGGGTCACCGCCCTCTTAACCCTGCAATGGTGGCATTTTCGAATGATCCTCTAATGAACGATCTAGCACTCAACTCTTCCTATTCACTGTTGTTTGCTGTCAACAACATGAAGTCAGAAAAGAGCGCAGAGCAGTTTTACGGAAAAATGGATGATCAGAAGATGCTCGACATCGTTCGCGCCTCTTCTGCTAAGTCTGATTTTGATCCATCTTTACTTCCAACCATGAACAGCAACCAAGCAACATATCAAGGAAAGCCAAAGAACTTGGTTATCTTGCTTCAAGAAAGTTTGGGCGCTCAATTCGTTGGTTCCTTGGGTGGTCTTCCTCTTACTCCTAACTTCGACAAGTTGATGAATGAAGGTTGGCAGTTCACTCAGATGTACGCAACGGGTACGCGTTCTGTTCGTGGTATCGAAGCGGTGACAACAGGTTTCCCACCATCACCATCGCGCGCAGTGGTAAAACTAAGCAAAAGCCAAACAGGTTTCTTTACTATTGCTGACTTACTGAAAAACCGCGGTTACCACACTGAGTTTATTTATGGTGGTGAAGCAAACTTCGATAACATGAAAACCTTCTTCTTCGGTAACGGCTTCGACCAGATTGTGGAAGAAAAAGACTATGAGAATCCAGAGTTTGTTGGCTCTTGGGGTGTAAGTGATGAAGATCTTTACACTAAAGCGGACCAAGAGTTTGAGCGCTTATCAAAAACTGACAAGCCTTTCTTTAGCTTAGTATTCAGTTCGAGTAACCACAGCCCATACGAATACCCAGAAGGTAAGATTGAACCTTACGATGCTGAGCATATGACGCGCAACAATGCCGTTAAATACTCAGACTATGCGATTGGTACGTTCTTTGATAAAGCGAAAAAATCTTCTTACTGGGACGATACTATCTTCATCGTCATTGCTGACCATGATGCTCGTGTATTCGGTGCGAACTTGGTGCCAGTGAAGCACTTCCACATTCCTGCTTTAATCATTGGTAAAGACATCAAACCGCGCAAAGATGACCGCATTGCAAACAACATCGACATGCCACCAACACTGCTGTCTTTGATTGGTATCGATGCAAAAACACCGATGATCGGTCGTGACCTGACTAAGCCTTTGGCTCGTGAAGATGAACGTGCAATGATGCAATATGACAAGAACTTTGGTTACCTAACCCGAGATAACCTTGTTGTATTCTCTCCGGGTGAGAAAGTATCAACAATGCAATACGATTTTGATAAACAAACCATGGAACCGATGGACGTTGATCCAACCGTTATTGAACGCGCGAAAGCCAATGCACTATTTGCTTCTAAGGCGTACCAAAACAACTGGTATGCATCCAAAGCGGTTCAGTAGTCATACCCAACATTCATTGAGCTATAAATGAATAAAAGGAGCGCCCAATGCGCTCCTTTTTGTTTTCTCACATTGTTGTATTCTTAGTGTCTGCAGTCCCTATTCAAGCCACATGTTTTTCAAAGACATCACACCCATTCGGTCAGTTTCTGCTCCATGCAGTTCTTCAGATTGAGAGTAGACAATGTGCTCTCTCCAAAGCGGCGCATAATGGTAGTTCTGTATCAACCAATCCTCCGCTCGGAATAGCTTCTCTAGCAATCCATGACTGTCTTCACTTTCACGCATCAATCCATCAACGAACTGCACTAAACTGTTTTTCTCTTTCTCGCTCAAACATCGAGTAAACGCGTCACTAGCAAGCATCCACTCGTAATACTGATAAGCTCGGTCATCGCCAAATACGTAACAACCATAACCGACATCAGCGATCGCACGTTTCTCGTCGTCTGGACTTTGAATCGTCCACTCAACACCAAGCTCGGAAAGTATCTCAATGAGTGGAGCAAGCTCTGCTTTTAAGTTCTCACGAATTTCGATCACCACTGGACGCTTTGGCTTTGTCATTTGGCTTTCAAACAGGTGAAAACCTTTGTCTTGGTGCTCGTTCATCAGACTATTTGCTAACTCTACGCGCTGATCAGCATGCTTTCTAAAGTGATGAACAATCCAAGCACGCTCTTGCTTGCTCAATTGGTTTTTGTGGTAGAAAAAATGAAGGACAGAACAACCATTTTGCTTACTGTGATCATCTCCGACATTATCAAGATGAATCGCGCGCTGCATTTGCTGAATGTGCGCATGACCCACTTTGCTACAGGGTGACAATGACCAAAATTCAGCCATATCAATCAACCCTCCAATGCCAAAATACCGAGGATTTCTTTTGAGTGTCCAATGGTGACTCTCCAATCGTTCCGCATAATAGGGACCTGTTCCAATAGGCTTATGTGGCTGTTCACAATCCATAATTGCCGTATGTTTGTCACACAATAAATTGAGGAATACAGGGTCATTTTGACGTAGATAAAACGTCACCCATTGCCCTTCGACATTGATAGAATCAAGGTGGCGAAACAGGACCGAAAACGGATGAGCCTCGTTTAATCTTCGCTCAAAGTTCGCTTTAATATCAGTGCCGCTCAATCGCTTGCCATTGTGGAAAGTCACATCACTACGCAAGCGAATTCGAACGTGATCACCCTTATTTTCAAATGCGTGCGCAAGTTCGGGCAAGATGCTTTGAGAGTGAGGGTCAAAACGCAGCAATGTATTGTAAATGCTATCTATTAGCATCACCGAACGCACAGAGTGAGCTTGATGTGGTCGCCACTCTGGTAATTGATAAGGTGCGATATAAACAAGGGTATTTTGCTTGTTCAGTTCGGTTTGCGCATCACCCAACCACAGAGGCAAGTTTTCTTGAAACACCAATTCGCCATCAAACTGCTCTGCAAGTTGATGTGCTTGGTTGATTTTTCCCGCTTTAACCCACTCTTCTAATGCCTGCTTTAACGCCTCTTCAAACGTCACAAGTAGTGTGAGCGTGGACACGTTTCCCCGCCCCTTACCCGGAGCCCAAGTCACCCAACCATATGATTCCATTGCCACCATTAATTTACTGACATTTCGATCGCTACATTGCAGTTGTTCTGCTAGTGATGCGATGGTGACCGGCTTTCTCTCCTGAGTTTGATAGTGCCGACTCAATTGACGTAAGCGGCTCAAATGCGAGGTAGATTTAAAAGATGAACTATCCATATTCATGTGTTCGTTATTTGTTCCCAATTAGACTTTCATACTATCTCTAAAGTCATACAGGAGGTCAATATGAATACCATTTACTACTCTTACTATACATTAAGTGCCGAGCGCCATCGAAATACACCAAAACCAGAACCAGTAAGAACCAACCAATCTAGAGTGAGTTCATTCTTTCAAACTGTGTTTTCGGTCTTACTCTTTGTGTAAGCACGGAGCGTGATAAGGAGCGCCCGACGCGCTCCTTTTTGTTTCACTGTTTCACTGTTTCACTGTTTCACTAGTGTGGTACTAGCCGGTTTTCTTTTGCTTGACGAAGGCATTAACGTAGCACTCAACAGTGCGATCCCCATCCCACCGGCAAGGATGAAATACATCAATACAAACTCTTGTGTTTGAGCATAGGTAGAAGCAATAAGCCAATACGCGATAGGTCCGGTACTAAAGCTTAATGTGTACTTAACGGCGTAGGTCCTAGAGCGCCATTTCGCATCGGAATAACGGCCAATAAGCCAATCGTTCACCGGTATTTGCGCGTACGTACACAACATCAAACCAACAAACACCAGAACCAAAGACCATTCATGAGTAACCGTCGCCAATAGCAGGAATAACAGCTGCCCACCAGTAATGCAGGCGAGCAGCTTCTTGATATCAACACGATCTATCAACTCACCCACAACAAGCTGAATAAACGCAGCACAGACAAAAATAGAGGTGGTCAACGTGCTTGAAAGGCTCAATGATTGGCTAAACTGTACGTCCATGATTTTTGGTAACGAGGTCGTAGTAGATTGAAAGACCAAACCACCGAAGAAGGCAATCACCGCCACACAAGCGAACAGCACTTTGAGTTGTCGCAAAGGTATCGTTACGTCGTCACGTATACTTTTCACATGTTCGATACCGGTAACGTCTTTCGATGCAAACCAGTACATAACGCCAGTTAACAAACATACGATACCTGGAATATAAAATGCGGCTTGCCAAGAGAACCATTGGCATAACAAAGCGGTCCCCATTGCCGCGAATGCCAAACCTAAGTTGCCTGCCAGCCCATTTACCGCGATAGCCCTGCCTGTTTTGTTTGCAGAGCTGAAAATAAGTGCAATACCAACAGGATGATAAATCGCGGCAAACAAGGCAATGGCGCAAAGCCCCAATCCCATTTGCCATGGCGTTTGCGCGAGAGCGGTAAGTAACGCAGAGATGCCCATCCCAAAGTAGAAAACGATCATCATGCCTTTTCTGCTCCAACGATCCGCTAGCCAACCAGCCGGTAGCGACATCACGCCATAAACCAACATGGCTGCACTTCCTACTTGAAGTAGTGTGGCGTAACTCATGTTCCATTCTTTATGCAGCGTTAGTACGACAGAAGGAAAAATGAGCAAGAAATAATGATTAAGTGAGTGCCCCACATTAAGGACACCCGCGTAAATTGAGCGGTTCATCTCGACTCCAAACAAAATAGCGGAAAGCTAATTAATGACAAGCTCAGTTTATCTGGCTAGCATTTGGCGTATAGATTCCATCGAGACAGGTTACTGCTCAAATGAGCCAAAACGTCAAAGCCATCAGTTTGGACGCCAGTATTAATCGCTTAGAGGCGGTGGTCATTCCCAAGCACTACCCCAACGGGCACGTCATTGACTGGCATTGCCACCAACATAACCAATTGGTGTACGCCAGCAGTGGAGTGATGGCGGTCGAGACAGAATTGAAGTTATGGGTCGTTCCGCCTCAAAGGGCTGTGTGGATCCCAGCGTATGAGAAACACAAGGTGTACATGTATGGGGATGCGGCGATGAAAAACGTTTACTTGTTGCCAAGCATCGATATTGAGCTGCCAAATCAGAGTGATGTTCTCAATGTGTCACCAATGCTGCGTGAGATGATCATTCATCTTTCTGAGCAACCTGCCGATCAAGCAACCACGGAACCGTATTGGCGTATTGTTCAGGTTTTGTTGGATCAGTTGAAAGTCGCGCCACAAGCGTCCATTCAAATCCCTCTTCCCAACAACGCCAAACTCGAACAAGTTTGTAACTCACTGTTGGAGACCCCTGCGGACAATCGTTCACTAAAGCAATGGGCAGAAGAAATTAACGTCAGCAGCCGTACTTTGAGCCGCTTGTTTCGTAATGAAGTTGGCATGTCTTTCATCGAGTATCGTCAACAAGCAAGATTATTCCACTCTCTGACTTTGTTGGCGCAATCTCACCCTGTCACTACCGTTGCATTTGAGTGCGGCTTTACGAGCGTAAGTGCTTTTAATCATCTATTCAAACAAAGCTTTGGGGTGACACCGGGCCGCTTCTTCATCAATTGATATTGAGGACGAATAAAGCCCGTATTTGATGCAGAGTTCGAACGGTCGATACTCCGAGTACTTGACATCCTTATCATCTGAAGATTCTACCAGATACGCCGTTTGCGTATTTACTCACTAAAAAGACGTAAATAATCAGAAAGATCGGTTAAAAATGTGCATTTTAGGCATTCCCATTCAGTCAGCAATAAATTAGACTCAAATCAATGCCCAAGAAGTTTGAATTATTGATAAAAAGGAATGCCCATGAGCTCAAGTATGATCCTTAATGAATCGCTGATTGTAAGTGGCCGAGATATCCCACTAAAAGAATTGTTGTATGCGAAACGTGTACTTGATAATTACATGGCAGTAGCAAAAGAAAGTAGTCCACTAGAACTGCTCACCGAAATGAAGTCTGCAGCAAAGCAAGTTGAATACTTCACCACTGACGATAACCCTTGCGAAGCACGTAATGTTATCAGTGGTATGATTGACCAAATCGACAGCGCAGAGTCTTTCGATGCCTTTAAATCACTGGCTGGTAAACCGTCTCAAGCGTTGAATGAACTGATTGAAGACCGAGCACAATTGATTAAACATGAACGTGAATTGCTATTAGCTTCAGGTTATGACGCTTCTCGCATCTAATCGACATCGAATTAGAGTTAATCCGTTCTGACGGATAGACACAAAAAAGGAGCTCATTGAGAGCTCCTTTTGTATTTCTGAATCACCAAGCTGGGGAGTGAAAAGCGCTTGCTCTACAGTCCCATCTCTGCCGTAATGTCTTTGATCTGTTTTAGGTCCATCTTGTGAACTTCAATAAGTTGGTCAACTTGGCTTAAACGAGAATTTGCTTCATCGTGTCGGTCACACGCGTCTGATTTCACGTCCCAAGACTTGCCCTCTAGGAAAACGTCACACTCTTTTTTCAACGTTTCGATCTTAGGCAATAGCGATTCACGCTCCTTCTCTAGAGACTCCAACTCTTGCGAGATTTGCAGCTCCTTACGGAACACTTCACGTGAACGCTCAAAGATGGTCGCTTGCATATCGGCTTGGCGATTAAGCTTATCGTTTTCACTCTTAGTGGTACTTAGCGTCGCTTTCTGTTCTTTCACTTGTGACTCAAGTGAAATATTCACTTTTTCTACTTCAGTTAACTGCGCTTGAAGCGCTTTTAGTTCCGCTTTATGAGCTTCTTCTTTTTCTGCCAATAACGTCGCGACTTTTGCATCGATTTCTTTATCCAAGCTCGCTTCGCGTGTTTTCACTTGAGAAACCAAATCCGTCTTGTCTTGTGCTAGTGCTTGGTACTTTTCTTCCAACACTTGGTAAGTGGACTCCCACTTACTTGCTGTCATTGCCGACCCAGCCAAACCACCAAATGCCAAACCCAGTACTGCCGCAATGGCAATATAAATGTGGGTACGCTTATCGCGCTCCTCAATGACAACTACTTCGTCTTGATCTTCAATATTATTCTGAGAAGTCACCGTATCTTACTCCAAGGACTCTACCGGTTTGCTAGCGAGTGAGTTCCGCAATCATGATTGACGCGGTATAAATTAAAAATGCGCTGATCAGCGTAATGACCGTCGCTTTTTGGACTTTTTCATTGGTACGATAACGAAATAGCACAAACGCTAATCCAATCAATACCGCAATGGCTAACAATCTAGTCATACCGCCTCCTTGTCCAATAATGTGAACTTATCTGATTCCATAGACAGTTTCGCAAAGAAACATTGTAACCTATTTCTACGTCGCTTACGGTCAACTTAGCGTAGATTTTGAAGCGATTGCTCCCGTTTTGATCAATTTTCTATTCTAAACTGAATAACTTATCGACACAGCTCTACTCGCCCATCGTTCAATCGAATTAGATTTCGACCACCCATACAAGTAAACAATGAACAAAAGATTGACTCATTTGTTTAATTAATCGACAAACCTATGAAATTAAGACCACAAAGTCCGCATAATGTGTTGAAAATAAATCGTCATTTGGTGTTGAAATGGTAACAAAACATGATAGAGTTCACACGTTAATGGTGACCAGCATCATTAACTAACCTTTACTCATTTAATTGAGTAAATGTTCCGATGAAGACTGCAGGAGAGTGGTTATTAACTAAATTTTAACATTTAGTTAGGGTAACTCGCCGAAGAATTAACTATTTCAGGTGCTACCTTGGTAGCGGGGACTGTAGTTGGAGGAACCTCTGGAGAGAACCGTTAAATCGGTCGCCGAAGGAGCAAGTCCCGCACATGTGTGCGGGGTGAAACTCTCAGGCAAAAGGACAGAGGAGTGGAAAGTAACAACCTAACTATTTGGCGTTCCCGCCTTATTTTGTTTTGAATAGCATAGCTATTAGAGATCCTTGATCTCGTCCTTTCCCTCTTCTCCTTATTAGTTGTTTTATTAAGGGGAAATCATGAACGACCTACAATCTTTACTTCAAACCATTGATAACTTTGTCTGGGGTCCACCACTGCTGCTTTTGCTTGTGGGAACCGGTGTTTACTTCACTTTTAGCCTAGGCTTGATCCAATTTAAACACCTACCAACTGCGTTAGCGATGGTATTCAGTAAAGATAAGTCATCTGATAAACAGGGTGACGTTTCTAGCTTTGCAGCGCTATGTACTGCGCTGTCTGCAACTATTGGTACAGGTAACATTGTTGGTGTTGCAACAGCAATCAAACTTGGTGGTCCTGGTGCCCTATTCTGGATGTGGCTAGCTGCCCTATTTGGAATGGCAACCAAATACGCTGAGTGTCTTCTTGCTGTGAAATACCGTCGTGTTGACGACAAAGGCCAAATGATTGGTGGTCCTATGTACTACCTGCAATATGGTGTTGGCTCGAAAGCGCTAGCTATCATGTTCGCGGTATTTGCACTGGGCGTAGCCTGTTTTGGTATCGGTACCTTCCCTCAAGTGAATGCAATTCTTGATGCAAGTGAGATTTCTCTTGGTGTAAACCGCGAGCTGTCTGCCTTCATCCTGACGCTATTAGTGGCATTCGTAACCTTGGGCGGTATTAAGTCGATCGCTAGCGTTGCAGGTAAAGTCGTGCCAGCAATGGCGCTGTTTTATGTGCTAGCGTGTTTGAGTGTGATCATCATGAATGCAGACCAATTGCTAAATGCAGTTGAGCTTGTATTGGTGTCTGCATTTACTTCGACAGCGGCAACTGGTGGTTTCTTGGGTGCAAGTATTATGCTGGCAATCCAATCTGGTATCGCTCGTGGCGTATTCTCAAACGAATCTGGTTTGGGTAGTGCGCCTATGGCTGCGGCTGCTGCGAAAACGGATTCTTGTGTTAAACAAGGTCTGATTTCTATGACGGGTACCTTCTTCGATACCATCATCATCTGTACGATGACTGGTCTTGCTTTGATCCTTACGGGTGCATGGCAAAGTGACCTTGCAGGTGCAGCGATGACAACACACGCATTTGCGGTTGGTCTTAACGCAGAGACATTAGGTCCAATGCTGGTGTCTATCGGTCTTATGTTCTTCGCATTTACCACCATTCTTGGCTGGAACTACTACGGTGAGCGCTGTGTTGTATTCCTATTCGGTACAAAAGCAGTACTTCCGTACAAACTGATTTTTGTTGGTTTGGTGGCTTCAGGTGCTTTCCTTCACCTAGATATGATTTGGCTACTGGCTGATATCGTAAACGGTTTAATGGCAATCCCTAACCTAATTGGTTTAATTGCTCTGCGCCACGTGGTGTTGGAAGAGACAAAACTGTTCTTCAAACCGTCTTCTCAATCAGATGATTTTGATGCAGTAAAAGCCTAATCCAAGTTAGAAACGTGAAGTTCACTTTAATTAAGAGCCCCCTAAGTTGAATGACTTAGGGGGCTCTTCTTATATAGGTATGCCCAAGTGACTTCAAGATGCAGGATTCAGAGCGTTGTCATTGATTCGAGAGTAAGGAAAACGACGCAGTGTAATAACTAGATCTTTAAATCGCCGCCGCGTCTACAAACCAAGTCATTCTCGCAGAACCTAGCATCTCGAGGTTACTTGGGTATATTACATTTTACTGCGATACCTTCGCTTTAGAAAAAGCCTAGCGGATTGACGTCGTAGCTGATTAATAGGTTCTTCGTGTTCTGGTAGTGATCGAGCATCATCTTATGGGTTTCTCGACCAATGCCTGATTTTTTGTAGCCTCCGAACGCAGCATGTGCAGGATACGCGTGATAGCAGTTAATCCAAATGCGCCCTGCTTCGATATTACGCCCCATGCGGTAAGCAAGGTTTTGGTCGCGCGTCCACACACCAGCACCCAAACCATATTCCGTGTCATTGGCAATCGCTAGCGCCTCTGCTTCGTCTTTAAAAGTAGTCACAGCAATGACCGGACCAAAGATCTCTTCTTGGAATACGCGCATCTTATTGTGACCTTGTAACAAAGTCGGTTGAATGTAGTAGCCTTGCTCCAAGTCGTTTTCCTGTTTCGCCACATCACCACCAAACACGACTTTGGCCCCTTCTTGGCGTCCGATTTCTAGGTAGCTCAGGATCTTATCGAATTGTTCTTGCGATGCCTGTGCCCCCACCTGAGTGTCAGTATCTAATGGGTTACCTTGTTTAATGGTCTTCGCGCGCTCCGCAACCTTCGCAATAAACTTGTCGTACACAGATTCATGTACCAAGACACGTGATGGACAGGTACACACCTCTCCTTGGTTAAAGAACGCAAGCAGCGTGCCTTCAATACACTTATCTAGGTATTCATCTTCATGATCAAACACATCTGGGAAGTAGATATTTGGAGACTTACCACCAAGCTCAACGGTTGATGGAATGAGATTCTCTGCTGCGCATTTTAAGATATGGTTACCTACTTCGGTTGAGCCCGTGAATGCCAGCTTTGCAATTCGGTTACTGGTTGCTAGTGCTTGCCCTGCTTCTGAGCCAAAACCGTTGACCACGTTCACCACTCCTGCTGGCAAGAGATCACCAATCTTTTCCATCAGAACGAGAATCGAAGTTGGCGTTTGTTCGGCAGGTTTGAGCACCACACAACAGCCAGCAGCCAACGCAGGAGCAAGCTTCCACGCCGCCATCAACATTGGAAAATTCCAAGGAATGATCTGTCCTACAACGCCAATTGGTTCAGGGAAATGGTAGCTTGCAGTGTGTTCATCAAGCTCAGCCGCACTGCCTTCTTGAGCACGGATACAGCCTGCGAAGTAACGGAAATGGTCGACCACTAAAGGAAGATCCGCCGCCAGTGTTTCGCGCACAGGTTTACCATTTTCCCATGTCTCTGCTACCGCAAGTTCTTCAAGGTTTTGTTCAATGCGGTCTGCTATTTTCAGTAGAATGTTGGCACGCTCAGTAACGCTGGTTTTGGCCCATTTTGCTCTTACATTGTGCGCTGCATCCAATGCAAGGTTGATGTCTGCCTCGCTAGAACGAGCAACCTTACAATACGCTTGACCATTGATTGGTGACGTATTATCGAAGTACTCCCCACCCCTCGGTTTCACCCATTCGCCACCGATGTAGTTGTCGTAATGTGATTTAAAACTCACGACGGCATTTTCACTACCTGGCTGTGCATAGATCATAACTCTTCCTTTTGTTCTCGTTCAGTTTTTTGTTTTAAACAACCGAGTGTTCAACTCAGCGATGTTGTCACTTCATTACTCAAGTCACATGCCAACAACACACGTCTTGTTGTTAATTAAATGTAAAACTATGATTATCAAGCGATAACAAACTAAGTGAGTGACGTTTGAGCGGATGTATGGTGTGAACACCAGTGTTCAAGTGTTCCAAAATGGCACACCCTCACTGTGACAAAATGGTACAGTCATGGAACTTCAACACATTACCAACAACAACTGGCTTTCTACTTCATGGGACAGAAGTGAACAAGCGGGTTTAAAACAGCGACGTCGACCTGACGATATTCGCGTCACTTCTGCGTTTCTGCAGGACAGACGCCACCAGCTTAACTTCTTAATCGATGCCGTGAAGCGGTTTGCCCTGCCTTTGTTTAATCAGTTGTTTGCGCACAGCGACAGTCGGTTAATACTGACCGATGCGGATGGCGTGATCATCGGTAGCTGGGGGCAACCTAAATTCCGAGAAAAACTGACCGAAATTGCGCTCAGTTCTGGCGCGTGCTGGCAAGAAAAACTGAAAGGCACCAACGCCATTGGCACTGCTTTAGTAGAAGCCAAACCGGTGTCTGTTATTGGTGATCAGCACTTTATTCAACATCATCGCTTTATCAGTTGCTCAGCAAGTCCAATCTTTGATCATTTGGGTAACTTAATGGGCGTGTTGGACATTACCAGCGAAGAGAAAAAGCACGATATCTCAACGCAAGTACTGGTCCAGAATATGGTTCAGCAAGTCGAAAACCAACTCCTCAATCAAATCCCTCAAGGACATATTCGAGTCGATTTAGCATGCGAAAAAGGGTTACTCAGCAGTGGGTGGCAAGGCATTATCATCGCCAATGAGGAAGGGCAAATCCTTGCGCATAACCAAGTCGCCTCGCAATTGCTTGATCAACCGAATGTGATTGGACAATCTCTGGATTCGATACTCGATAATTCGCTAAGCCGTCAATCACTGGTGTTTAAAACTCAACCTCTGTCAGAGAGTAAAACGTCTTCCCGCTCTCTTTCTGCATCCAACGATCTTCATTATGGCGACACCACGGTCGAGCATTGTTGGCAACAAGCAAATCGCGTTATCGACAAAGACATTAGCTTACTTATTCTTGGAGAAACCGGTGTAGGGAAAAACGAATTCGTCAAAGCGTTACACAAAAACAGCCAACGTAAGAGTGGTCCTTTGGTATCAGTTAACTGTGGGGCATTACCTAAAGACTTAGTTGAATCTGAACTGTTTGGCTATGTTTCAGGTGCATTTACTGGTGCAAACAGCAAAGGATACCAAGGTAAAATCCGCCAAGCGCACAACGGCATCTTGTTCTTAGATGAGATTGCAGATTTGCCTCTAGAAGCGCAAAGCCGCCTACTCCACGTACTACAAGACAAAACCGTACTTCCTGTTGGTTCAAACCAAACCATCCAAGTTGATACGCAAATCATCGCCGCAACACACAAAGACTTAGAGTTGTTGATTGAACAAGGCGTATTTCGTCAGGATCTTTACTACCGCCTCAACGGACTTATCGTCGAGCTACCTCGCTTTGAAGAGCGCAATGATAAGCAAGCACTGATTGAGAACATTCATCGACGCCATTCTGATTCGGAACAGACCATTTGTCCCCACCTTCTTTCATTGATGATGACTTACGTGTGGCCTGGCAATCTGCGAGAACTCGATAGCTTAATCAAAGTCTCTTCATTGATGGCGCAAGGAGAGCCGCAACTAGAACTTAGCCATGTGCCAAATCATCTTGCTAAGAAGCTTAGTCATACCAGTATGATTGAAGACGTTAGCGTGCCGAAAACCAAAGATATGCGTTCGACTGTCGAAGATAAGCTGGTAAAAACTTATCAAGCGAACCAAGGTAATATCAGCAAAACCTCACGCATGTTGGGATTAAGCCGCAATACCATTTATCGCAAGCTTAAAAGCCTTGGGATGCTAAAGTGATAGATGTTCAGAGATAAAAAAAGAGCACCGCTTCGGGTGCTCTTCTTATTTTGAAACCTAGCCTTACAGTCCGCCTTCTTGCTGCGCCTGTTTTACTAAAGCCTGACGTTGAGTTTCCGTTTCAGATATCACTTTCTGTTCCTTGTGTGTTTCCTGATCCATATCAGTCGGAATGAAAACAAAGTACTTGTTAAGAGTCATCGTAAGAACCTCAATTATTAGTGTTAAATCACCTTCTTGGTAAATGTAAACAACACCAGCAAAAACAATTTATGCCGGATCCTTGTTGTAGGTTTCAAAAAATAGAGGATGTTTGACCATCAAACATCCTCCATATGCAACCTAATTATAGGATGAGTTCAAGGGCTTACCTAGCACTGTTTTTCACCTTTTACGCAATCTTAGTTTCGCCTTCCGATTGAGCACATCATACTCTTACAAGCTAACCCCATGTCACAAAAGGAAAAATTGTTTTAAATTTTAT
This sequence comes from Vibrio sp. L85, assembly GCF_963871815.1. Taxonomy (NCBI): domain Bacteria; kingdom Pseudomonadati; phylum Pseudomonadota; class Gammaproteobacteria; order Vibrionales; family Vibrionaceae; genus Vibrio; species Vibrio sp. L85. Next base: position 114,977 of record NZ_CAWMYL010000011.1, read on the forward strand.
TGGAACAGAGGATGAGAGACACCGATACTTAAAGCTCAATAACCTCAGGTACTGAGCTCGTGAAAAATACTATTGATTTGAATTTGTATCGCTTTCTTTATCTACTCAGCCAGCAAAAATCGCAGGCGAAAGTGTGTCATACCCTCGACATTAGCAAAGCGACATTCACACGACAATTGGCTGAATGTCGTCAAAGATTTGATAACGAACTCTTCAATGCAGAAAAAGGCATTTATACCCCAACCCTGCTTTGCCAGCAGCTGTGTGAATTCATCAGCGAACCATTAGAACGCCTAGAGCAAATCCCCCAGCTGGCGCAAAGCTTCAATGCAAATCAGCAAGCCAATGAGTACATATTCAGCATCATTAATCCGTTATCTGGCATGTTGACGACCCCTTTAGTCTCCGCCCTTACAACGGAAGATCAAAAGCCGAAGATTTCATTTATTGATTGGTCGATAGAAAGTATCGAAAACCCAAAACGAGGGGCCGTCGTCATTGGAATTGGCGGTTTTCCAAATGAGCTCAATGAGAGAATGGTTGAGCGCAAAGTTGCTTCTGTTCCCATCTTTGCGTACGTGAATGATCAACACCGACTTAGCCAACATAACGAGCTAGAGCTAAGTGACATTGAAAACCTCGAGACGGTGCGCGTGTCTATGGGCTCTCTTGATGTCAGTGCGTACTATGAACGAATGCGAAAACTCACTGGGGTAAATTTGGAACAGAAACTAACGGTCTCTTCTATGGCGGCAGCGCTTGATTGCGTAAAAGTCAGCCCGTATGTATTTGTCGGGATGCACATTAACGATGATGCCCTACCAGAGGACGTTCTCCGATTGCCGTTAAGGCTGAATGCTAAACCAATGATGTTTGATGTGGGCGTTCAATATCACCGAGCATTCTACCAGCACCCGATCATTGCTCAGGTAGAAGCCTTTATTAAACAAGCACTGCAAGAAACAAATTAGAACGACTATCACTTGTCGTCGCAAATAAACAATCCCTCAAGCAAGACCAAACAAAGCCGCAACAGAGCCATAAGAACAAGCCAAAAACAAGCAACCGGTCTATCAATTGACCGGTTGCCTCTTCAATTATCTTACTTCACTTCCGTGATATCACTAGGCTTCCACGAGCCGTCATACCAAGGTTCTAATGGACCGTAGACACGCAAGATAGTGAACCAGCCTTTGTTCGGCACAGTCTCAATCCAGTTTGCTTCTTTGCCTTTTGGTGCTTTCGGACCAAAATACAAATCAATCGAGCCATCTGCATTTGTCATCATGTCGTCACGCTTGTCGTTCTTACTCGGGAAAGGTTGACTGGACTGTAATTCCGAACGCGTTTGTGTATCGTAAGCCACAACTGACCAGAAGTTCTTCGCCGGAACATTCGCAGGAATGGTCAGCTTGTAGTTTTTGCTGCCATCAAAGAACTCTCCCTGAGCAGATTTATCAACGATTGCGTACTTAGAACCTTTACCAACCATTTTGAGCGCCATTGCCGGCGTATTAACCGTCGCCATATAGAAGAAATAAGTGCGCGCATCTAGATTGCGACCACCGTTGCCTTCTTCAATCAGCCATTGGTAATCATTACCAATGAACGCTGTCTTCCAATTACGATCATCCCAAATGTAAGCGTTCTGGGTACGAGGGTTAAACATCAACGCTCGTGCGGTTGCATTACCTATTGCTGCACCGTCTTCCAATATGCTCTGCATTCGTGCATCTGGGGCAAACGGCTTACCTTTTTGTATGCCGATGGTCGCTATCAGTCCACGCATTTCTGGTTCGATAAACTCAATCGGTTCTTTGTCGATCACCGTTTTGATTTCATCGTAAAAATGCTCATCATTTGCATGAATGGTATTAAACGATTTACCACTACCAGAGATGAATTCCATCTTCGGCGGCTCGCCTTTCTTAGATAATGGATAAATCTTTAAACCACTATGGTATGAATTCACTGCCGCGTCTGTTTTACCGTCTTTCAAAAAGCCACGAGCAATAAACCAGTTCACGTAACTTGTTGATTGAGAAACGTGATAACCCTCTGGCACTGGACCTTCATAGTTCGGAGGCAAAATAAGGTATTTGCCACCTTCACCTTTATCTGGTCCTACAACGCCCATGTCCGTCACAAAACGAAAGAATGCATCATTGACGGTCGTTGGTCCCATACCCGGTGGGATTTCGACCACCGTTGGACCATCACGCTCGAGATCGAGAAATGCGGACGCGTATACCGTATCTGTATTTCCGGTTAAGAACAGCGGATTCGAATCCATCAGATCATCAAACAGCATCACCTGATTGGATGTGGTTAACCCCATTTTCTCATGCCCGACTCTTAACGCTTCCAGGGATGCCATAGGAATCGCGTTCATAAACACTTCTGTTGCTCGCATGGTATCGAGGTTGTTGTATAGCGTATCCATCGTCTGCTGGCTTGGTACGCCATCCTTGAAATTCAAAGTACCAATGCTGGTTTCAACCTTATCAGGTGTCATGATACTGGTAGGAATATCTGTATTGTACGCATTCGTGCTTGCCAGAACAGATGATGAAACCAGTAGGCTAGTGATAACAACGACACGTTTAAGTTGAGTCTTGAACATAAGAGTTTCCTGCTTTGTCAGTGGGGATGCATTAACTGTAGCCAAAGATGGGAATCAATTTTGACGTTCAGCAGAATCAAAAATGTTGGCATAGACAATGAGCAATGAAACTCATATAAAATCACAAGTAAAAAACTGTCTACCAGGTCAATATTTAATCTTTTTTGAGAAATATTTAGCCTGTTTTTTGGGTAAATTCCCCCTAGAAGAGAGACAATACGAATGCGGAGTGAAAGCACTCTGGTTCTACCCACTAAGCTTTGGGAGGCGTTATGAAAAGTAACAAACTTGGTCATGTAATGTCATTCAGCAGAATGTTTTCCTTCATTGCCTTTCTGACTGCCACATTCGCTTGGGTATTAAGTATGTATGCCCTCTTCACGGTTTCCGTCGTGGCACTCTTCGTCAGCGGACTGCTCTACTTGAATGACAAGTTCGGTCATCACCCAAAAGGCAGTACAAAAGAAAAGAGCGCTTAGGCGCTCTTTGAGTTTCAAGCTCTTACATAGCACTAATATCACTCTGTCCGTTCGTTTCAGCCTATTGTCTTTATTTATTCCCAAGTGACTTCAAGATCCAGAATTCAGGGCGAGGTTACTTGGGATAGGGACGATTTTCTGCCCATATTTGCATTTGGTGATATCACCTCACTTACCCCGTCAGTTTATGAACGACGTAAAAAAGCCACTGTCTTTAACTCAAAACAGTGGCTTTCATGCTTGCCTTAGCCAATTCCATTTGGCTACAACCAATGATTAGTTAGCTGGACGCCAAACGCCCCACTTATCTTTTTGGTAAGCCGCTTGTGGGTTATCACCACCTTTAATCCACCATTGTGCTTTCCAATTTTGGTCAGCATACACGACAACTTCACCACCTAGGTAAGTTTTTGCTGAATCCCATGCGTCATCGCTTGGGTCTGGTGTTGGATCAGGATCTGGCGTTGGCTCAGGGTCTACACCACCATCGTCGACAATCACTTCAAACGTAAATGTCTCTGCACGTTCGCTGTTTACTGCGTTCGCAACAAACGACAAGGTCTCATTCTGCGTAATCGCACGAGTATCAACGACAATCGACGCAGTGCCGTTATTTTGAATACTCACAGAAGAGCCTTGAGTTTGAGTTAAGTTCGCAGCTTCGCTGGTAGAAATCACCACTTTGTCCCCAGCGCTAACTACTTTGTCGCTCTTCACTAACTCGTAGATGTCACCTGCCAATGGTTCAACATTACCGTCATCACCATCAATCACTGAAATCACACCCGACGCTCGACCATCTTTCGAGTTAAAGAAGTTGCGTGATGGATCGTTTTGGAAGTACATGTAATGAGACATTTCTTCATGCCAATCACCAATGAACACCGCTCCATCTTTGAACTCTTCGTGCCAACCATTGATCTCTGACGCCAATAGACGTTGCCAGTCGTTGATGTTCGATGAATTCACTTCAATATCGAAGCTACGTGCAACATCTCCGTATTTATTGATGATGTCATACTTAACCGTATCACCAAGGTCTGGGCCAACAAAATTAACTGGGATGTATAGCTCACCTTTCACGAGATCTGGTTGAGGTGTTGGCTCTGGTGGAGGCGTTTCGCCGCCCACAATAGTGATGTCAGAACAGTTGTAGAAGCCTTCACCCGCCGCATCGCTACGCTGCCAGCGCACAAAAAGAATCGCGTCGCCTGAACGATCAGAAGGGATGGTCACATTCATACGGTATTTACCACCTTCAACTGGGACATTACCTTCGGTTTGAATCAAATCAAGATCGCTCCACGCCAACGCTTTGCTTAGGTCTGCATTTGGTTTGGTTAGGTAAAACTCCCAAAAAGACGGGTTATGTGGTGCCGTCGCATTAAATACAAATTCGAATGTACCCGTATTTAGCTCTGTGCGAGTCCACGCGGTGTGTGGTGCGCCCATGCCCTTTTTCTGAGGGTCATTTGCGTAACACAACGTACCATCTGGAATCGCCGCTTTCACTGCTGCCATATTGTTGTAATCGGTAATGTTCTTCGCGTACTCGTTGCGCTGAACAAACGGATAGGTACCAGAAATTTCTTTTGCTTGAGCACAAGCTGCATTTGGTGGGTTACCTGACCAAATTCCGCCTTGCTCGTAACACGTGTTTTGACGTGCACTAGGAAACTCTGACCAGCCATGAGCATTGGCTGCTGTTGGCAAGCCAGATAGCATTGCCATACCTACTGCTGCTTTAAGAATGTTTTTATTTGCTTTCACTTTTTCACTCTCTACCATTTTATTATGCAAGTCAGCCACAACGGATACTTTATAACCACTGTCACCTATTGCGTGTTTATAGTTTTAATCTGGAAACAGTTAAAAAGAATATACGTAAATTTTATCAATGAAAGTTTTGAGGTTATTGATAGGAATTAACATCACAATTTTAAATACCCTGACATTAACTAACCGAATTATCACCAAAGCAATATAACCCTATTTTTCATCAACTTATAAGGCTATAAAATTTCAAAACATATTTATAATTAGAGTAATCACGTTATTAAACAAACTTATAATAAACATTAAATGCACTTAACGAATCTGTGATTCACTGTCCACTTTTAAAACTTGAGCAAAATACATTAAATATCAATAAGACAAACACTAATATAAATATTAGATATATATCACTCCTTTTATTTCATTCAGCGAATAAGACATTAAAAAGCCCGCTAATTTGCGAGCTTTTTTTGTTCTCTATTGGCTTAAACTTAAAGCACTCTTTGACTCACATAAGAAAAGCCTGTCGCTTCATACTGCGACTTCTGTACCATGCCGAGCACATCTTTTGGTTGGTATAGGTGGCTGTCATACACAACAACCACACTTTCATCGCCTCTTTCCAAGAAATTCTGCTCACCATATTCGGTGTAGCGCGTTGCACCCACTGCGACCACTAGCTGGCTTGGGAGATTTGCTTGTTTGAGTAATGCGTGAATGTTTTCCATCGGACCACGATCCACTTGATGATTCATCTGATCACGTATCCAATCCAGCAGATCCGCATAGAAATAGGAGTATTCGTTTACCGCGCAATCTTCCCCGTAGGCGAATACCTGCTCTCCTCGCTTATGAAAGCTCGCGATTCTAAATCTGCCGATATCGCTATCAGGAGTGAGTCGTTCTAGTTCAATAAGTTGCGATGCCAAGCCTTTTGACGCTGCACCCCAATTTTTCTTCTCACTGATTTTATTCGCATCAGGGCGTCGAATCGAACAATCATTAAATGCGCCAAAATGCGTCGGCGTGAGCTGTAAGACCTGACCACCTTCATAAGAAACATCACAGATCAGAGCGAGCTCTGGTTCAATTTGTAAGTTCAAAATATCATTTGGCAACTTGGTCGTATCGGCACTTATTGGATATGTCGACAAATACGGATGTTCGATAAAAGGCACATAAATGGGGAACAATGCTTGAGGCTTATTAGCGTTCACATCTCCGTAGAGAGCAAAGTCATCAGCCTCACCAGCTTGTTGCAGGTGACCTGCGAAGTTTCCCGCGATACCTAAGATCATCGCATCTTCAAAATTGTGCATACGTTTACTTGTTCCTAATTATTCGTCGTTATTCGCGATGATATGTCTCGTCAAATCATCAATTTCTGCCAGCAACCAAGTCAGCGCGAGCAAATCTGCACTGCCGCCCGGACTCAGGTTTTTTTCAATAAGCTGGCGGTCAAAATCCAGTAGCTGCTCTTCAAGGTTTGGATTATGCCAACCACCACTCTCAATAAGCTTCGATGCTATGTTCTGCACATAACGCAAACCATGCATCCCACCACGAGATACCACGTTGGTATCTTGATTGTGCACCATTAGCGTGAGCAACACTTGCCATAATGCTTGTTCTGCGGACGCGCCTTCATACAGCGCTTGTTGGTATGCAGGCAAACTGTAAGTCATGATCGTTTGATAGCCAGACGCCGCCTCACCTCTTGCTCCAGTTAAACCAAATTCTCGATACAGCCGCTCACCATGAGTTTCCTTTTTAGAGTCGGTATTTTTCAGCTCTTGAAATACCATTAACGCACAGCTGCGCTTGATAACTTGGCTAATGTGCAAAGAATCGACCGCAATGCCTTTGCCTTTTAACCAGCCGATCGCACCACACACCAGTCCAAGTCCAAAGATCATCCCTTTGTGGGTATTCACACCACCAGTCGCGGTAAACATTGCGCGTTCAGCTTGAATTCCAATCGGGCGCAACACAGCCAGTAATGTCTCTGCCGAGTGCGTTGCATGCGCAAGACCAGCGTTAAGAAAGCCATTGAGAAAAGGACGAATCGCACTCGCGCTGGCTTCAAACAGCGGCACATTCATATCTGAGTGAGCACCGTTGCTAATAAGGTCAACAAGCCCCGGTTTTGGGGACAAGTGCACTTCCACCAGCATCGCGTGATACGCTAACTCAGAAACCAAAGAGAACAGATTCACCTTTACAGCAGAGCGATGCGTAACGCTTGGAACACGCTCGATATTTTGGTCGAGCAACAGTTTAAGAGCAACATTCGTCATAACACACCATCGACTCTATGTGAGAAACCAAGGTTTGAAGATCATGTTTACGCGAGCGCGCGCAAATCACGGCATCTTGTTCGCAAATAAGGCATTTTCTTCGAGTCATCCCTTGCCCTTTTCTTGAGATGATCTTTCCATCGACATCGATCACATCTAAATCCATTAACCGACCGAGACGATGGTTATTCTCTATCTCAATCATGGCTCGTTTGAGCGCCATGGCATTCGGTGCTTGGACCGCAAAAATTGCCTCTGGACCTGTGACTTGTCGCAGCAATTGTCGTCCTGCCATTGACCAGCCTTTTTCGAGACAAGTGGCTTGAATCGCTTGCACACCCTGTTCGAAGATTCGCTCCGTGCACTCCGTCATTTTCTGCGGACCTGGCATATTGACGGTAAACGACAGCAAAGGAAGGGAGTGGCGTTTTAACCACTCACCTTGTCGTTTCACACGAGCTTCTTTGTTGCTCAAGACATCATCGAGACCAACTTTCAGCCCATAGCGAATGCTCATTCAGATTTAACCTTTCTGATGACATCAATCACAGAGCCATCGCGATAACGTACATAACCCACCACTTGATCGTCATATTCAATTGGTTCCGCTTTGCCCGTTAATGATTGCGCTCTCGCAACCAAGGCTTCCATATCAAGCACAGGCAGTCCTGCGTTCAACAAACGCTCTTTTACTTCTGGGCGTCGAGGATTTACGGCAATACCATGGTCAGTCACCAACACATCTATCGATTGACCCGGCGTTACCACGTTTAACACTTGCTCTACGACCGTTGGAATACGACCACGCACGAGCGGAGCCACAATCACGGCAAGGTTTGCGCCTGCCGCTGCGTCGCAGTGACCACCAGACGCGCCACGAATCACACCATCAGAACCGGTGATAACGTTGACATTGAAGTTCACATCAATTTCAAGCGCGCTGAGAATGACCACGTCTAGACGATCAACCACTGCGCCTTTGGAAGATGGGTTAGCGTATTCATTCGCTGAGATTTCAATATGGTTTGGGTTTCGAGCAAGTGAGTCCGCAGCACCAGAGTCAAAACACTGCACGTCGATTAGATTTCGGATCAGCCCTTTCTCGTGCATAGAGACCATAGTTGAGGTAATGCCACCCAGCCCAAACTCAGCAGTTATACCTCGTTTTTCCATGCTATTTTCTAGAAAACGTGTGACGGCAAGCGACGCACCACCAGACCCAGTTTGTAAGCTAAAGTCTTGCTTAAAGTAACCAGAATTAATAATCACATCGGCAGCACGTTTTGCAATAAGCAGTTCACGTGGGTTACTGGTAAGACGCGTTTCACCGCCACCAATTTTGCTCGCATCACCAACTTCTTCGACTTCGACTACGGCATCCACCAAATCTTGTGTGATTGATGCTGGGTGATTTGGATAACCGACGATAGATTCAGTAAGCATGACCACTTTACGCGCGTGTTGAGCATCGATTTTGGCGTAACCCAAAGAGCCGCAGCGAGATTTGCCGTTCATGCCATTTGCATTGCCAAACTCATCGCAACAAGGCACACCGATGAACGCCACATCGATGTTTAGCTCGCCTGATTTAATCAAGTGCACACGTCCTCCATGGGAGTGAATATGCACAGGTTCTTTGAGCAAACCATGAGAAATGGCTTCACCAAGCTCACCGCGAATACCTGATGTGTAAATCTTACTCACTACGCCGTTTTTGATGTGCTCAACAACCGGCGAATGAATACCCGTTAAAGAGCTTGAAGCCAGTGTCAGATTCTTATATCCCATCTGAGCGATAGTATCTAACACCAAGTTAACCACCTTATCGCCACCTCGAAACGCGTGATGGAAAGAGATCGTCATACCGTCTTTAAGCCCAGAATCTAAAATGGCGGAACGCAGATCTGACTTTAGTTTTCTCGACTTTTTAGAGTTTGAGTCTTTGAGATGAGGCGTTAACGCATTTGCCTCTGAAAACAGTGACAACGTCTCTGGCAGCAATGCTGGTTTGATGGATTCCATTTGTTTCATGTTCGTGCCCTACTCTTTAATTTCAGATTGCGCTTTTTGTAACGTCCAACGAGCTCGCTCGATAATTGGTCCATCGACCATTTTTCCGTTAAGTGAAACCACACCAAGCCCTTGCTCTTGCGCTTCTTCTGCTGCCTCGATAACTTGAATCGCGTAATCCACCTCTTTTTGAGTCGGTGCAAATACGTTGTGAAGTAGCTCGATTTGCCTTGGGTTAATCAGCGATTTTCCGTCGAAACCTAACGACTTGATGTGTTCCGCTTCATTGAGGAATCCTTGCTCGTTATTAGCGTCGGAATAAACGGTATCGAACGCCATAATGCCCGCAGCACGCGCAGCTTGCAGAATAGAACAACGGGCGAACAGCAACTCTGTCCCTTCTGGGCTACGTTGCGTTTTTAAGTCCCTGACATAATCTTCAGCACCCAGTGCAATGCCAATTAAACGCGAAGACGATTGAGCAATTTCGATGGCGTTATTCACACCTTGCGCACTTTCGATTGCCGCCATCATTTTGGTGCTGCCAACTTCTCTACCACATACACGTTCGATGTCTTCAATACAGCGCTCCATTTCTTGCACGTCTTCTGCACTGTCTGTTTTTGGTAGACGAACTACATTGACGCCCGCACGTACAACGGCATGCAGATCTTTTAAACCAAACTCAGACTCTAGTGGGTTCACACGGACTACTGTTTCAATCTCTTGATACAAAGGATGTTGCAGCGCGTTAAACACCAACATGCGGGCGGTGTCTTTTTCTCTCAGCGCCACAGAGTCTTCCAAATCAAACATGATTGCATCAGGCTGATAAATGAAGGTATTACTTAACATGGCGGCGTTTGCCCCTGGAACAAACAACATGCTACGGCGTAACTTACTCATGATAATTTGCTCCATTGAATGTCATTGCTGTCTGCCGCGCGCATGACTGCAGCCTGAACGCGAGCCTTAATCACACAATCTAGTGCGCCTTTGTCTTCCACTTCTAACGTTGCGGAAGTCACGCCCATCGAATTGAGCACATCATGAATCAACACTTCGATGGCTTTGCCAAACTGCTTTTTCACTGTGCTATCAAGAGAAATGTCGATATCACCTTCTGGATTGGGTGATATACGAACTTGCAAGTCACTGGATTCCAGTGTCCCTGCAAAAGCGGGTTTTATTATTTTCATTGAAAGACCTTTAACACCTTGGTTAAAAATTAATTGGGCTGTTAAGCAGCCACTGTTTCTTGGGTAAGACACGGTAAAGCGTCCGTGTGCCTTTGTAGGTAGTCGATAGAGGTTGAGGGTAAAAAGTGAACCAGTTGATCCAATTGCCCTTTCTGCAAGAGTTTTCGCACCGTTGACGCTGAAATCGTGGTGCCTGACGCACACTTACGCTCTATTTCAATAACGCTGATTGGTGCGCCGTTGAGATCCTTGGTGGTTAATCTGTGTTTCATTTGTTGGTTGTAATACTGAGTCACAACACAGTCTGGCTCCGTCCCAACAAATCGGTGTGTAATGCCTAATGCTGGCGCAATATGCTGACGATATAAATTTAGATCAATAGCGGTATGACAATAATCAATCAATCGCTTCTCTTTAATAAAGTAAGTAGGAAACGTTGCTTTAGATATTATATATTTTGAACCATGATGAATCGTAAGATTAGGAATATGCTTAGTGCCACTTTCAATCATGTTCAAACGATCGTGATAAGAAAAACCTTTACCCTCTTCGCTGACGACAAATAAATGTAGCCAATCACATTGTGACGCCGCCGTTTCAATTAAGTATTGATGCCCTAAAGTAAACGGGTTTGCATTCATCACAATGCTGCCTATTTTATCACCGTCTTTCTTTTTCTTTCTTAATGAACGTACAAAGTTTCTTAAATTGGTCTGACTATTTTCCATCAAGACTAATTTATCGTCCGCAAAAGAAATGGGGAAAAAACCAGATTCACGAAACCTTTGCATATTCTGAGGCTTGGTAAACAAGAATAGATCAAAGCGCCCCATTTCATAAGCCATCGTGGTCAACTCAGTCATTAACCGCAGAGAAAATCCAGTACCTTGTAAGGCAGGATCAATCGCAATAGATTTTAGTGTTGAGCCAGCAAGACCGCCGCAAGCAATGATTTGACCTTGAGACTTCGCCACCACAAATCGCTCTACATCAGCGTCAACATCCAAATCATAACAAGTTAGAAACTCGGTAATAGCACCAAACTTCTCGTATTGATTTCGGTTCACTCGACTAAATGCGTAGGTGTCAAACATGATCATCATCCTCTTTCGTGTTGCCGCCATCATGCGTCACTTGAATTTGAAAAATGATGATCCGTATCGACTATTTTCTTCTACTAAACGTCATTTATGAATTTAATGAATTTAATTACTTAACTATCTGTAAATTAAGTGATTGAATAATTAAAAACTTTAAATTCATAAGTGTGTATATATTCCACAAAGTAAAATGATCACACTCACAGTTAGGTTTTTCATTCAAATTTAAATTACGCCATGTTAAATCAACACGGAATAATAATGATGAACGAAAAGACCCTTTCAATAACTGAAACAAGAAGCCCGGGATTAGACTTATTATCTCAAGTCCGAATCTTTGGCTTACCATTACCGCTATATGCATTTATGTTCGCGGTCATGTTAATTGCACATATGACAGACACCATCCCTGATAATATTGTCGGCGGTTTTGGTTTTATGTTTGTTGTTGGTGCGCTATTTGGCGAACTGGGTAAACGCCTGCCTATTTTTAACAAATACATTGGCGGTGCGCCTGTCATGATCTTCCTTGTCGCAGCTTGGTTTGTTCATGCAGGTTTACTAACCCAAAACGAAATTGACACTGTTACTGCAGTCATGAAGAAGACCGATTTCCTCGACTTGTTCATTGCCGTTCTGATCACTGGCTCGATTTTGGCGGTTAACCGTAAGCTACTGCTTAAATCATTAGTTGGTTACATTCCGACCATTCTTGCAGCCGTTGCAGGTGCTTCAATTCTCGGCATTCTTGGCGGAATGATGTTTGGCATTTCTATCGACAAAGTCATGATGCTTTACGTACTGCCTATCATGGGTGGTGGTAACGGTGCAGGTGCGATTCCACTTTCTGAAATCTATGAGTCAGTCACGGGTGGCTCTAAAGAACAGTACTACTCGGTTGCAATTGCAATTTTAACCATCGCTAACATCGTAGCGATTGTCGCAGCAGCCGTTCTAAACAGCATCGGTGAAAAAGTACCGTCTTTGACTGGTAATGGCGAGCTCTTGCGTAAGTCTAATTTCGATGTTGAAGAGAGCGAAGCTCCAAAAATCACTCCCCGTGAAATCGCGATTGGCTTGATGATGGCGGCATGTATTTACACCTTCTCATCCGCCCTTTCTAAAGAAATACTGCCAGGTTTTGGTGACGTAAAAATCCACACTTTCGCTTACATGGTCATCATCGTTGCGATTGTTAACGCCTGTGGTATCTGCTCTGAAGAAGTGAAAGAAGGCGCAAAACGCTTGTCTTCATTCTTCTCAAAACAATTGCTTTGGGTGCTCATGGTGGGCGTTGGTATCGCTTATACCGACCTTGGCGAAATCATGAATGCACTAACCTTCACGAACTTAATCATCGCAACACTGATCGTTGCTGGCGCAATCATTGGTGCCTCTGTCGGTGGTTGGTTAATGGGCTTTTACCCAATCGAGTCTTCAATCACTGCTGGTCTATGTATGGCAAACCGTGGTGGCTCTGGTGACCTTGAAGTTCTTGCTGCTTCAAACCGCATGAGCTTGCTGTCTTACGCGCAAATCTCATCTCGTCTTGGTGGCGGTATTGTACTGGTCATCGCAAGTGTCGTGTTTGGCATGTTGGGCGGTTAATCCCCTTCTTATTTTGTCAAAGAGCAAAGTCTTCCTTTGCTCTTTGTTTTGTCCAATGGGAGATATTAATGGAAGTTAATTTATTCGCCGAAGGCTTAAACCTCATGACTCTGGGTATGGGTTTTGTCTTCACTTTTCTTGTTTTCTTGGTCTTTGCTGTCAAAGCCATGTCTCGCTTTTTGGGGCGCTTTCATGTCGAACCAACTCCCCCTCCGCAAAAGAAAGTGGGTGCTGCCAAACCATCAAACGATGATAACCAACTCGTCGCTGTGATTGCTGCCGCTATTCATCATCAAAAAATCAAACAAAGCTCGCTATAAGAGGAATTCGAATGTCTGAGTCTACTAAACGCATTGGCATCACTGACGTTGTATTACGTGATGCCCACCAGTCATTATTTGCCACCCGTTTACGCATCGACGATATGCTGCCAATCGCCCAACACTTGGATGACATCGGCTATTGGTCACTTGAGTGTTGGGGTGGCGCTACGTTTGATAGTTGCATTCGTTTTCTAGGGGAAGATCCTTGGGAAAGACTGCGAGGACTCAAAAAAGCGATGCCAAAAACGCCGTTGCAAATGTTGCTTCGAGGTCAAAATCTATTGGGTTATCGCCATTACGCTGACGACGTCGTTGATAAGTTCATTGAGCGCTCCGTGGTAAACGGCATGGATGTATTCCGTGTATTTGATGCGATGAACGATCCACGAAACATGCAACAAGCGATTGCTGCGGTGAAAAAACAAGGCGCACACGCTCAAGGTACACTCTGTTACACCACTAGCCCTGTTCATAACCTACAAACCTGGGTCGACATCGCACAACAATTGAGTGAACTAGGCGTTGACTCGATCGCAATCAAAGACATGGCGGGCATCCTGACGCCAACCTTAGCCAGTGAGCTGGTTTCAACATTAAAACAGCAAGTGGATGTCGACCTTCACCTGCATTGCCACTCGACCGCTGGCATGGCTGATATGACGTTAATGAAAGCCATTGAAGCTGGTGTTGATCGTGTGGACACTGCGATTTCTTCCATGAGCGGCACTTACGGTCACCCAGCAACAGAATCTCTGGTTGCATCACTTCAAAACACTGAATACGACACAGGTTTGGACATTTCAGCGCTGGAAGCTGTCGCTGCATACTTTAGAGAAGTACGTAAAAAATACGCCGCTTTTGAAGGTCAGTTAAAAGGCTCAGACTCTCGCATTATTGTGGCGCAAGTCCCTGGCGGAATGTTAACCAACATGGAAAGTCAGTTGAAACAGCAAAATGCCGCAGACAAGCTTGATGCGGTGTTAGAAGAGATCCCGAAAGTCAGAAAAGAGCTGGGGTATCTACCGCTTGTCACGCCAACGTCGCAAATCGTCGGCACACAGTCTGTCATCAATGTCCTTATGGGTGAGCGCTACAAAACCATTACCAAAGAAACCGCTGGTGTCTTGAGAGGCGAGTACGGCAAAACGCCTGCCCCTGTCGACACGGAACTGCAACAGCGTGTGTTGGAAGGTTCAGAACCAATTACTTGCCGCCCTGCCGATAAGTTGGAGCCAGAACTGGAGCACCTGACCACAGAAGTGACCACTCAAGCAAAAGCGCAAAACATTCCGCTCTCCGGCAGCGCCATTGATGATGTACTTACTATCGCGCTTTTCCCACAAGTGGGTTGGAAGTTTCTAGAAAACCGCAACAATCCAGACGCCTTTGAACCCGCACCTTGCAATGAAGCAGCAAGAGCAACAGCACAAACAAAAACTAACACCAAACCAGAGAAACAAACCATGAATGCTACCTCAGAAAGCGGTGTTTACACCATTACCGTCAACAACCAAAGTTATGTCGTTCAGGTTGACGCAGGTGGCGATATTCAAGCCGTGTCAGCCCCCCAACCTGCACCATCAAAGCCAGTGACAACCGCTCAAGATGCCGAGCCGATGAACGCCCCACTTGCGGGTAACATTTGGAAGATCCACACCAAGCCTGGTGATGAAGTTGAAGAAGGCGATGTGCTGCTGATTCTTGAAGCGATGAAGATGGAAACAGAAGTTCGCGCACCACGTTCCGGAAAAATCGCCAGCATTGATGTGTCTGAAGGCGACGCGGTCGATGTAGGCGAACCTTTACTTCAACTGGCGTAACGAGGCATTAGTCACATGGAAAATGTCTTAGCGTTAGTGAATGACTTTGGTTTGTTCCACCTCGAATGGGGGCAAGCCATCATGCTTATTGTTGGCTTGATTCTGCTTTATCTCGCTATTGTTAAACAGTTCGAGCCTTTGTTGTTGGTGCCAATCGGCTTTGGTGGGATTCTTGCTAACCTACCTGATGCAGGCTTAGCCTTGTCAGCGGTAGAAAACGCGCTCCATGCTGCGAAACCTGAGGTAATGTCAGCATTTGGCTCTGTGTTGAACATTGCGACGGACTCCGCTGCCGAAGTAAAAACGGCACTTGCAACGGCGACACCAACTCAACTTGCCAATATCCACTTACTCGCAGAAGAGTATCAATACTCAGATGGCATGCTGTACCTATTTTACAGCATTGCAATTGCATCTGGCGCTGGTCCTTTGGTGATATTCATGGGCGTAGGCGCAATGACGGACTTTGGTCCATTGTTAGCCAACCCTAAAACCTTGCTTCTTGGTGCGGCAGCTCAGTTTGGTATCTTCGCAACTGTGCTCGGCGCTTTGGGTTTGAGCTCTATGGGCTTGATGGATTTCAGTGTCGCACAAGCCGCTGCTGTGGGCATCATTGGTGGCGCAGATGGTCCAACAGCAATTTACGTATCTAGTCTGCTCGCACCAGAATTACTGGGTGCTATCGCTGTAGCAGCTTACTCTTATATGGCACTTGTACCTTTGATTCAGCCGCCAATAATGCGTGCGCTGACCACAGAATCAGAACGCCAAATCACGATGCAGCAATTGCGTCAAGTAAGCAAGTTAGAAAAGATATGCTTCCCTTTGCTCCTGTTGATTCTGATTGCCATGTTGCTTCCTTCGGCGACACCGCTACTAGGTATGTTCTGCTTTGGTAACTTAATGCGTGAATGTGGCGTAGTTGAACGTTTATCGGATACTGCTCAAAACGCGTTGATCAACGTCGTCACCATCTTTTTGGGTCTTTCTGTGGGTTCCAAATTGGTTGCCGATAAGTTCTTACAGCCGCAAACCATCGGTATTCTCGCACTTGGCATCGTCGCGTTTTGTATTGGCACAATGGCAGGCGTATTGATGGCAAAACTAATGAACCGTTTCGCGAGTGAAAAAGTGAATCCACTGATTGGCTCTGCGGGTGTCTCTGCGGTTCCGATGGCAGCAAGGGTGTCAAACAAAGTGGGTCTAGAAGCAAATGCACAGAATTTCCTACTAATGCACGCGATGGGACCAAACGTAGCCGGCGTTATTGGCTCGGCGGTTGCAGCAGGCGTGATGATCAAATATGTGATCGGTTAGACAGTTACACAAGGAACGAGGCTCGATTGACTATCTTCAATAGATCTCGATCAGGTCTCTTCCTTGTTTCATTTGATAATTTACCCTTCAATCAATAAGAAGCTTACCATTCATGCCAGACCGAACATTTCACGACTACCTCTGTCGTAACCTCTCTTTTAGACAGCGTGTATGGGCGCTGCTTTTTGTGGTTGTTTCGTTTCAATTACTCCTTATCGGTGGCTATTTCCACCACATCCTTTCTGATACGTTAAACCACCAGGTCAGTGCGCGCGCAGTCATACAAGCTCGTGAAATTGCCAGCGACCCTCAACTGATCGAAGCAGTCTCTTTACGAGATACAGCGCGGGTACAAAAACAAATTAAGCGCCTACAAGGGATTTCCGATGCCAACTTCATCGTCGTCGGCGATAGTAAGGGCATTCGCTTAGCGCATCCAGACATCAAAAAAGTTGGCTACCCGATGCAAGGTGGAGACAACATACGCGCCCTTCAACAAGGATTGCACTACTACTCAATACGAGAAGGCAGCTTAGGTTTTGCGATACGTGGGAAATCCCCCATTATTTCCTCAACTGGCGAGATCATTGGTGTTGTTTCAGTGGGCTACTTACTGGATACCGTTAGTAACTTACTGCTCCTCTACTCCACACCGTTTTTCTTTGCCTTATTGATCATTCTAGTTTGCTCATCTTTAGGCGCTTGGTTCTTCTCGCGTCATATCAAAAGTCAGATGTATGGTATGGAACCGGAAGAGATCGCCCTCTCCCTCCGCGTGCAAAACTCGGTGTTTGAAGCGGTTTACGAAGGCATTATTGCGGTCGACAAACAAGGTCGTATTTTGTCGGCAAACCAGAGGGGACTTAAGATTTTGGGAATTGCGCGTAATCTTTCCCACCTCCAAGGTCGAATGGTGAACGAATACGTCACCCCTGCTGACTTTTTCTTGGGAGCAAAGATGGGAGAAGACTCGGAGGAGTCACAGAGACAGCATCAAGTGATTACCTGTAATGGCGAAACCTTGGTCGCGACTCGTGTAAAGATTTGGGAAGACAATCAACACTCTGGCTGGGTCATCAGCTTCAGACCGCGCAATGATTTAAGCACGCTCACATCGCAACTTAACCAAGTTCAGCAGCAAACCGACAATTTACGAGTATTGAGCCACGAATACGCAAATAAGCTTTCTACAGTGAGTGGGCTGATTCAAATTGGCGCGTACGAAGAGGCGCTCAGTGCTATAAGGCAAGAAACAGAAACACATCAAAAGCTGATTGATTTCATTTCTCGTACGTTCAACTCCAAAGTGATTGCGGGTCTGTTATTAGGCAAATACAGCCGAGCAAAAGAACTTGGTCTCGCTCTCCATTTTGATCCGTACTGTCACCTAAGCGGTACACCAACCAAACTTACTGATGATGAGTTAGCCGCCATCATAGGTAACCTACTCGACAATGCTTATGAAGCAACGTTGAAAAACCCTGACAGCAACAAATGCATCTCGATACTAATTTCTGACGCCAACGAAACGGAATTGGTGGTCGAGGTTGCTGACAATGGCACTGGAATACCCGATGAAATCGCAGAATCCCTATTTGATAAAGGGATCACCAGCAAATCGCAACCGGGACACGGTATTGGCCTGTATTTAGTCCACCAGCTTGTCAATAACGCTGGCGGTGCAATCCTCGTCGACGATGCCGAACCAACCGGAACAATCTTTTCTTTATTTATTCCTAACGAGAGTTTGAAAGATGGAAATTTATGACGTTTTGATAGTAGAAGATGAATCCAATATCGCGGACTTTCATTCTTACTATCTTCAGCAAACACAACGTTTCAGACCTATCGGAATTGCAAAAAGTATCGCTGAAGCCAGAAAGATGATTCAGTTACTGAAGCCAAAACTGGTCTTATTGGATAACTACTTGCCTGACGGCAAAGGCATCGATTTATTGAAAGACATAACCGCTGCCAAGCAGTCACCAGATGTTATTTTTATCACCGCCGCCAATGACATGGAAACAGTAAGAGAAGGCGTAAGGTGTGGCGTGTTCGACTATCTGCTAAAACCGATCTCTTATGATCGCTTAACCGATTCTTTAGAGCGCTATCTGAAGTACACCAGTTCGTTAAAAGCAAATGACAACATCAATCAACGCCACGTCGACGAGCTGTTTAACTTTCAATCCAAATCATCACACATGCAAGCCTTACCCAAGGGGATCGATGAGCTCACGCTCGATAAAGTCACGAATGCCTTTGATGATGGCGAAATTATTTACACGGCGGAGTCTCTAGGCAATGAAGTCGGCATCAGCAAAACAACAGCAAGACGTTATCTTGAGTTTTTAGCCGCAAAAGGGTTTCTACTTGCTGTGATTCAACATGGTAAAGTTGGTCGCCCTGAAAGGGTTTATCAAAAGAAAATGTAACCTCCCCCTTGCTTAGGAAGAACGCTTTGAAACCCTACGATTCAAAGCGTTCCCTAAACGTCGTTGAAGCAACAACGTAAATCACAAGGTCAGATCCGCGGAGATAATTTCTGTGCCGTCGGAGACTTCCAATCGTTCAAGATTATCACTGTGCGCCTTGCATAATGGCACCACGAAAACCTTACGCTCTTCCCCGTCTTTTCTAACCAGAACACCATAATCATGCTCTGCGGTACAGTTGGCTTCGCAGCAAAGGCGATGCTTAACGGTGCTAAAGTGGCGCCAGTACGCTAGCCACTCTAGTTTTGCTTTTTCCGTAATTAGCTCATCAGATATCTTACTTACTATCATACTCATACCATTTGTTTAGTAGACAGAAGCATTACACCGGATCATCGAGTTTGAGTTTCTAAGCGCGTTCAAAGAAAAGCGCAGATTTAATGCATGATTTAATTTCTATGGTTTTTATTCTCTTTACACTCCCAAAGGGCACTCTTTGCAAATATAAGGGCCTTGGCTTGTATACTTTGTTGCCGATTCTTGATTTAGAATGACTAGATCTTTAAATCGCCGCCGCGTCTACAAACCAAGTCATTCTCGCTGAACCTAGCATCTCGAGGTTACTTGGGTATAGAACACCCATTAAAAACAAAGCGTATTCAAATGTTGATTTCAAAAAAGATCACTAAAAACAATAATATCAACAATGATTTTGTCGATATGCAAAATCTAAGATTCAAATAATAGCAAGTGAAATTTAGTTCAATAAAAATAAATAAAGCAAAATCCAATCAGTGTTATATCTATGGTAAATAAAACATAGAGAATGGCTTATTGACACAAATGTAACAATATGTTTCCATAAAAACATCAAGTTCAACTTTTCATCAAAAGGTGCCTGATAGCCATGGAAAAACTAAGTAAAGAAGAGCTTAATGCGATTGCAACAAGAATGTTGCAAGACCTTATTATGTGTCGGATGCTTGATTTCCCCGAGCAAGGAAAAACAGCAAAAGAAATATCATTACTTACGAGAATCGATATATTCTCTGCATTTAGCATTCTCAACAAGCTAATCGATTGTGGTTTGATAGAAGAAAATAAATATCGGGATGACATTTATTATCGAGCGATCAATATTCCCGAATATTTTCACGTAAGTGTGCATCCCAATATTATTCTTGATTATGCAACAAGAAAAACAGAGCACATAAAGTTCTCTGGCACTTCAAAGCGATTATACAAAAAGCACTATATTTCTAACTGATACGAAGGCTAATCGTTATCCTAGCCACAACAAAAATGAAGGCTTACCGTGGCAAGCCTTCATCTTGATGATATTTAAAAGAATATTGATTTAATAGACGTGGTATCGAAGGGACTAACGGCTAGGAGCCATGTTTGTTAATGTAAACGTCCGGCATCAAACAAGACGTGATGTCTGAGTTTTCGTACTCTACACTGTTCATTAGCTTTCCGCCTTGTAGATCAACGTTCTTCACTCCCATTTGTTTAAGGTCGTTAAGTGAGTAGTACCAACCTTCTGTGAGCTTGTTTTTTTGGCAACTTCTGTCTCTTATCTGACCATAAACCGTGATATAAGGGTCGACATTGATGTAATTAAAGTACGCCTTTTCTTTGACCCTCAGATGGTTGAGGTAACCTTCATATTGATTCCAATAACCGTTTGGAATGGTTTGTTTCCACAGTTCATCAGATTGTAACGCACCACCGTGCCACCCTATCAAAGCATCCTTTTTAATGGTAATACTATTGGCAGCCGTTAAGACATAGTTTGCGCATGCTGAAAAACATAGACGGCTGACTTCCACATCAAGATTATTTTCTTTTACAAAGTACCCAAACTCGATACCGGTATCAATCTCGCCTCCAGGACTGGTAATTCTGAGCTTTTTAATCTTCTTATCGCTAGATTTTACTAACCGAATTGCTTTTAAAACGTCACCGCCAGAAATGACACCATCATAAACCAAAGTATCATCAACAATGATGACTTTACTCGCGGTTGGAACCATCAATTGTTGTGATGCACAGCCTGACAATATTACTGACAAACCAACAAGAATATACTGACGCTTCATAAACTGTTCTCGTTTTATATTACGATTAAGCCGCAGAAAAACAGCAAAAAGAGACACTTTACATCTTTTTTGCTTAGTCTTTTCATGAGGAAATAAAGACACGAGAAGACAATTCGTTATATCTTCTCCAATTGATTCATAAAAGCACAGTTTGATCTCACAAGATAATAGATATCAGATAGTTATGCGATCAGGTTCAAACATTAATTGCAGGGAAATATATTTACCTCATTGACACATAAGACATAAATATAGTTAAGCACAGAATCTAATTGAATATATGAATGACATATGCTCAAGTGACTTCAAGATGCAGGGTTCAGAGCATTGTCATTGATTCCCTGTTTACCGAAATTAAGTAATAAAAGTCATTTTTTATCAATAGTCGACAACGTGTTGAATTGAAGGATACTTATTAACATCGGCTTCACGTTCTGCCTCTCCTCTCTTCCACCTTAATTACTCGCTGTCTTGCAGCTGTCACTCGCTTTGTCTGTGTATTGTTCATCTCAGCCAAAGAATGATTTCACTTATTCCCTAATTATCAGAGAGTTAATAAGGCGTATTTTATTGTTCAGACACTCACTACAAATTCATAAACCTGATGAGGACAGGATGACTGCTCTTACTGGTCACGAGATGGAGAAACTATCAATGAACAATAAAAACAACACGTGGGTCGGGTTACAAATAACGTCTTTAGCGTCACTGGCAGCGATCGTGTTTAAACTCAATACCTACAATGATGTGTGGCTAACCACATCCCTTCTATTCTTTGGCGTATTGACACCTATCCTTGTTTTCGCCCTGAGAAATCGCAACAGATTGTCATTTTTGATGACCATTGCTCCAACCATAGTCATCATTCGTATCGGTGATCAAAATGACATTTCATTGGTTGGGTGGTTAACCGCCTTATCGTTGATCCCGTTGCTTGTTCAGTTCATCGGCATTGCGAAAGAGATATACAAAGAGAGCCCAAACGAATTTGCCCTTACCTGTATACGTCTATTTCTCGGATTGAACTTCTTAACCCACGGAACGGAAAAGTTGTTTGCAGGAACCCAGATACACAATGGCATGCGAGGTTACTTTGGGCAGGTTGCTGGCTTTGATGCGGTCGGTCCTTGGTTCACTGACTTAATGATCTACGTAGGTGGTATAACGGAAATTTCAGTGGCGCTATTGATTGGCTGGGGATTGTTTACACGCATCGGCGTTTTATGGGCAATTGCGTATTTAATTGCGGCGGAGCTCTTCTCGGGTCACTTCTTCACAGGATATACGTGGGCACTGCCGGGTGGTGGATGGGAGTTTCCTTTCTTCTGGGCAATGGCATTATACCCATTCTTGTTCCTGCATAATCAAGGGGCGTTATCTCTAGATAGCATGCTTCGTCGAGTTCGCGCTTAAGCTGGTTTTCTCAGCTTAGCCACCCTTGCCGATTTCCCCCGTCCAAAAAAGAGAGTTTGAGTTTCGCAAATCTCACGAAACTCAAACTCTTATCTAGCAATAAGCTTATTTCGCTTTGATGTACAGATCTTTGGTGTAGATCTTATCCTCAGCGTTGCCTTTCGGATAACCACCGAGAAGTGGAGAAACCAAACGAGTCGTCACGTACTGATAGATAGGCGCTAATGGCATGTCTTTCGCCATCTGAGTTTCTGCCGCGTAGTAAAGCTTGGTTCGCTCTTCTTCTGAGGTCGAGTTCAACGCTTTTTCTATGATGTCATCGTACGCTTTGCTCTTATAGTGAACTCCGCCATTGACGTTAGAGCCGATCATCAAAGTCAGGAAGGTTGATGCTTCGTTGTAATCCCCACACCACGCGGCGCGCGTAACATCAAAGTTCCCTTCATCACGACTGGCTAAATAAGATTTCCACTCTTGGTTTTCTAAGTGAACTGTCACGCCCAGTGTTTTCTTCCACATTGATGAAATGGCAACGGCGAGTTTCTTGTGGTTTTCTGATGTGTTGTACAGCAGATTAATATCTAGAGGATGTTGTTTGTCATAGCCCG
This sequence comes from Vibrio sp. L85, assembly GCF_963871815.1. NCBI lineage: Bacteria > Pseudomonadati > Pseudomonadota > Gammaproteobacteria > Vibrionales > Vibrionaceae > Vibrio > Vibrio sp. L85. The sequence continues at coordinate 138,087 of NZ_CAWMYL010000011.1, forward strand.
CCTCTTTAAGCAGTGCTTTTGCTTTTTCATTACGCTGCTTTTGAGTGAGTTTGCCGTATTCAGGCAACTGAGGGGAAAATCCGGCCGTGATTTCTGGCGTCAGGAAGTACGCAGGCTTTTGTCCCTGCCCGAGGATGGCTTTGGTAATAATGTCTCGGTCAATCGCATAAGACAGCGCTTTACGTACTCGAACATCATCAAACGGTGCACGTTGAGTATTGAACTGATAGTAGTAGCTACATAGATTGCCTTTTATCGACAAGTCCTCAGGGTACTCTTTTTGAAGTCGACGGAAGTGTTCGTTTGGCACTTCGTTGGTCATTTGAATCTCACCTGACAAGAAGCGGTTCATTTCTGACACCTGATCTTCAATAGGCAGATAAGTCACTTTGTTAATGACGGTGTGTACATCATCCCAATACTTTGGATTTCGCTTAAGCACGAGACGCTCGTTGACCACCCATCGGTCTGGCACATATGCACCATTCCCCACAAAGTGTTCCGGCTTGGTCCACTTATCTCCCCACTTCTCTACCGTTGCTTTATGGACTGGCATCATGGTGGTATGAGCGAGCATCTTAACAAAGTATGGTACTTCAGCATCGAGCTCGACCTTAAGGGTATAGTCATCAAGCGCTTGGACACCTAACTGACTGATGTCTTTCTTGCCTTCTATGATGTCTTGCGCGTTTTTCATTTTGGTCGAAGAAAGATACCAAGCGTAAGGTGACGCAGTTTTTGGGTCTACGACTCGACGGAAGCTATAAACAAAATCTTGCGCTGTAACCGGGTCACCATTAGACCATTCTGCGTTGTGGCGTAAATGAAAAACGAAGGTGCGATTGTCCGTTGTTTCCCAAGACTCCGCGACGCCAGGGATGGTGTTACCATCGGCATCTTGCGTTACTAAGCCTTCCAGTAAATCGCGAATCACATTAGATTCTGGAACGCCCTCGGACTTTTGTGGATCAATAGTTGCGACTTCGGTGCCATTACCTCGAACAAACTCCTGCTTTTTAGCTAGCTTTACTCCGTCTGGCACGTTCGCGGCGAACGCAGGTTGAGTAACGGCATAGCCGATGATACTGGTACTGATAAGGAGTGTAATTTTAGTATTGTTATTAATGAACATGGTTGTGCCTGCTTGTTTGCTGTGAAACTTTTTATTAACAACCACTATTCACTACAATATCCCTCTTCAAAAGATAATAATTATTCACAAAATCAGACGCTCTACATCACTTCATCACCACAACTTATCTCTTGCTAATTAGATTCAATAAAATAGTCACGTTGGAGCTTTGAGCTTTGAGCTTTGAGCTTTGAGCTTTGCACTCACGGATTATCAAAAATTATTAGAAAATAAATCAAATATAGAACTGTTTTTTATGGACTATTCCGAGGCTAGGATTTCAATACGCACTGAATGAGATACTCAACATCTCATTCGAGTCGCCAAAATCCATACATCAAACTGTTCATTTCAAAATGGAAATAAAATGAAAAAGCATCTTTTAACTACCAGCCTCTTCACTGCTGTTGCCGCAATTTCAGCGGTGGCATCCCATTTAACTTACGCTGCGGAAATCGGTTCTCTAGAAGCCGTGACACAATTTAACGATTACCGCGGCGCAGGTGTCACCGTAACACCCGAAGGTCGCTTGATCGTAAGCATGCACCCTTTGGATAATCCCAAATATCGAGTCGTCGAAGTGATGGCGAATGGTACTAAAAGACCCTTCCCAACCATGGACTGGTCAGACGGACCAGAGGTCGGCGATGTAGGCTTAAGTGCGGTTATTGGCGTTCACTCCGACAGCAAAGGTACGGTCTGGATGCTCGATATGGGCAGCGAAACCTCACCAGCACAATTGGTCTCGTGGGACACGTCTAAAAATAAGTTGAGCAACCAAATTACAATTAACTCATCTGCACTAAGAGACAACTCGTTCCTGCAAGATTTTGCCATCGATGAAAAGCACGCGAAGATCTACATCGCTGACATGACCTTTGGCAACTTCATTGGTGCAACAAACCCCGCTATTGTCGTGGTAGATTTAAAAACGGGTCAGTCGACACGTGTATTAGAAAATGCGCCCCAACTTATGCCAGAAGACAGAGATATAGTCATCGAAGCTTCTCTATTGGCATCGAAAACAGAACAAGGTGCCACGAACCACTTACGTTTTGGGTTAAACCCAATCGCTATTGATAACAATAACGAATGGCTCTACTTTGGCGCATTTACTGGCACAAAAATCTATCGAGTTCCGACTTCAGCCCTAGAAAATGCAAAAAACACAGATAGTAAGCTGCAGAATAAAATCGAAGTATATGGACCAAAAAGACCCAGCGATGGCATTGCGTATGCGCCAGGGGGTGGCATTTTAGCGACCGATCTCGAACATAGTGGTGTTGGTTTGGTAACCAAAGGCAAATATCAGACACTTATTCAAGACAAAAAGCTATCTTGGCCGGACAGTATGGCAGTCAGCGGCGATTACATTTATGTCACCCAAGACCAGCTTCATCAGCACCCAGCATTCAGTCAAGGTCTCGGTAATGCAAAGGCGCCTTACACCCTGTATCGCTTCAAATATCAACCTTAACGGTCATCTATTACGTGTGAACAATGTTTCTCTTTACATACGGTCAGTAGCGACATAACGTCGAAGGAGATAAAAAGCGTTTCAATCCCAAAAATTCAAGGAGTTATCATCAATGAAGAAGATCAACATTAATGAGAAATTTGGGCTTTTTTCAGAGCAGTGGACACCCAAAATATTAGCTGAGTCGAACGGTCAGCTAGTTAAAATCGCAAAAGGCTCTGGCGAATTAGTTTGGCATAAACATGACAACGAAGATGAACTATTTATCGTCTTTAAGGGTGAACTGACGCTGAAATTACCAGAGCAAGAAGTGGTACTAAAGCCGGGTGAAATGTTTGTTGTACCGAAAGGTGTCGAGCACTGCCCTGTCGCCGAGCCAGACACTCACTTCATGATGATTGAGCCATCCACAACGGCGCATACTGGTGAGCTGAAAAGTGATATTACCGTATCGGCTGAAGAACAAGAGTGGATATAGCGCGATAAAATTAACCACTAGTCATTATATCCCTGCACTTTGAGGTTACTTAGGGATTAGTATCAAAGCTGGTCTAGAGCTCAAAACTAAACCAGCTTTTACCAAAGGGGCAACGCTACGGCTCTCTATTCAGCGCTAGCTTGGAAAAGCACATCTAGTTCGGTTTGTGCTTTTAGCAAATTCTCTAAAGGCAAAAACAGAGGCTCCGGAAGCTTGTCTAAGTCAAACCATTTCCATTGCTTACACTTCTCCGGTTCAGCGACCTGAGGCTCTCCAACCTCACATGAAGCAGCAACAAACAAAGTGACATAGTGCTTACCCTCTTTCTCGAAAACATCATTCGTGAAGCTCAACTTCTTAAAAGACCCAACAACTAAGCCGGTTTCTTCGAGTGTTTCGCGCTTAGCACAATCTTCAATAGATTCACCCCATTCAAGGTGTCCTCCGGGTGTAGCCCAAGTATGAGCCCCGTGTGAGCCAATACGTTCACCAAGTAGCACTCGTCCTTCACGCACAATCACTGCCGCGACACCTACTCTTACTGCTTTATCCAATCTAATCCCCTTTTTAATTACTGCATAACGCCGCAATACTTTGCTATGTATTTAATACCGATAGAAAAGCATCCTGCTACAACGAGTAATGTTGCCTAAGCGCCTGCCATAACGCTGTTTTGTATCAATGCAAAACCAAAAATCAACAGTCCAAATGCTTGGCAACCTGCCCTAATGCGTATGTAGATTTCTTCGTTATCTCGCTTATCGAAATGGTCGATGATTTCTACCAAACAGTAAATACAGCCAAGTATAAAGGCAGCAAAAGCGATGTATATGGCATCACCGTGTAGCGTTACCTCTGTACGCCTTCCTAAAAACACATATAACTCGCCGGAATAGATGCCATAAGCGCCATACACCACCAGAAAGACGCCGACTACTAAGTTGAGGACTAACTTATGTTTAGGGAACGAGTTAGGAACATGTTTTTCTCCCGCTTTTCTATTTTTCTGTATGAAAAAATCAGTAAACATAGTTATTCCTAAATTAAGTTGGAACGTAAGTGGTATCGCGACGTCAATCGTTGATTAAATTGCCACATTACACATTTCTAGGGAGGTCTGTGGAGAACGATGACAATCTAAGAGCGAAACCTTTCATTTCCCTCTCTCTTAAACGCCACTATGTACCTAAACACTCTAAATCTTGTTGCGTAGCGCATATTATTGAACACAAAAAAGAATATCTACTCGCAATTCATTCTTTTGGGCTATAGATTCAATTTCAACGTTTATGTTTATAAAATATTTAAATAAAAATGAAAATGAAAATGAAAATGAAAAACAATAACTTTAAGAAACTACGAACTGCATTACTTCTTACGCTTACCACTTCAATGATGGGTTGTTCTTCTTTGGATACTCACCTTGTGGGAGGGTATGGAGCGCCGTTTTCAGGAACAACACTGGCAGTCGCGTCCCAACCTTGCGCTTTTAGAAACGACTCGGTGGTCGACTATGTCTTTTACCCTTTGACTTTCATCGACATCCCGCTCTCTTTAGCAGCAGATGTCGTCTTTCTTCCGGTTGATTTAGCAATGGTGTTTACGCCAACGACGGACTATCGATTTGCATTAACACAAGGCTGTGGCACACATAGCATGATCTAAAGTTTGTTGTTAACTCGACAGCTAGCATTTTTATAAAAGCCCTACACATAAGGAACCAGACGCAGATAAACATGTCTATTAATGCGGTTCATTAATCAGGTAAATTTATGTGTGTTAAGTTAACAAAAATGGTTCTCCCTTTTCTATTGCTGCCGGGAGCGCCCGTTTACAGCGCAGAAACAACCAACGTTACACTTGTGGGTGACTCGATTCACTACACCGGTACATTAACCTCCGAAGCAAACGACGCTGTTGTGGAAATCTATGCTGATGCGGCAGTAAAACCAACCACTCTTGTGATCTCAAGTGACGGCGGTGATGTGGAGCTGGGAATGGCCTTAGGTGAATGGGTTTTTGCAAATAAAATAGATATTGAAGTCAACGACTATTGCCTTTCCTCTTGTGCAAACTATGTATTTACCGCAGGCAAAAACAAATATATATCAAACAAAGCAATTATCGGTTTTCACGGAGGCTTAAGCAGTCAGGAGTTTGATACCTCAGATATTGAGGCTTCATTTAAGGGCTTACCCAAAAGACAAAGGGAAGAAGAAATTCAAAAAGTCTTACATGAAATGCAAACGTATATTGGCAAAACTAAGGAAAAAGAAGATTCGTTCTTCAAAAAAATCAAAGTAAAACAAGAAATAACAACCCTTGGTCAATCTCCCCGCTACGATAGTTTTTCCGATTCGGATTACTCCGGTTGGACCTATAACCCAAACGATTATTCGAAACTTGGAGTGAAAAACGTTTTTGTTAAACAGCCACCTTGGGAACTCGAACAACTCAAAAAATTTGGAAAAGTTTTTATAGTCGAAGTCGAATAAACTTCTCGCTAAAGCCCTGAAAAATAGCACCGGGAAAACCCGAGAATAAGAGATATCTAGGCTTGATAGTGCATTCAATCAAGCCTAGCTGCGAGATACGCTTCAAACCTCTATTGCCAGGTAGAAATAATCTGTCTCAGCTTACGTTCTTGTCTTAGTGCTTCAAACCAAAAACCACCACAAGTCAACGCGATTCCAAACAAAAACATACCGAGTGGTATGAGCAAAGGTAAGCTAAAAGTATCAACACTCAGAAGAATGTAAATACCGGCACCTCCGGTAACGGCAAGCCAGAACAGCATAAAACCCATCACAAACAAGTTTAACCGCATGGAGACGCTCACCCGAGTACCATCTTTATTCGCCTCTACCTTTCCCTTCATGACAGGTAAAAATGAATTTCTGTAACGAATGTTTCCCACAAGATCGAAGCCCGTTTCGTCTACCTTTCCACAAAATGCTGAAGAGGAACTAGGCTTGAAAAAAGCTCGTTCTGATGTGTTTTCTTGTATTCGCTTTAAAACTTCAGGTGCAGACAAGAACGTATCGATTTGAAACCTATTATAGGGAATTAACTTCATAATGATCTCTATATTGAACATATACCCAAGTGACTTCAAGATGCTGGATTCAGAGCGTTGTCATTGATTCGAGTGCAAGGAAAACAACGAAGCGGAATAGCACGCTCTTTCCAAGTTGTTTGACGTAGCAATCGGGTCAATGACACGCTCCGGCCCTCTTTGCAAATAGTAAGGGCCTTTGTTTGTATACTTTGTTGCCGATTCTTGATTTAGACCCACTAAGCCTTCAAATCGCCGCCGCGTCTACAAACCAAGTCATTCTCGCTGACCCAAGCATCTCGAGGTTACTTGGGTATATCATTCAAAACTACTCAAAAATGCCACACGTTGCGAATCAACATTAAAAAACTGTATCCATTCAAACTTGAGAAATAACGGTTTACTACCCTTATAACATTGAAATAATTGATAATTTCCAGATTTATTATTGAATATTCCAATTACCGCAAAATAAGCTTGAGCGATTGTGGAGGTAAACCGTTCACCTCCGCTTGACCTTTACCTTGGGTGAAGCCCTAGCCTTTCTTTATCAGGTAATGAGAAAGGGGATTTCTTATGGGCATGTGTCATCACAACGGTTCAGACGTTTCTGAAACCAAGCCAATTTGGCGAATACTACTCATCCTAAGTTCAATCGTTCTATTGCTCGTTTTGTTGTTTGGATAAAAGGCGGGATGGCATGTGAAAGTTGCGTACGTCAGGACACTCGATGAATCACGTACCTGAACATCGAATAGCGGAGAGCTGTGCCTTAGAGGGAAATTAGCGCGATTTGACAAATTTCAGGTAAAGAAAAGCCCACCTAAAAAGGTGGGCGCTTCTTTAAATTTGGTGGGTCCGGGCGAACTCGAATCGCCGACCCCTACCATGTCAAGGTAGTACTCTAACCAACTGAGCTACGGACCCAAATTTTATGTTCGGCATACTTTGGTTTTAGTATGGCTTTAAGGAGTGGTGGGTCCGGGCGAACTCGAATCGCCGACCCCTACCATGTCAAGGTAGTACTCTAACCAACTGAGCTACGGACCCATTCCTTAAGAACGAGAAGGATATTAGCTATATCCCATTGGGGGTGCAAGCATAAATTCACTAACTTTGAATCGTTTGGCGAAAATCTAAACTCAACACCCGTTTTCAGATGATTTTATCGTCAAGGCTCGACCTGAACGGTGTTAAAAGTGTGATCTACTTAACTTTTGTTGTTTGACCTAATTGTCGTAAGGCACTTCACTGAGCATCCAAATTTGCAAAACTTGCGATACGTTTGGACAATCACCAAACAAAATTTGGTATTTAGGCTCAAATGGTTCACCAATAAACGTCGTACGTATCAACTTGCCCGTTTTGAGATCCACTTGAGTACTGACTCGCCCTTTGAAATTTTGAAAAATCGCAAACTGCTCACTGTGGTAAACCATCTGTTCACGATAAAACAAGAAGTGATCCTGAGGTGTATCTGTTAATTGGCATTCAAGTGGTTTGAGTGACTGCTGTGCATGGCTACTGAACGTGAGCAGTAGTGCTGAAAGAATCCATCCATATCGCATAACGCTTCCCTATTCTTCTTTCTTTATCAAAGTATAGGAGCTACCAGAATGGATGCTGCGAAGTGCTCTTCTTTGTTCAACGGTAAAACAAAAAAGGCTTCAACTAATCCAGTTGAAGCCTCTCTCTATTTCACTATCTAGGGAACAAAATGCTTATTCGTCTTCGGTATCAAACACCACATTGTAGTTTTCTGTGTAGGTACAGTTTGGTTGGCGACTACAAGTAAAGAAGCGTCGACCTTTAAACTCGCCTTGGCTCGCGGTTCTGATGATCATCGGACTGCCACACTTTTTGCAAAAGCGGATTTCTTTGTCCGGCTCAATCAGATCAATGTGTGCTGCCAATAAACGACGTAAACGCCCCACTTGGTAACTGTGTTTTACCGATGCACCAATCAAAGGAAGGTTCGCCGATTTACACACGTGCATCAGCAGTTTTTGGCGCTCGACTTTGCCTTTATGCAATTGCTGACCATTATCAAGCTCAATAATTACACGAGGTTCAAGCGTTCTAGGATCGCAGATAACGTAATCAAAGTAGCTACGTGAAATTCGGTTACTGGCAATGAAGAACTGCTTCTTATTTTTGACTTCTTTTGGTGCAATCAGCGTTGCCATGTTTACTTTGGCAAACACCACTGCGTGATCACCAACCGCCGCTCTCAAGGCATTAAAAAACGCCCCTTCCTGCCCTTTTAATAGTGGACCTTTCGAACGGTATGGGAAGTCTCGCGTGTCATCGTTTTTGATCACGTACTTTTGAATGATAAAGAAGAAAACAACAAGAAGAACAACAATGATAAAGATGTTGGTCATAGATAAAGTGCGCCCAAAACAACTAGTTGCTCAAAGCCTAAATGGAAATTCTAACCAGAGCAACAAAACCGGTAAATTTTGCGGAGTGATAATAACAGCCGCAAAGCTTTTGAGCACGATTTACGTTAATCAAACAAGAACAAAAACGGGCTCCGTCAAGAGCCCGTTTGTTATTCGTTAAAATATAGAGAAAGTACTAGCTGTTTGTGTCGGGTTGGTTTTCTGGCATGGCATCAATAAACGCTGGCAGTTGATTACATGCTTCTACAATCGAGCTAATTACCGGATAAGGAGTCATATCCACCCCAAAACGTAATGCATTGTACACTTGAGGCACTAAGCAAATATCAACAACAGAGGGAGAGTCAGTCACACTGTAGATACAGTTTCCATGTTGTTGTCGATGCTGGCTTAGCTTCTCTTCTAATGCCATAAAGCCTTGGTTAACCCAATGATGAATCCACTCAACTTTCGTCTCTTGATCACACGACAGCTGCCCTTCTAGGTACTGCAACACGCGCAAGTTATTGAGTGGGTGGATCTCCATCGCGATATCCTGAGCCATAGCCAAAGCTTGGTAACGAAGTGGCGATGGTTCTGGAACCACTCGAACTTGCGGATATTGCTCATCAAGGTACTGAATGATGGCAAGAGATTGGTTGAGTTGGATATCACCATCCACCAGCACTGGCACAAGCTCAGAGGCGTTTAACTCATGGTACTCCGCGCTATGCTGCTCGCCGCCATTACGAACCAAGTGGACCGATTTAGACTCGTAACTCAAGGCTTTTAAGTTTAAACAAATGCGAACTCGATAAGCCGCAGAAGACCGCCAATAGCCATAGAGGGTGATGTTATCGCTCATACTTCCCTTACCTCTCACTCTCAGTGTTTTAGGTATTGGCTGACTTGCTGATCAATCGCACCAAAGATCGAGTTGCCATCTGCGTCAAACATCTCTAGCTTGATTGAGTCACCAAACGACATAAAGCTCGTCGACGGTTTGCCATCACGAATGGTTTCAATCATGCGCACTTCTGCAATACATGAGTAGCCTACGCCACCCTCTTCGATAGAGGTGCCGTGCTCCGTGCCTTGTTTGTTCGATACTGTACCCGAGCCAATGATTGCACCTGCAGAAAGTGGACGTGTTTTGCTGGCATGGACAATCAAGTCAGCGAAATCAAACGTCATATCTATGCCTGCATTCGGGCAACCAAATGGGGCATTGTTGTAGGTTGAAACAAGCGGCAGGTGCACTTTGTTCTCATACCATGCTTCACCCAGCTCATCTGGCGTTACTGCAACAGGAGAAAACGCTGAAGACGGTTTTGATTGGAAGAAGCCAAAACCTTTTGCCAGCTCTGCCGGAATCATACCACGCAACGATACATCGTTAACTAGCATGATAAGACGAATTGAATCTTGTGCTTCTGCAATGCTTGCTCCCATCGGCACGTCACCGGTGATCACGGCAACTTCACCTTCGAAGTCAATGCCCCACTCGTCGCTGGCAAATTCGATCTTGTCGCAAGGACCAATAAATGCGTCAGAACCACCTTGATACATCAAAGGATCGGTCCAAAAGCTTTCTGGCATTTCCGCACCACGCGCTTTACGCACTAATTCGACGTGATTGACGTAAGCACTGCCATCCGCCCATTGATAGGCGCGAGGCAATGGTGACTCTAGATAGTGGGATTCAAACTCTTCACTTCCTGAAACCGAACCATTGTTTAGCGCGTTATAAAGCTCTTCCAGTTGTGGAGCGACTTTATCCCAGTTATCCAATGCCACTTGCATGGTTGGCGCGAGATGCATCGCGTGGAAAATTTCAGTTGCCGGAACACATTGTGTCAGGTCTTTGCTCACGACCATCAACAGACCATCGCGAGTGCCATTTTTCTTGGTTGCTAATTTCATCCTTGCCCCTTACTTCTCTTGCCAGCTATAGACGTATTCTTTGTTTTCAACCTTATCGAGCTCATCAGAGAACTCGAGCGCATGGCGTGTATCAATCATCACTGCCACTTCATCGGTAAACTTCTTCTTATATTCCTGACCCGCTTTGAACGCTTTCGGATGAGGGCCATGAGTAAAGCCTGCCGGATGGAAAGTCACCATACCTGCTTCTATGTTGTCACGGCTGAAGAAATCCCCTGCGTGGTAGAACAAGACTTCGTCATAATCGTCATTGTTATGATAGAACGGCACCTTCAGTGCGCCTGGGTCACTCTCGATTGGACGTGGCACAAACGTACACACCACAAATCCAGCACCAACAAATGTCGTGTGGGCAGAAGGTGGTAAGTGATAGCGATGCGACATCAAAGGTCGAATATCACGCCAGTTCACTTTCACCACTGCCAAGTCACCGTGCCAACCAATCGCATCAAGCGGGTTGAATGGGTAAGTAATCACACTGACTTTGTCATGGCGCTTCACATGAACTTGGGTTTGCTCTTCTGAGTATTGCGCGCGGAATTCGTCATTAATTGACGGCGTTTCCAGAACTGCCGGGTCAAATACAGCATGATTACCCACCATGCCTTTTTCTGGCAAAGAATAAGCGGCATCGGTGTTTTCAATCATCAGAACAAACATTGGCTCACTTGGTTCTAATCGCCAACTGGTTGAGCGTGGAATCATTACGTAATCACCTTCGCTCACTTTGAGGTGACCATAGTCGCAATAAAGATCTGCCGTGCCTTGATGGATGAACAACAGCTCATCGCCATCGGCGTTACGCACCAAGAAGTCCATCTTCTCATCCATACGCCATACACGGATCTTACAGTTGGCGTTGTGTAGAAGATGCGGCACTGCCCAAGGCGAAATCTGACTCGCCGTTTCGACTAGGTTGAAATCGAAAGCTCGCGGGCGTAAATCGCCTTCCCACTCCGACCAACCTGTCGGTGCGTGTTGATGATGAAAGTGTGCCGCAGGACCGAAGAACCCACTTCGACCTGCTTCACGTTCGTAAATTGCCTCTTCCGGGAAATCAGCATGTGCTTGCTTGGAGCACACTCCCTCCCGATGAGGGAATGTGATCCATTTATGCATCGCTTAGTACTCCTCGGCGGATTTGGTCTTCTTCAATTGATTCAAACAAGGCTTTGAAGTTACCTTCGCCAAAGCCCTCGTTGCCTTTACGCTGGATGATTTCAAAGAACACTGGACCAATAACGGTCTGGGTGAAGATTTGCAGCAAGATGCCGTCTTTGGTTGGCGCGCCATCAATAAGAACTTGTAGATCGCGCAGTTTGCTGACGTCTTCCCCGTGTCCTTTTACGCGCTCGTCGACTTTCTCGTAGTACGTATCTGGTGTTGGCATAAAGTCCATTCCGCGATCACGCAGTGTTTGAACGGTTTGGTAGATGTCATCGGTGGTCATCGCGATGTGCTGAATACCTTCACCGTTGTATTCACGGATGAACTCTTCAATCTGGGATTTGTCGTCAGAAGACTCATTGATTGGAATGCGGATCTTGCCACACGGAGCAGTCATTGCGCGGCTAACAAGCCCTGTCAACTTACCTTCAATGTCAAAGTAACGAATCTCGCGGAAGTTACCAATGCGCTCGTAGAATCCAGACCACACATCCATGTTGCCTTGCTTCACGTTATGAGTCAGATGGTCGATTTCGTACATACCAACATCAGCTTTCGCTAGGCGCTCATCTGCATCGTCATAGAAACGGAAGTCGACATCGTAAATGCTCTGTTTACCGTAACGATCCACGAAGTACAGAAGGCTTTCACCAATGCCGTAAATTGCTGGAATGCTCAGCTCCATCGGACCGATTTCTGTTTTGTACTCTTCACCGCCGTTATCCAGCGCCTGCTTGAGTGCTACGTTCGCGTCTTTCACACGAAAAGCCATGCCACAAACTGAAGGGCCATGAACTTTAGCGAAGCCTTCTGCCTGGCTGTGCGGCTGAGCATTAACGATAAAGCTGATGTCACCTTGTCGGTACAGCCAAGCCTCTTTAGAACGGTGTTTTGCGATCTCTGCAAAACCCAACGAAACAAACAGCGCTTTCAGTTGTTCAATACCTTCGCTATCCGCCGCTGTGTATTCCACAAATTCGAATCCATCCGTGCCTAATGGGTTGTAGGTGTCCACCATGACTTTCTCCTTATGTCATTGTTGTGTTTGAACATGCGTTCTCGTTCGATATTTCTAACTTGGCGCAGGAGGAGAAAAATTGGAATACACGAATGGAAATCTGACTTTACGCAGTTTTAGCTATTGATTGTAAAATTTATGTTACAGTAAATTTAAACATCGCAAACGTTTACGGCAACCATAAGGAAAGCATGTTATATCAATGCATTATCATATCTCTCATCAATTTACACACTCCATCCAAATGTAAATAGTTTGTTACCATAGCTAAATTTATGGGCAGTAACGCGCATTTATCACGCAAACAACGTCAATATTAGTTTGTTTATATGGAATGGTAGACGATAAGTGTTAGTATGATTTTTTAATCACAATACTGGCAATAGTTATGGCACGCCGAACACACGAAGATACCCAGATCACCATCAACACCATTCTCGATGTGGCAACAGAGCAGTTGATCACGCTTGGTTACGAGAAAATGTCTTACACAACGTTGAGTGAACAAACAGGTATATCGAGGACGGGGATAAGCCACCACTTTGCAAAGAAAGCCGACATCCCGCGCGCCCTGCAAGGTAGACTACTTAAGATGATGATGGATAAACTCGACCTCTCTAACAACGAAGTCACTTTTATCCAAAGTTGGAAAACTCGCTTAGAAGACGCCGAGTTCATGGCGATTTGGCGTTTGGCATTCTTGATGACAGTTTGTGAACATCACACACCTTATCTCTGTGACTTCCAAAGTCAGGTAGAAGCGGTTACCTCTTTTAAGCTAAGCAAAGACAGTCAACGCACTATTGAATGGCTGATCGGATTAACCCTATTGACTCTTCACAGTGACAAATAGAAAAGAACCATCAAAAAAGCCGAGCACCCTGCCCGGCTTTCTTGTTTTTGTTTTTTAGTTATCAAGAATAATCCGTTAATAGAATTCTAATTAAAGCGACCGAACCCTTTGCAGAGTTCGGTCTATCCAGAAAGGCAGTGCGAGAGGACATGAATAAACAGAGATTGTATTAATCCACATTTGTGATATTGCTTCAATAAATAGACGGTAAATTACAATCCACTCTACAGATATATTGGTAACTTTTCATCAGTTACAAAAATAGCTCGACTCTGTACATAAATGCAGCGTTAATTCTGTTGAATCATAGACTTTCCATCTCTCACTAAATTCGTCAAAAGCTCATACGATACCCAAGTAACCTCGAAATGCTTGGTTCAGCGAGAATGACTTGGTTTGTAGACGCGGCGGCGATTTGAAGGCTTAGTGGGTCTAAACATTGATTGACTAAGTAAACTCGCTTTTAACTCGCTTTCGCATATTTCTACATTCATTGTGTACTTTCGTGACCGCCGCATCAGATCCGGTAATTAGCAGGTCAGAATAATGTCAGGCAGAGGCGTTTTTTGATTCAAGACAGCTTTCACTCGGATTAGCTGTGTAATAAGAGGTGTTCTGTTCCCTTTCGGGCTCGCACTCTATACCGCTGCGATCTCGACCAAGAAAGAAAGAGACATCCAAATGACACAAATTAATCAAGAACGTCTAGTTGAACATTTCTGCCAACTGGTTCGCATCGACAGCGAATCTATGAATGAAAAACAAATTGCAGAAACTCTGGCTGAGCAACTGGGCGAACTAGGCTTTACGGTTCACAAACTACCAGTACCAGAACACATTTCTAACGGCTTCAACGTGTACGCACGTCTAGAAGGCAAGAAAGAAGGCTCTATCCTAATGAGCTGCCACATGGATACAGTAACGCCAGGTATCGGCATTGAGCCGATCATCGAAGATGGCATTATTCGCTCTAAAGGCAATACGATCCTTGGTGGTGATGACAAATCAGGCATCGCAGCGATCATGGAAGCGGTTCGCTGCATCCAAGCTGAAAACCTAGAGCACAAAACGCTAGAGCTTGCTTTCACTGTGCATGAAGAAGGCGGTTTGTTCGGCTCTGAGTACTTCGACATGACGCACGTAACGTCTAACGAAGCGATCGTACTGGATACAGGCGGTCCTATCGGCACCATCGTGACTGCGGCACCTGGTCAGCAAAAAATCGTTGCGACAATCAAAGGCCGCCCTGCACACGCGGGTCTAGCACCTGAAGAAGGCATCAGCGCAATCATGGTAGCGGCAGATGCAATCAACCAGATGAAACTGCTTCGTATCGACGAAGAAACCACAGCAAACATCGGTATGGTAAACGGCGGTCAAGCGACAAACATCGTGATGCCAGAACTGAAGATCGTTGCTGAAGCACGCTCTCTAAACGGTGAGAAGCTAGAAGCGCAAGTGAACCACATGATCTCTACCTTTGAGTCAGTATGTGAAAAACACGGCGCAGGAGTTGAAATCGAATCAAGCCGCGCGTACGACGCTTTTGTTATCGAAGAAGACAATGCTCACGTATCAGCAATCAAAGCGGCATTCGCTGACATGGGCATCAATGCATTCACAAAAGGCACTGGTGGCGGTAGCGACGCAAACAACTTCAACAAGAAGGGTCTAACAACGGTAAACCTTTCTACTGGTATGGCAAAAGTACACACCACTGAAGAATTCATTGCCGTTGACGACATGGTGAAAATCACGGAATTCGTTAAGCACTTCCTAGTGAAATAATCTAGACAATAAAGCGCAACTTACGCTGAATTTGAAACGCTAATGCTGATCCCCTTCTTGCTTCGAGCATGAAGGGGATTTTTCGTTTCTATCCGCTTTATTCTCTTCACTCTCTCTTTGCCCTGCCTTCTTGGCAGATAATCTGACTGTGCCAAGTCGGTATAAATTCATGGATTGAAATTCTATTGGCTCACTTTTTGAGACCAAAAAGCTCAGCTTTCAACACCCTGTTACAGGTATGTTAAAACTCGATTGTCTGAACAATTTATACAATATACATTCAACTCACCTTCAAGGATGAATCGAGTGAGGAAAGGATGAAACTACCCAAGCTACTTTTGTTGGCATCTATCATGAGCCCAATGTTTGCCGCTCCGACTTACGCCGTGCCGTACCCATCGGGCGTGACACTCGCCGAAGCACAAGAGATCACGCTTAATAACGGTGCAGAAGTGACGTCTATCGATCCGGCGAAGCAAGCAGCTGAGCCCGCATTTAACCTTGGTCGAGACTTGTTCGAAGGGTTAACCATTCAAGACAAACAAGGAAAAACCATTCCCGGCGTTGCGAAATCTTGGTCGGTGAACGACAACAATACGGTCTACACCTTTCAGCTTCGTGATGCAAAATGGTCGAATGGTGACAATGTCACTGCACAAGACTTTGTCTACAGTTGGCAGCGCCTACTCGACCCCAATACGGCTTCCCCTTACGCTTGGTTTGCCGCGATTCCAAACATCCAAAACTCACAAGCGATTATGAAAGGCGAAGCAACACCGCAAACACTTGGCGTAAAAGCACTGGACGAAAAAACCTTCCAAGTGACGCTTGAAAAGCCAATTCCATTTTTTATCAAGCTGCTTAGTCATCCGGTTCTTGCTCCGGTGCATCAAGCCATGGTTGAAAAATACGGCAGCAACTGGACGCAACCAAAACACATTGTTACTAATGGCGCGTTTACCGTTTCTGAGTGGAAGGTAAACGAAAAAATGGTGATGGTGAAAAATCCATATTATTGGGACGCAAGCAACGTCGTGTTGGATAAAATCACGTGGCTGCCGATTGGTGATGCCAATGTTGTGCTCAATCGCTATTTAGCGGGGGAAATAGACCAAGTGATGTCGATTCCTTCTGCGCAAAAGAAAAAGCTGATCACCAAGCTGCCACAAGAAGTCGCAGACACCAGTGCGTCACTTGGCTCGACGTTTTATTACCTCAACACCCAGCAGGGTCCAACCAAAGACCTGCGTGTTCGACAAGCCCTATCCTATGCCATTGATCGCAAGATCTTAACCGACGCAATTTTAAGAAACGGTGGTATCCCAATGTTTACCTTGGTGCCGCCACAAACCGATGGCTTTCAATCACACACCCCAGAATACGCGACATGGACAACAAATCAGCGTATCGACAAAGCCAAACGCTTATTGGCACAAGCTGGTTATAACAAAGCGAATCCACTCAAACTCACTTTCACTGTTCCTACCTTTTCTAAAGACGTGAAAATGGCAACAGCAATGGCAGGCATGTGGAAAAGCCGCTTAGGCGCGCAAATCACCATTAAACAACTCGAGCCTAAAGTGTTCTACGCATTAAAAGAGCCAACTGAAATCACTCGTGGCGGCTGGACTGCAGACTACAACGAAGCTTCAACATGGCTCGATATCTTCGTCTCCAATGGCGAGTATAACGATTCACGCTACAACAACCCCAAATATGATGAGTTGATGTCGCGTTCTAAAACCATGAATGATCCCTCAAAGCTGTATCTACAAGCAGAAAGCATGCTGATTGAAGATATGGCGATTATCCCGGTTTACCGTCCAGGCAACGATCAATATTTGATCAAGCCTTATGTTGGTGGCTACGAGCGTACTAACCCCGAGTCCTCGTACTACCGCAAGAATGTCTATGTGAAAGTCCACTAATGGCATGCTTTTGGCCTGAGTCGGCTCGGTAACACGCACTGACATTGCGAGTACATGGCATATCGTGTCGAACTTCTCTTCTCTCGGTGATGAGCTCAGGCCAATTTTTTTCTCTTTCTCGACGTGACGACATGTAACGTCGAATGACCAAAGGATGATGGATCATGATTTGGTACATTCTCAGACGATTAGCCATCGCGATTCCGACGTTGTTGTTTATCGCTTTGGTCTCTTTTTGGTTGATGCATATCGCACCCGGTGGACCGTTTGACATGGAGCGTCCTATGCCGGAGGTGGTTCGCGCTAACATCGAAGCCAAATTTCACCTCGACGAACCATTTTTGGTTCAGTTCTGGATTTATATTACCAACTTCGCTCAAGGCGATTTAGGACCAAGTTTTGTCTATCAAGACTTTACGGTGACTCAGTTGGTCGCTCAATCTTGGCCGGTCTCTGCCCTGCTCGGCGTTCTTTCTTTTTGTATCTCAGTGCCACTCGGCATGTTGCTCGGCACCATTGCTGCGTTAAAGCGCAATAGCCGCTTAGATTACGGGTTGATGACCCTTTCCATGACGGGTGTTGTTGTGCCTGCTTTCGTCCTCGCGCCAGTATTGGTGACGATATTTGCGATTCATTTAGATTGGCTACCTGCCGGTGGTTGGGAAGGAGGACAGCTCGCTTTTCTCGTACTACCAGTGCTAAGCCTTGCGATTGGCTCTATCGCCAGTATTGCTCGTGTTATGCGCGGCGCCATGATTGAAACACTGAATCAACCTTATATTCGCACTGCAAAAGCCAAAGGGTTATCGACTGCATACATCTTGTTCCACCATGCACTGCGACCGTCATTGATCCCCGTCGTCGCCATGCTGGGTCCAGCTTTTGTCTCGGTTGTCACAGGCTCGGTCATCATCGATATCTTTTTTGGTACTGGCGGTATGGGTCAACACTTTGTCTCCGGCGCACTGAATCGCGATTACGGCTTAGTCATGGGTATTACTCTCATCGTTGCTTCACTGACGATCTTTTTCAACCTTGTGGTCGACTTACTCTACACCGTTATCGACCCGCGTATCCGAGTTTAGGAGCCGAGCATGTTATCGATTAAAAAGCTGGATACTCAATCCTTACAAGACCGAGTTGTTGATAATATCGAAGCTGTAGAAGGTCGAAGTCTATGGCAAGACGCGTGGACTCGCTTTCGCAGAAATCGCGCGGCAATGACCTCTGTTTACGTGCTCGCGTTCATCATCTTGTGTATCACCTTTGGTCCTTCACTTGCTGCCTTTGGGCATGATGAGATTGATTGGAACATCCTCGCTGACCCTTACGAGTTGGGGAAGCCCTCTTTGAGCAGCGGGCACTATTTTGGTACCGACGACCTAGGACAAGACCTGTTTGCCCGCACGATGCAAGGTGGTCGCCTGTCGATTTTGGTTGGCTTTGTTGGTGCCTTGGTTGCCGTTGTGATTGGCACTATTTGGGGCAGTATTTCTGGCTATCTTGGTGGTGTGGTAGACAGCGTAATGATGCGCATCATCGAAGTGCTCGACTCAGTGCCATTTATGTTCATGGTCATCCTGTTTGTGACCTTATTTGGCAACAACATCTATCTGATCTTTATCGTGATTGGCATGGTGTCATGGCTGGGTATTGCCCGAGTGGTACGGGGCGTAACCTTCGGCATCAAAAAGCGCGAATTTATTGAAGCAGCACACTCCATCGGCGTATCTAAATTCACCATTGTGCGTCGTCATGTACTGCCAAACGTGCTTGGGATCGTGATGGTTTATTCGTCCTTAATGGTGCCCGGCTTCATCATGTTTGAATCCTTCTTGAGTTTCTTAGGCTTAGGTGTTCAACCGCCAGACACCAGTTGGGGAATCTTGATTTCAGAAGGCGCAAAAACCATCGATGTGGCATTGTGGATGCTACTTTTCCCATCGCTGTTTTTGGTCGCAACCCTGTTTTGTTTTAACTTCATCGGCGATGGTTTACGCGACGCCCTTGACCCGAAAGATCGATAAGGACTTCCCATGCTATCAATTGAAAACATGAACGTGCGCTTCGATACGCCAGACGGACAAGTGCAAGCGGTCAGCAACCTCTCCTACACAATTCAAGCGGGAGAAACGCTAGGCGTCGTTGGCGAGTCCGGCTCAGGCAAAAGCCAATCGGTATTTGCGCTAATGGGGCTAACGGCTGATAACGGGAACGTCTCGGGCGAAGCGCGTTTTCATGGCGAGAACTTACTCGCGATGTCGAAGAAGCAACTCAACCGCATTCGCGCAGAGAAAATCGGCATGATCTTTCAAGATCCGATGACCTCTCTTAATCCATTTATGAAGATTGGCAAACAGCTCAGTGAAGTGCTGATGGTGCACAAAGGAATGAGCCGAAAACAAGCCATTGCAGAATCCATTCAGATGCTGGATGCAGTGCGTATCCCTTCTCCGGAAACGCGCATGAACCAATATCCACATGAGCTTTCTGGCGGCATGCGCCAACGTGTAATGATTGCTATGGCGTTGCTATGTAAACCTGAGTTACTTATTGCCGATGAGCCCACAACCGCACTCGACGTAACAGTACAAGCGCAAATCCTGACGCTATTGCGTGAGTTACAACAAGAGTTCAACACCGCCATCTTGCTCATCACTCACGATATGGGCGTGGTCGCTGAAATGTGTGACCGAGTTTTAGTCATGTACGGCGGACAGAAAATGGAACAAGCAGATACGGACACGTTATTCACCCAGCCAGCTCACCCGTATACTCGAGGGCTTCTAAAGGCGATCCCATCGATTACCGAAGACATGCCTCGTTTGCCAACCATTGCCGGTAACCCACCGAGCGCCCTGATCAATCACAAGGGCTGCCCGTTTAGAGAACGCTGTGACTATCGTGAACCACGTTGCCAAACACAAACACCTCGGTTCGCGCCCCTTAACGGACGCCAATCCATCGCCTGTCATGTAAAAGCGCAAGGCAGTATTTCTCTTATTCATCAATCGGCTTAAGGAAACGTTATGACCCAGCAAGAAGTGTTATTGTCTGCCCGCGACCTGAAAGTCCACTTTCCAGTATCGCGCCATATCATTCCTAGTCGAAGAAAGATCGTCAAAGCGGTGAATGGCATTGACTTAGATGTGTACCGAGGCGAAACCCTTGGCATTGTCGGCGAATCCGGCTGCGGCAAATCCACATTGGCGCGCGCCCTACTTCGTTTGGTTGAACCGACACACGGCGCCCTGACATGGAAAGGTGAGGATATGCGTGGCTTTGGCAAAAACGCACTCGCCCTTCGTCGTCGCGAATTCCAGATGATATTTCAAGACCCGTCAGCTAGCTTAAACCCACGCTTAACCATTTCAGAATGCATTGCCGAACCACTACTAACGCACGAACCAAGGCTCAAACGCGCCGAAGTCGAAAAACGAGTCATCGCCATGATGGACAAAGTAGGACTACTCGCAAGCCAACGTAACCGCTATCCGCATGAGTTTTCTGGTGGTCAGTGTCAACGTGTCGGCATCGCACGAGCGTTGATTCTTAACCCCGACTTGGTGGTGTGTGATGAACCCGTGAGCGCACTTGATGTGTCCATTCAGGCGCAAGTGATCAATCTACTCGATGACCTCAAACAAGAAATGGGACTGACGCTGGTAATGATTGCTCACGATCTCAGCGTGGTACGTCATATTAGTGATCGCGTAATGGTGATGTATCTGGGTAAGCCGATGGAAGTCGGACGTTACGACCAAGTATTTGATGATGCGCAGCACCCTTATACCAAAGCGCTGCTTTCTGCTGTGCCAATCGCTAATCCTCAATTAGCACGCAACCGCGAGATCCAATTGCTGCCCGGAGATCTCCCTTCCCCGCTCAGCCCTCCGAGCGGTTGCGTCTTTCGAACCCGATGCCCAGAAGCAACCCAACTCTGCGGGCAGCAAAGCCCTGCAAAAATCGGCTCTGAGCAACATCATATCTATTGTTCAAACATGATTTCAGGAAGTCTTTCATGAATACAACAAACTCGGTAAATCAACGTCTTTCATCGCTGCGAGATGCGATGGCAACTTATCACGTTGCAGCTTATATCGTAACGAATAACGATCCTCACAATAGTGAATACTCTGCGGATCATTGGGCAGGTAGAACATGGATTTCTGGTTTTACCGGCTCGGCAGGCAATGTTGTTATCACTACTCATGGCGGTGGATTATGGACCGACGGTCGTTACTACATTCAAGCTGAAGAACAACTTCATGGTACTGGACTCAACCTATTTAAAGCGCGTCAACCAGAGACGCCAAGTATTCCCAAATGGTTAGCCAGCACGTTAGAAGCCAATAGTACCATCGCGTTAGATGGGCGCTCTATCAGCTATGCATTTTACCAAGAACTCAATCAAGCGCTTGAGCCTAAAAACATCCAGATTATCCTCGACCTCGACTTACTGACACCAATCTGGCATGACCGCCCTAGCAGACCAACTGAAAAGATCTTTGAACACCCTGTCGCCTTTGCAGGCATAGAGACCAAGCAAAAGCTGGCAGACCTTCGCTCTTGGCTTGGCGATAACCGCGTTGACAGTTTGTTGGTGTCAACGTTAGACGATGTAATGTGGACGCTAAATATTCGCGGCGCAGATACTCCTTACTGCCCGGTATCTGAAGCGTATCTTGTGGTGGAACAAACGCGCGCTACCGCATTTATCGACAAAGCGAAATTACCAGCTGAGATAGAAAAGCAGCTCAATGAGCAAAGTGTCAGCGTTCGTCATTACGACTACGTGAGCCAATATTTGAATCAGCAATGTGAAGGGCTGTCTCTCGCGTTTAACCCAAGCTACACCGACAGTTTATTGGTCAGTGCAATTGAGCAAAACGTTTCACTAAAGCCAATGGCTTGCCCGGTCACCGACATGAAAGCCAGCAAAAACCCGACCGAGCTAGCCAATCTCGAGCAGTCATTGAAGGACGATGGTGTGGCAGTAGTGCGGTTCATGAGTTGGCTAGAAGACCAAGTCCCAAGTGGGCTTGTTACTGAATTGTCTGCTGAGGCGCAGTTAAAAAGTTATCGCCGTCAAACTCGCCATTATGTGAGCGACAGTTTTCGCACCATCGCAGGCTTTGCTGCCCATGGTGCCAAAATGCACTACGCTGCCGATGAAGAAAGCAATGCCGTCATCAACGAGACCAACTTCTTTCTTGTCGACTCTGGCGGTCAGTACCTTGGCGGCACTACAGATATCACCCGTACTTTCCATTTCGGGTCACCGACCATTAAACAGCGCAAAGACTACACCTTAGTGCTAAAAGCGGTCATCCGACTGACTCAGACTCGATTTATGAAAGGCTCTACGGGTGCCAATCTCGACATCATGGCTCGCGGTGTGTTGTGGCAGCATGGCATCGATTATAAATGCGGCACGGGACATGGCGTTGGCATTTGCTTAAATGTTCATGAGGGTCCGCAAAACTTTTCGCAAAGCCATCGCGAAGTGGAACTGAAACCAGGCATGGTGATCACCAACGAGCCGGGCGTGTATCGCGAAGGTGAATACGGCGTTCGTATCGAGAACATCTTGAAAGTCGTGGAAGTCGAGCAAAACGAATTTGGCACATTTTACGGTTTTGAGACCATTACCCTCGCCCCAATTGCCACCAGCATGCTCGATGTCACCTTACTTAGCCAAGACGAAGTGGATTGGTTAAACCACTATCACACGCAGGTTTACAAAGCGCTCAGCCCATCATTAGATGCGCATGACAAAACTTGGCTACAAGGTGCAACCCAGATGGTTGAAAAATAGCGTTTTATTCATCTCTAATTTCATTTTCATTTCAAACTCTTGTTAATTTCAAATAACTTAGTTTGATTGCCAGTCCTCGGGCTGGCTTTTTTCATTTAAAGTCTAACTTATTATAAAATAAAGGCATTTTATTAAATTACTATATAAGGAACCCTATTTTGTATAGATAGATAAATACGAATTTGGACATAAGATATCAATTCGATTTCGTGATCAAATCAGAGCTGGAAGCAGAGTCACAAGTCCGATTTATCCCACCTATTTAAAACTCAAATCCCATCAGATAATCAAATTTATCATCCGTTCATATTGAAATGGATGATGCAACTCCCCTAAGTGCCGAGCTTCTGGCGGCATGTTTAATGTCTATTCCATTGGCAAAAGTAGAGTCTAATATGAAGAAAAACACGCTCGCTTGGCTGATCTCATCCTTATTAGGAAGTACAGCCGCTTTCGCAAACGCGAACCACGACCTAACCTTGGTCGAAGTTGGTAAACAAACCTTTGAACGCATAGAAATGCTCAAACAGTTAGCAGACAAAGGTCAAGGCACGTCCCAACGTGATGGCGAAACCTACCTTGATTTTCAAGGCTATGAATACTGGGTTAACTTTGATGGCTACCCTAACTTCCCATTCTTATTCAGCGATCAAGACCAAGCCTACCGCAACGTGGTGGACTTCGTCGGTCCTGAATGGGAATTCATCATGTACAACGGTGGCTTCTACCTGATGCACAAAGAGTTTGGCGTGATGAACCCAGACGACACAGGCTGTTACGTAGAATATATCCCTGCAGCCCGGGGCTCGAAGCGTCCAAATGGCGAATACATTTGGCAGTCAGATATGATTCAAAACATCGAGACTTCTGACTGTGGTGACCTATCTGCGCCAAGCATCAATGCATTGAACGTAGCCAGCGTTTCAGATCAAGGTGTTCAACTAAAATGGGCTACGCAAAACGCGAATGACAATGTGGTTTTGACGTTGACCGAATCGGGTTCAGAGCCTGTTCGTTATGACAACGTTCACTCTGGCTTGTTCATTGGCAACCTGAAACCAGACACTCGGTACACGGCGGAGCTTTCTTCGTGCAATGCGATTGATTGTATCGAGCCACAAAAAATTGAGTTCACGACAAGTGCCGCACGCCTTGGTTACGCAGATGAATTGCCGCTAGTAAATCATTTGAATGGCGATTTGACTGGTTCTATCCATTTTGCTCAAACCCATACGACCACCGCCCCAAATCAAAACGATGTTAACCTGTTCCCTGACTTGGTGATCGACCGTGAAGCTCTGCTTTTATTCACGCCAGAAGACAAAAACGTTCAACAAGTTTGGGTAGAAGTGAGCTTTGAAGGCACAGTAATCACTCGCCTTCCAATGCTGCCACCAAGCGCGCTTGCGGCTTCTGATCAGCCAGATAATGGACGTTCTAAAGTGGTATTCTCCCATCACGCGTGGTCACTGCCGCTGCAATGGGATTGGATGAAGCCAGGCTTGTCACTGCGCTTAACCGATAACACCGATCGACAAGGCGATTTAGCTGCTAATGAACTTGTATTTGGCGGCGCGCCGGAGCTTATCATTCAAAACATCGACATGGGTATGCTCACGGCGCCGCGTGATGGCAACACCATGATCAAAAACATGGCAAAACTCAGCGCCGATTACTTCCAGAAAATCCCAGCATCTAAACTGGTGATGGCGGATTACACTGCCGCTTATTTCCCGAAAGTGACGCTGCCAAACGGTAAGGTTTACACCACAAGCTCAGACGGTGAAGGTGGTTGGCACGGCGGTGACATGCGTGAAGCCATTGGTAAAGCACTGGTATCTACAGGTGTGAATAACGCGAATGTCGGCATTACCGATAGTGCTGGTTATTCGCAAGCTTACAATAAACGCTTCAACCATATTACTGCGCACACCAACCGCGGCGTGTACACCAACGGCGTTATTGACCATGGCGGCAGTGGTGGTGGCGGCATAGTGACGTTAACGGCAACAACAGGTAACGAATGGTCGCACGAACTGGGACATAACTATGGTCTCGGTCACTACCCTTGGTATGCTTCTACGCACGATTTAGAATCTGGTTGGGGTTGGGATGCTCTGCATCGCCGCTTTATCGGTAACTTACACTGGACCGGTGAAGCCACGACAAACGATGTGGGTGGTGAAGTGGTGCCACCATTTGCGGGTGAATTCCGCTTTATGCGTGACGCTCAAGCCGGTGGCGAAGCCGCACTATTAGGCACTATTAGTCATTACACGTTAGAGCATCCTTCTCAGTCTCGCCGTGTACAAACTTGGCTCAATAACGGCTTTAACGTCAATTTAAACAGCTCGACTGGTTATGTTCGTTGGAATCAAGAAAGCCAAAGTTACGAAGAAGCACAAACCGACACGCCAGTACCTACTGCAGCAGGCGTGCCTGTTGTCACCATGTTAGGCATTTACGATCCGCGTAACGAACTTGCAAGCCAAGTTTACCCGCTGATTTACTCCAACTACGGCAACGTGTTTGAGCTGCCTTCTTCACCAGACGTAACTTATCATCCGGAAGGCTGGCAAGCGGTGTATTCTTTGTCTGACGAGCAAATTCAACAAGATTTGTGGCAGACGATGAAGGTCAACAATCAGCAGGCTCGTATTTGTCAGTTCACCTACACGGCAAGCAACGGCGAAACTGCAAACTTCGTCGGTACAGTCAGTGCGGATATGGCGCGTTGTGAAAGCAGCGAAGATATGTACTGGAACATCAATGGTCAGCGTGAGCGCATGATATCTCAAGATCATGACTATTCACTGCTGTCTAAATACGGTGAAGGTGCTGTGACTTACACGCCGAACACCGAAATTGGTGAAGTGCCACTTTGCGTGCTTGATAAATCTGGCACGAGCCATGATGGTGCGGGCTACTTTACCTCTTCCCATTGCCAACAGTTTAGCGGCGTGAAACACAACAACGGAGCAGATTGGCGTTACGCACGACATCAAGGTGGAATGCATCAACCGAGTATGATCTCTCAACGTAGCTGTGCAGTTACTGTGGAGCGCCAAGATGGCTCAGTACAGAACATTGCGGTTGCAAGTAGCCGATTAAACGACTCACAAAGCAATAAGTTCCACTTTAACCTAGAGCAACTGCCACTACCGACTCGTGTCACCTTAAGTTGTACTGACGTGAATGGTGAACAAGTGCTAGATAGCTTGATCCCTGATCAAAACCCAGCGATCGATAAGCTTGTTGGTCCTATCTTTGTTGGTCAGGAGCACGGTTACAAACAATACGTTGATGAACAAGTCATGTTTGCCGACAACGCAGCGTTAAACCGCATCGACTTTGGCTTTGTGGCTGACTTCGACAAGTTCGTAGCAGACTACTACGGAGCGGGTGTGCTGAACAATGGTGAGACAAGCGCTGAACGCCGCGCTGGTTCACTTTACGTGCACCCTAACCCAGTCACTGGCACTCGCGATTACTTCCTAATGCGTGATATCTCTGCGGCGGATTTCCCAACCAATCAAGCAAACAATGAAGGCTGGAAGTACCTAGGCTCAGCGGAAAACCATGTCCAGTTTGGTTTTAACCCACTGAAAGTCGATCGTAGTAACATCGACAATGCACAGCGCATTGCCAACTACTTCAATCAACCGCAGTTGCTAACGTGGGAACAAGCGAGTTCAACGGCATGGGGACAATCTGAGAACGCTATTTTCATTGATACCGATGAAAGTGGTGAGCGCCGCTACTTTATGCAAAAACGCCCGGGCGTAAACAGTGCGCTGCCAGCTCAAAACACCTCTGACGCTGATTGGCGCTTTATTGGTAGCGATACGGATATTGAACAGTACATTGCTGAGCTCAACAGTGACCTAGCTAAGTTTGAAGCCGAAATCTTAAACTGGCACAAGCAAGATCGCATGGGAGTTTGGGGCGAGAACAACAACACGGGAACGATAAACGATATTTACGTGTACCACTTCCGTGGTGGTTACCATTACTACCGCCTCATTGACGGCAAGTACTGGTACTTCCCTTGGCCAACGGAGGCGAACCCAAACAACGCTGATTGGCAGTACTTGGGGCACTTCTAAGCCTTAACCGATATTCAATATGAATAAAAACGCCCAGCACAATGTAAACTCGTGCTGGGCGTTTCATTTTCTGTTGTTACTAGGACCAGTTGATCTTAATTAACAGAAACAATGTTTACTGACGACAACCTGAGGTATCAAAGTCCACTACAATCGCGGCATTTTCAAACTCACCAGAGACTTTAACATACCCCCAGTAATTGCGCTGATTGGACAAGGTAATACACTCAGCATTACCCGCATTGTCTGACCACGCATGGTGATTTGAACCGTTTGGCCAACCATCATTGCTGTACTCAATTTTCAGGTCGCCTATCCCATTTGCCGTGGTGATTGCCATGCTGGTGTGCTCATTGACCGCTGGGATACTCAACCAAATGGTTTGTTGCGTCGCCAAACACGCCGCTTGTCCCACAGTTAAGCGTCCACCACTGATTTTACTTTGCACTGCACAATCTTGTGGTAGCGCATCAGAACCGCCCTGCGCCGTAATAGTAAGACTGTGTGTCGTGCTTGCGGTTAGCCCATCATTATCAGTCACGGTTAAGCTGATCGTGTACTGCCCTTCACTGCCATATTGGTGCGACGGCTGGGTTTGTGTGCTGGTCGTGCCATCACCGAAATCCCACAAGACGCTGACGATCTTCCCGTTTGCATCCGTGCTGTTTTCACTGCTAAATGTAATGCTTTCACCGACTTTACCCTCACTGTTTGCGGTTATGACTGCATTAGGAGCATCACCAGAAACAAGAGCTTGTTGCCACTGTTCAAACTCGCTCTGGTATAAGATTGCCCACTGATTAATGGTTGCTTTGTAATTTGCCCAGTTACCCTGACGAGTTTCTATCAGCATTTGATTTACGTCGTCTTTATGTCGCTCAAACATGAATCGAACCGCCAAGTAACCCCAGCGATAAATTCTATCGACATCAAAGCCATCATAACTGGTCTCAAAGATCTCGCTGAGCGTAAACGTTGACCCATCTTTGATGGTGTCTATCGCAGCTTGGTTATCGTTCTCCTTCGACACATATTCGGCAATGCCCTCACTCCACCACACGATTCTTTCAGTTGGATGACCGAAGCCACCATAAAGGTCAAATCGTCCATCAAGGTAATGAACATACTCGTGCTCTAGGTTCCACACAAAGTGATCTGGGTTGGCGTAAGGCGCTTCATAAGCAACAAAATTAGGGATGTTCCCCGGCGTTGCTGGATCGCCCTCAAGGTACATTCCCCCATTGTTGGTACTGATGTTAAAAATCGGTCCAGCGTATTTGCCGTAATCATCGCTTGAATCAAAGATATTGACCTGCAACTGCGTGTTGTAGTCATCCGCAACAGGCTGTCTTCCTGTCTCAAGTGAAGTGTGGAAATACCCCTCTTCGTACCCCATCTTCGAACAAGCCGCGACGTGCTGATCTTGCGTCATGTTCTGCGACAAAATACGAATGGTAGGACTACATGTGTACGATTGAGAAAGCACCAAACCTTTCAACTGGGACTCAAAGTTACAAATTCCATAGTCACTACAATCCGCGTAATAAGAGACCGTATCGGCAGCGCCAAGCCAAATGACATCGCCTCTACCGTACATCTCGTATTGAGCAAAGATCTCGGTCAGTTTGCTTTTCACTGTACTGGAAGCACTACCGGAATATTTGGTTAATCGTCCTAACTCACGACCAGCATTCGCTGCCATAAACTCATCACTAGCACCGATAGCTGACGAGCGTAGCGCAAAGTCCCCTAGTGCTTTAACAAGCTCAGTCTGATTACCAATGGCTTGCACAAATTGCTCATTCCACTGACCACCAAACAAAATGGTAAATACGCCATTCACTGCATTCCGCATGTACCAGTTCTGAGCGTATTGACTATCCCAGCGAGTGAGCCACTGCGTAACCTGTGGTAGGTAGGCATGCTGCAGACCTGCACTGTCCATAGTGATAATGACTTCACTGAGCACCTTGCCATGGGAGTCACTGTTCTCATAGAAGTTCGCATTGTTAACGAAGGCATCGACGGCTTCTTTTACTGCAGGGGTCACCCAAGAAAGAAACGAGACCTTGCTGTTGTAAAACTCAGCGTAATAACCTGCTCGTAAATACAGGAACAAAGCTTCAAGCTCATCACTGCCGCCCCCAGCGTAGGCTTTCGCTAAATTGGTCGTGTGCTTTGCAATGTTGTACATGTGCCCAGATTCGAACGCAGCTTCTTGTATTCGACTCTCGGCTGAGAAAAGCGCATTAACACAACTTGCTCCTTGGGTTTTGATTGCGTTGAGCACATCGTTGCTACTGTTCGAAGTGAAAGCTTCTACATCACAAACGTTTGCTGCCTGCTCCGCAGACCGAGTAGAAAGGGTAAGAAGGGTCGGTTTCGGTTGCTGGGGAAGCAGCTTAGTTGGTGCATAATCTGGCAACGCTCTATCATTACCGTGTTGATGAGCGTGATGTTGATATATTTCTGTGACTTGCTGCGATGGCTCACTTAAAGCAAGCGCATTCGTACTAGCAAAGAAGGTCGCTATTGCGACGGTGAGATTTTTTAGTTCCATCTTTATTCTTCTATATGATGAGTTCCTTAAATGCCGTTACCACTTAGGCATCACCATTTACTCTTCTCACGACAAAGAGCACTCTCATATAAGGGCGATTGAGCTTTAAAATAAACAAATCCGTTGTACTCAAAAACTTTGGTCTCAGTTTCTAGCACCAGATCTGCCATAGCACGAACTTTATAAAATCTATTTGCTTGATAGCGATTGATCACCTACCACCTCCCTTTAGCAAGCTCAAAATCAGCCACGTTGCTTACTTTAACGCCCCGCGCTCAATTGAACTTGCTCGTTGGCTTCGTCCCTTTTTAAAACTCCCGTAAATCAATCGTTGAAATAATCAGCAACAACATACACTTGTGTGATTTTAAGGTTAATTTTCAAGCCATAACGCTCCGTTCTCATTACCTAAACACAAAGTTGTGGTATTCATTCTGCGATTATTTGATCGACTTAAATTAGGATTATCAATATGACTTTGGTTAAGAGATTTATGTTAGGAACATTGCTGTTTTTACTGTCGCTTAGCTATGGCGGTGATTTTGTTTACGTTTGCTCTCTAAAACCTTTTATGGATACATTTTCTCAAGCAGGTCGAACTGAAGCAGAGGCAAGACAAAACGTACGAAGCAGTTGTGAAAAGCAATATGGGGAAGGCAGTATCTTTTGTAAAACGTCTGATGCGAAATGCGAAGGCTCCTCTCTTCGTGGCAGTAGTGATAGTGATGTGAGTGATAATGCGTCAGCCGTGATTTATCAGTATCGACACCAAACAGGTCCATCACTGATGCTTAGCCATGACATTTCCGACCTCAGTATGTACAAATTCGATGACAAAATGAGCTCGTTTTCTATCCCTCGCGGATGGCGTGTCCGTTTTTATGTCGATAAAAACTTCCGAGGTGATTACTACACCCGCGATCATGGCTCATACAATGCCGATGACTTTGAAGATAAGATCAGTTCAATCAAGATCATTTCTCGTTAAGCTTCCACGTTTGTGCTTTGCTTAAAAAAGACTTTCTGTACATGTTTCTTTCTCACAATCAGATAACACGTTTTCGTCACTTAGCTTGAATTCGCTCCCAAGGACGGAGCAGTGTGAGAACGGAAACTAGCAGCGGCTTGGTTAAGACAGGGTTAAGAGACCAAGCAATATCAGGTAATAACGTAAAGAGGGCGACATGCATGTGACTTTTCGAATACCTTAAACACAGTTACACTACGCCCTCTTTTCCTTTTCTGATTCATTCCCATGACTGACGCTGATATCGAGCTGCAACACCTTTGGTTAGAAGTCCAAGCTGAGCGCTGGCAGAGCCTGTCACGTTTTTTGTTTAGCTATTACTGCTACAAACACAACCTCGTGAGTAAGACCAATAAAGTGTGTTGGGAAACAGCCCGTGCTTTACTGCCTTGTTCTAAGACGATTACCGGGCGCAAACATGCGGTTATTGAACCATTGATACCGGAAGATACGGTCGTTGGACTATTAAAAACCATTAGTAAAGATGGAGACATGAGCTTTGAGATAATGGCGAACACACTCGACACATTTTTGCGCTATGTTGTGATCAGCAAACAAGAAAAAGCCCAGCTTAAACCCAACATGCCAGCAAGTTGGTATCAGCAAGAGAGCAAGCCATTAATGGCACGTTTTGAGCTCGCGGGAATTGTCATTTAAGGTACGTCGATGCAATTACAAACCCTAGGTAAAGGACGCTTTGAGGCGCAATGGAGTGAAGATAAACATCTCATCGAAAAAACGATCCGAGATTGCATCTGTACGCGCCGAATTTTTGATGAAAACGAAAAGCTCCTTACCCAAGGTGAGCATGTCGAAAACTTATATCTGGTCGATTCAGGGCGCATCTCTATGGGCGTTACAGCAAGAAACGGCAAAACCTTTCTGCTTGGCACGCTTGAGTGTGAACAACAAGTCTTTGGTGAGTTGAAGCAAAATCTTCTGCAGAACCTGCGATATGAGCAGTCATAATATTTTCCTCGTTCGTTCTGATGGCGCAATCATAATGAGGAAGCAGGACAAAGTTTCAGGACAAAAGTCCGGTTTGAAAGTACGAGCTCTCATAACTGAGCAAAGCGTCAGTATTCAAAGAAAAAGCGCCCACAAGGAGGCGCATTCGGTCAAAAAAGTGAGTAATTCTTTGCAGAGAAAGCTCAGGGTAACCGCAAACTGGCTTGTTGCTTTAACCAGATTTATTCTTGAATGCCGCGGATACGCACGTTTCGTCTGCGTAGTATTTCTAGCGTGATGAGTAGACACACCGACATAAAAATCAACAGTGTCGCGACGGCAAGTATGGTCGGGCTGATTTGCTCGCGAATGCCAGACCACATTTGTCTTGGTACGGTTTTTTGCTCCGCCCCCGTTAAGAACAACGCGACCACCACTTCATCAAACGAAGTGCCGAAAGCAAACAAGCCACCGGAGATCATACCCGGACGTATCAGAGGAAAAGTCACATGCCTGAAGGTATACACCGGATTAGCTCCTAGGCTAGCAGCGGCTTTAACTAAGCTGTGGTCAAAACCGCTAAGTGTTGCCGTTACCGTGATCACCACAAACGGTGTACCAAGTGCAGCGTGAGCCAAAATGATGCCGATGTAAGTTTGGGAAAGTCCTAAGCGTGTATAGAAGAAATACATAGCTGCCGCCGAGATGATCACCGGAACAATCATTGGCGAGATCAGTAGCGCCATAATGGCATTGCGAAACGGCAAATTACTGCTGGCTAATCCTAGTGCCGCTAATGTGCCAAGCGCTGTAGCAATCAAAGTCGCCATCAAAGCGATGAAGGTACTGTTTTTGAGTGCTAACAACCACTGCTCGTTGGTGAACATCTCTTGATACCATCGCACTGAATACGCCTCAGGATCAAGATTCAGCATGCCCTCAGTAAAGGTGAAATAAGGTGTGGCATTAAACGACAGAGGAATGATGGTTAAAATCGGTGCAATAAGGAAGAACAGCACCAAGCCGCAAAAAACCAAATACCCAGCGTAGGCAACTTTCTCGCCTTTGGATGCATAATTCGGCAGACCCATGATTACCCTCCTACCTTGATATTGTTAATGCCCACGACGCGGTTGAACACATAAAATAGCGTTAACACCACAAACAGCAGTAGACCGCCTAAAGCCCCTGCCATGCCCCAGTTCAACGAGGTTTGCATGTGATAAGCAATCATGTTGGAAATCATCTGTCCACTTCGTCCACCCACCAATGCTGGCGTGATGTAAAAACCGATGGAAAGGATGAAGGTCAAAAGTGCGCCTGCGCCAATACCGGGTAGCGTCAGCGGCATATAAACTTTGGTAAACGCCACCAAAGGCGTGGCACCGAGTGAACGAGCCGCACGAAAGTAAGTCGGACTAATGCCCTTCATCACGCTGTAGAGCGGTAAAATCATAAACGGCAAAAGGATGTGGACCATAGATACCACGGTGCCAAATGTATTGTGAATCATTTGAATCCGTTCCGACGTCAAGCCAGACCAAATCAGTAAGTCGTTAATCACACCTTGGTTTTGCAACAACACAATCCAAGACGTAGTCCGAACAAGTAGCGAAGTCCAAAATGGCAAAAGAACAACGATCAACAATAGGTTTGCGCGCTTATCTGGTAAGTTTGCTAGCAAGTACGCTACGGGGTATGCCATTACCAAGCAAATGAGCGTGATTAAGACCGACATCCAAAAGGTTTTAAAGAAAAGGTCGACGTAGATCTGGCGTTTTTCTGGTTGCGCTTCAATTTCACCAAACTCATTCACTTGCATGTCTAATGCCGCTAAATAGTGGCTCAATGTAATGGCACCACTGAGGTTCTTAAACGCCGCCCAATACTTAGTTTCTGCCCAGCGTTTATCGAGCTTAGATAACTCTGTCATCGATGCTGGCAATGACTCAAGACGAGATAGCTTTCTTCCGGTTTTCATCATTAAGCTGCGCATTCCGGAAACTTCAATATTCATGCGATTGGCGATTTTTGGCAGCGTTTTGCTTTGATACAAACCCAATAGCTCATGAGAAAACGCAGCGATCACTTCTGGGTGCGGCTGACCGCGATAGTCCCAGCTTTCCAGCGCTTGAATTGTTTCTGGCAATGCTTGTGGTATGGCTCGATTGTCGACACTGCGATACAGCATTTCTAAGATGGGAAATGCAAAGGTGAGCAAAATGAAACACACCAAGGGCACAGTAAGCATGATCGAACGGATGGTTTTTCTCCGTTCTGCTTTTTGCAGCTGAGCTTTGAGATCGTGTTCTTGCTCATGAACTTGGCGCTCGATTTCCAATACCGAGTCCAACGAGGTTAGCTCTCGACTCATGCTGCCTCCTCATTGCATTCCGTTTGCGGTTGAGATTGAGGTTGTGAGCAATCAAGGGCGTGACAATCTTCACTTTGCCAGCCGATGCGGCATTGTGCGCCCGGAGTAAGTGAGAGATGGGTGCGATTGTCATTTGACACTTTGACGACGAGTTTACCCACCGTCTCAACGTCAACCACTAAGCGATAATGGTCACCATGGTAAATGAGCTCACGCAAGATACCGGAAACTTGGTTATCACACTGATCGCCATCAGACTGAAGGATGATTTTTTCCGGTCGAATTGAAAGCGTGGTGCGCTGCCCTCGCTCTGTGACTCTTACCGGTTTCGCATTGAATGCCGCTTTCCCGACCTGCACTTGGCAGCGAGCATCATCTAACGTGTTTACAATACCGGTAAGTTGATTGTTCTCACCAATAAACTGCGCCACAAACGCATTGCTTGGCGATTCGTACAACTCAGTTGGCGGCGCCAATTGCTGCACTTCGCCATGGTTAAATACCGCAATGCGATCAGACATCGTCAGCGCTTCATCTTGATCGTGCGTCACGTACAAAATGGTGATGCCGAGCTTTTCGTGAAGATGCTTTATTTCCATCTGCATTTGCTCGCGAAGCTGCTTATCCAACGCACCCAACGGCTCATCCATCAACACAAGTTTTGGCTCGAACACCAAGGCTCTGGCGAGGGCGACGCGCTGTTGCTGACCGCCAGATAACTGCTTGGGATAACGACTGGCAACGTGCCCTAGCTCCACCATGTCTAATGCGCTTTGCACTTTACTCTCAATGGTTTCACTGTCGAGCTTGCGAACCTTCAGCGGGAAGGCAAGGTTTTCAGCAATGGTCATATGGGGAAAGAGCGCATAGTTTTGAAATACCATGCCGATGTCTCGCTTATGCGGAGCAAGGTTGTTCACCGGCACGCCATCAATATAAATTTCGCCGCCAGTGGCAGTTTCAAACCCTGCCAGCATCATTAAGCACGTGGTTTTGCCCGAGCCGGAAGGTCCAAGCATGGTGACAAACTCACCAGGGGCAATATCTAAGTTAAAATCTTTTACAACCAAGTTGGTGCCATCGTAGGTTTTCTTAACGTGTTGAAAGCTGACATAGTCCTTGTTCGCCGAATTCATGGCTTCCCTCCTCTCACTTTTTTGAACATCAAGAATAAGCAGAGCGTCAGTTAACGCCCTGCTAAGCAGCTTGGTTATAAATTGTATTTAGTTAGGTCTAAACGAGTAGCAAGCGCATGCTCGACCAATTGAATCACCTGCTCACGCTCTGCGCCTTGCAAGATTTGACGAGGGGCACGAACTTGCTCAGAGCCGCGTCCGCACACTTGCTCCGCTAGCTTGATGCACTGAACCAAAGTCGGGATGGTGTCTAAACGCAGCAATGGTAGGAACCAGCGGTAAATCTCTAACGCTTCTGCGTAACGACCTTGACTTGCCAACTTGTAAATCGCGACCGACTCCTCAGGGAATGCGTTAGTTAAGCCGGAGATCCAGCCTGTTGCACCTAGCATTAGTGATTCAAGCGCAATGTCATCTACTCCGCTGAACACGGTAAAGCGGTCGTCAAATTGATTGTAGAGTTCTGTAATGCGGCGCGTATCCGTGGTGGATTCTTTCACCGCCACAATGCTTTCAAATTCAGCCAACTTCGCCATGATGTCGAGATTGACATCCACCCCGTAAGAAACTGGGTTGTTGTAAATCATAATTGGCATTTCTGGCGTCGCTTGCGCCAAAGTGCGGTAGTAATCAAAAGTCTCGCTTTCTGATGTACGGTACACCATTGCAGGCATCACCATACAGCCATCAATACCGATTTTTTGAGCGTCTTGCATATAGTCAATCGCTGCAGTGGTGATGGACTCTGCCGTACCTGCAATCAAAGGAACACGACCATTGACCACTTCTTGTGCTGCCTGCAATACCTGACGTTTTTCTTCTGGATACAAGGCGCAGTTTTCTCCTACCGTCCCCAAACAGATAATGCCGTTGACGCCATCTTTAATTTGGTTATCGATAACGGTTTGCGTCGCGTCTAAGTCAATCGACTGATCGTGACGAAACTGAGTACTGACCGCTGGATAGACACCTTTCCATTCTACTTTCATGAACTTTCTTCCCTATATGTATATTGTATGCAATTTTAGAAGACGAGCGAAAATGCTCAAACTAAGCTGATGCCGCTTTCTTTCAATACCGCTTGTACAGCGGCTAAATCGGCTAAGGCACTGCCCACCGATTTGTATAAAGTGATCGCCTCATCACTCTGACGCCCTCTTACTTCTTTGGCGCAAAGCTGTGGCAACTCTCCTTTAATCTGCTCGGCGTTAAACACGCCCACTTGGATTGGGAGCAGTAAATCCCCTGCTTCCGCTAACACATTAATGCGGCTATCGACATACACCTGCGCGCGTTGCACAACTGTCGAGTCACACTCTCGTTTATCCGAATCATGATTGCCCACTAAGTCGATATGCGTGCCGGGTAGAACTTTTGCACCATCAAACAATGGTGTAGCGGAAGCGGTTACACAACTAATGATATCAACGTGTTCAAGAGTCTCATCGACGCTCTCAACCACCGACACCGCAAACTGACGTTCGATTGGCAAGGATTGATACTCTGGCGAAGAGACAACGCGATCGACAGTCGCCATCGCTTTGCCCAAACTTCGTCCCCAAACATAAACCTGTTTAAGCGGTCGAACTGCGGCGTACGCCCACGCAAAATATGGTGCCAAATTGCCAGTTCCGCATATCAGCAACCGAGAAGCGTTTTCACGCGCTAGGTAATCCGCAGCTAATGCAGACGCCGCTGCTGTACGCCAGAAGGTCAGCACTTTTCCATCGACCAATGCGACAGGTTGACCGTCTTCTCGTTTAAACACCAAGATTTTGGAAGCCAGCGTATCTTTGCCATGTGCTGGGTTCTGTGGGAAATAGGTAAAAGCTTTAACCGCGATTAAGTCTTGGTTCCATGCGGGCAGCAAAGCGAATGCCTCATACTTACCTTCTTCCAAAGGCATCACTCTTCGTTGGGGAATAGCGGCAGGCTGGGCATAAGTTTCTCGCATGGTTTCAATCAATGACTTCATGCTCAAACACTTGGCAACTTGCTGCGCATCGATAACGTTCATGGTTTCTCCAAAGCAAATAAAGGGGAACGTCAGAGGCGAAACTTTTGTTTATCAAGCCCGCCCCTTCAGAGGTAACACTCAACTGAGTTAGCGTTTGATTAACGCCTAATTAAGCAGCCAAGTATTGAACTCTTCATTGAGTTCATCGGCATAATCCGACCACCACTCGTCATTAATCAAAAAGGCTGTTTTAAAGTTCTGCGGTGCGGTAGGCAGGTTTGCCAAAATCTCAGGGCTTACTTGCGCCGACGACGATTTACGGGTTGGACCATAGGCAACGTATTTTGCTTGGTCAGCTAAAGGCTTAGTACCCGACGAAAAGGCGATGAAATCGAGCGCTAACTTGGTGTGCGCACTGCCCTTTGGAATCGCCCAGCCGTTCATGTATCCCATTTGGTGATCCCAAATGATACGAAATGGCTGACCTTCATCTTGTCTGGCATTATGGATACGACCGTTAAATGCTGAGGCTATTACCACTTCTTTGTCGGCGAGCATTTGTGGTGGCTGAGCACCTGTGGTCCACCACAACACTTGTGATTTGATGGTATCGAGCTTGGCAAATGCTCGCTCGCGCCCTTGTTCGGTCTCCAGCAAAGCATAAACCTCTTCAGGCTTCACACCATCCGCCAGCAGTGCCCACTCTAAGTTACCTTGAGGCTGCTTTTGCAGCGCACGCCGACCAGGAAAGTTCTGCAAATCAAAAAGGTCGGTCAACTTGCTTGGTGCGGCTTTACCTTTGAATGCCTCTTCATTAACGGCAAGCACCGTCGAAACCACAATCGAGTTGATAGCGCATTCGTGAATCGCTCCTTCAATGAAGTCTTGTTCTGCTGGCGTGCCATCCGCACCCGGCGGCAAAATACTTGGATTAACAGGCTCCAACAGCCCTTCTGCACAGCCGCGTACAATGTCTGGCTTGTCTAGCGATACCAGATCCCAGCGCACATTATTAGCTTCTACTTGCGCTTTGATTTCGGCTAAACCACCACTGAAGTCTTCTGAGACAATCTCAACGCCCGTCTTTTTGATAAAAGGTTTGTGGTACGCCTCAACTTGGCTCTTGGTAAACGCACCGCCCCAAGACACAATCGTTAATTTCTCTTCTGCGTGTGCAGAGGTCCCCAACAGCATTCCTGAAATCAACATCGCCAGTGGTGCTTTCGTCATTCGTGACATGTTTTACTCCTTTGGTCGTTTTCTGGAGGTATCCGGATACGGCTGCTGGACACCTTGTTGTTAAATTTTCGTTAACATTAGCATTAAATATATTTTATACAATATTTAATCTTAAAATTTTTTAAGCGAATCGCTTGAGCGTAAATGGTGAAAGATCAACCGATGTTTTTTTGCCTTCGACAAGCTCCAAAATGAGATCGGCGGTGATTGCAGCTTGGGTTAATCCAAGGTGCTGATGTCCAAATGCCAGCAGCACTTTTCCTTCACAAATCTGGTCAATCACAGGTAACGAATCCACTGTTGAAGGTCGGTTTCCCATCCACTTTTCTTGTTGTTTGAGTGGATTTAATCCACTCTCGAACATCGCATCACCTTGCTGATACAGCATCTCGGCACGCTTCATATTCGGGGGAGATTCTACGTGCGCATACTCTACTGTCCCCGCTAAACGCAGCCCACTCGCCATCGGTGTCATAATAAATTTTCGGTCGGCAGAGCTGATCGGAAACGGCAGCACTTGCCGTTTATCATCCACCATTAAGTGATACCCTCGCTCTGCTTGAATAGGCACAGCGATACCAGTTAATTGCTCCACTAAAGGCTTGGAATGTACTCCGGCAGCAACGATGATACGGTCGAATGAATATTTACTTGAATCCACCGATACTTGTCCAGACTGACTTAGAGAATCAATCGTTTTATTAACAATGGTTCCACCCTGCTTCTCAAAGGCATCATAGAGCTCAATGCAGATGGAATAAGGGTCTAACGTATGTCCCGTCTCAGGAAAAAACACGCCATGACGAACCTGGCGACTGATTTCGGGAAGCTGTTCACGGATGGTTTTCTGCGTCCAAACTTGATACTTCACGCCGTGTTTTTCTAGCTCTTCTAGCGTACTTTGATAACGTTCGAACAGCCGCTCGCTTTCAAAGGTCAATAACGAGCCATCCATTTTGATCAGGTCTGTTTTCTCGATGGAATCGAGCAGCTGTTGCCAGCTTTTTACTGCTCTTGAATTGAGACTCTTGATGGCGTTGGTCGAAGGTTCTGTCGACGATGGTTTGGCTCTTGATAAGAATCGGAGCATCCAACCCATAGTGGAAGGGAGATCTTGCCAACGGATAGAGACCGGACTTTTTGGGTTCAATAGCATCTTAGGTAACTGAGGAATAAGACCCGGTGTTGCGAGTGGAAAAACTTGCTCAGTGGCAATGTGCCCAGCGTTCCCTTTCGAGCAACCATTTCCCACGCCATTCGGGTCGAATAGCGTCACCTGATGCCCTTGTTGCTGCAATTTTAAGCCAATTGCCAAGCCGATGATCCCCGCGCCTACTATCGCTATATTTTGATTTCCAGTTTCTTCCTTGACCAACATGAATATGCTCCAAGTCACATTTGAAAAAGCAGATTGTATACAATATATTTTACATCACGATAACATTAAGACCGTTCGATTCAACCCATTTTTTCAGCAAGGAGCGAAAAATGAGACAAGGAACCTTTTTCTGTATCGATGCCCACACCTGTGGCAACCCTGTCCGATTAGTGGCAGGCGGTGTTCCTCCGCTTAAAGGCAATACCATGAGTGAGAAGCGCCAATATTTCTTGGAACACTATGATTGGATTCGTCAGGCATTGATGTTTGAACCTCGTGGTCACTCCATGATGTCAGGTTCCGTTGTTTTACCGCCTTGTAGTGACAATGCTGATGCCTCGATTTTGTTTATCGAAACCAGCGGCTGCTTACCAATGTGTGGGCACGGCACAATAGGTACCGTCACCACCGCAATTGAGAATCGGCTGATCACACCGAAGGTAGAAGGTCGTTTGATCCTTGACGTCCCTGCTGGACAAATCGAAGTGCATTACCAAACAAAAGGTGACAAGGTCACGTCAGTTAAGATCTTTAACGTTCCTGCTTACCTTGCTCATCAAGATGTTACCGTTGAAGTAGAAGGACTCGGAGAAATCACTGTCGATGTTTCTTATGGAGGCAACTACTACGTGATTGTCGACCCACAAACCAACTATGCCGGTCTTGAGCACTACTCACCTGATGAGATTTTGATGCTCTCCCCCCGAGTTCGTGAAGCGGTTTCAAAAGCGGTGGAATGTGTGCATCCAGACGATCCAACCGTGTGTGGTGTCTCTCACGTGCTTTGGACGGGTAGCCCTACTCATGAAAACGCAACCGCTCGCAACGCGGTGTTTTACGGCGACAAAGCCCTCGACCGCTCCCCTTGCGGCACAGGCACCAGTGCCCGTATGGCGCAGTGGCATGCCAAAGGCAAACTTCAACAAGGCGAGGACTTTGTCCACGAAAGTATTATCGGCAGCCTGTTTAACGGACGTATTGAAGGCGTCACTGAAGTGAACGGGCGAGCAGCCATTCTGCCTAGCATCGAAGGCTGGGCGCAAGTGTATGGACACAACACCATCTGGGTGGATGACGAAGACCCATACGCGTATGGATTTGAAGTGAAATAAGGACAGTAAGGAATCACAATGAACCCGCAAACCGACAACGTTTTTTACGCGACCAACGCCTTTACCGGTGAGGCGCTCCCTTTAGCTTTTCCTGTTCACACGGAAGTTGAGGTCAATCAAGCCGCTATTGCAGCGGCAAAAGTCTCGCGCGATTTTCGCCGCTTAAGTAACAGCAAGCGCGCTAGCCTGCTTCGCACGATTGCCAGTGAATTAGAAGCAAGAAGCGATGACATTATCGCCCGAGCCCATTTAGAAACGGCGCTTCCCGAAGCTCGTCTGACAGGAGAAATCGCTCGCACGGCGAATCAACTTCGCTTATTCGCTGACGTAGTCAATTCTGGCAGTTATCACCAAGTCATTCTTGATACGCCAGATCCAACTCGTGCCCCGTTACCTAAGCCAGATATTCGTCGCCAACAAATTGCACTTGGTCCTGTCGCGGTATTTGGTGCATCCAACTTCCCTTTGGCTTTCTCTGCTGCTGGTGGAGATACTGCTTCTGCCCTAGCGGCAGGTTGCCCGGTGATTGTAAAAGGTCATACTGCGCACCCAGGTACAAGCCAAATCGTTGCAGAGTGCATCGAGCAAGCGCTGAAACAAGAGCAGCTACCACAAGCGATTTTCACCTTGCTGCAAGGAAATCAGCGTGCTTTAGGACAAGCTCTGGTGAGCCATCCTGAAATAAAAGCGGTGGGCTTTACTGGTTCGGTTGGTGGTGGACGCGCCCTGTTCAACCTAGCACAGCAGCGACCTGAGCCAATCCCGTTCTATGGTGAACTTGGAGCCATTAACCCGACGTTTATTTTACCTTCTGCAATGAGAGCCAAAGCAGATTTAGCGGATCAATTTGTTGCCTCAATGACCATGGGCTGTGGACAATTTTGTACGAAACCTGGCGTAGTGTTTGCGCTGAACACACCGGAAACACAAGCGTTTATCGAAACCGCGCAAGCCCTTATTCGCCAACAATCTCCTTCTACTCTACTTACTCCCGGAATCCGTGATAGTTACCAATCACAAGTCGTCAGCCGAGGTTCTGACGACGGAATTGACGTCACTTTTTCTCAAGCGGAGTCCCCTTGTGTTGCATCGGCTCTCTTTGTCACGAGCAGTGAAAATTGGCGCAAACATCCTGCGTGGGAAGAAGAGATTTTTGGTCCACAATCGTTGATCGTCGTTTGTGAAGATGTGGCTGATATGCTTTCGCTCAGTGAAACGCTGGCAGGATCGCTAACCGCGACAATTCATGCAACGGAAGAAGATTACCCACAAGTATCGCAGCTCATCCCTCGTTTGGAAGAGATTGCCGGACGATTGGTATTTAATGGCTGGCCGACAGGCGTAGAAGTCGGTTATGCCATGGTGCATGGCGGTCCATATCCAGCATCAACCAATTCGGCTTCGACTTCTGTTGGTGCAGAAGCCATTCACCGCTGGCTACGTCCGGTGGCTTATCAAGCGTTACCAGAAAGCTTACTGCCCGATTCGTTAAAAGCAGAAAATCCATTGGAGATCCCGCGCGCAGTAGATGGCAAAGCAGCTCACAGTTAAGTCATTGGCTCAAAAAGGCACCAGTTGGTGCCTTTTATTTCACGCCACATCTCAAAACCTTCGCTTGCAGTTGGCTTAATCCAGAAAAACAATAAACTAAAGAAATTGGATACAATATTTATTTTTGACGGGAGACTTCAATGTCACAAAAACCTGTTTTTAAGACCCGCACTCAACTGGTTGAGGAAGCGATTCGAACTCAGATCCTTAAGGGCGAGTTAAAAACTGGTCAACCTTTACGTCAGGACGCGTTGGCAAAAGAGTTTAATGTTAGCCGTATTCCCGTTCGTGAAGCGTTAGTGCAATTGGAAGCACAAGGATTAGTGAGCTTTGAGCCTCATAAAGGGGCAACAGTAACCGAGCTCTCTCCAGATAAAATCGACGAGTTGTTCGAACTGCGTGCCGTAGTGGAATGCCACATTTTAGAGCGTGCGATTCAGAACATGACTGACGAAGATCTCGAACGCGCACGTGAAGTCCGTGAACGTTTTGAAGCGGTAGTCAACAGCGGCGATGAAGTAGAAGAATGGAGCAACTACAACTACGAATTCCATAAAGCGCTGTATACCCCAGCAAACATGCCAGAAACCATGGATGTGATTTACAGCCTCAACACTAAGTGCGACCGCTACATTCGCATGCAACTGCTGTTCACTACGGGCATTCAAAAGGCAGAGCAAGAGCATTTGACCTTGTTCGAAATGTGTCAAAACCGCGATGTGGACGGCGCTAAGTATCTGCTGAAAAAACACATTTTGGAAGCTGGTACCGCCATTCGTAACTTGTTGTTGGAACAACAGAACACATCAAAATAAGCTCAGCAGTTAAGGTGGTGTTAAGAAATGAATGTCGGACCTAAATTTCTATTAGCGGCGCTGCGACAAAAGATCAAAGATGAGGGGCTGTGCTACAGCTCTTTGTCGGAGAAAAGCGGTATTCCCTTGTCGAGCATCAAACGCCACCTTCATAATCCTTCTTTGGGCTTGGATAAAATCCTTGTCTATCTCAACTATTTAAACACCGATCTTATTGAACTAGCCAACCTCGCCAATCAGCTTCAGCATGAGAACGAACAAATGCTGACTGAAGAGCAAAGCGCGTTATTTCTTGAACACCCCTACCTTCTCGACTTTATCTATATGGTGACGTCTCGTAACCTTGCTCCGAAGGATATTGCAAAAGCCTATCAGCTATCAGAAACCAGTCTGCGTTTTTATCTGCGCTGTCAATCCCCGATAGAAATGTCCTCTTTTCTCCCCATTAGAAATGTC
>NZ_CAWMYL010000012.1:0-209705 GCF_963871815.1 Vibrio sp. L85
ATTCGGGATTCGGGATTCGGGATTCGGGATTCGGGATTCGGGATTCGACTTTATTTTGCTTTTCTAGGAACAAGTTCCGTCAACACCTCATTAATAAAAATACCTTTTCCTATACTCTCAACGAGTACCTCTCGATTCCAAAAGCGAAACGCTCCCGCCTCTCGGAGCGTAGCGTTCTCGATTCAAAAAGCCGTAAAACGCAAAAAAGCCGTAGCATTTCTGCTACGGCTTTCTCTAATACGGTCGGTGAAGAGCCATATTCTAACTTCAGGCGAACCCCATTTGGTTCACTACTATCAAAGCCAAATTTGCGACCGCTGAAACGACGAAAGCCTGCTCATTGAGCAGGCTTTCTGAAAATGGTCGGTGAAGAGGGATTCGAACCCCCGACCCTCTGGTCCCAAACCAGATGCGCTACCAAGCTGCGCTATTCACCGATATGTTTAACTGAGGACTTGTCCCCGTCAACGGATGCGTATATTACGGATTCTTTAGTTAGACGCAAGCG
The DNA here is from genome assembly GCF_963871815.1 of Vibrio sp. L85. Classification (NCBI taxonomy): domain Bacteria; kingdom Pseudomonadati; phylum Pseudomonadota; class Gammaproteobacteria; order Vibrionales; family Vibrionaceae; genus Vibrio; species Vibrio sp. L85. The sequence goes on from NZ_CAWMYL010000012.1 coordinate 509, forward strand.
CTTTTTACAAAAAAACGTAATGTCTTAATTCGTTTGACGATTTACTGAACACTAGCACGTGAAATGTGACTAAGAACCCACAATAAAACACAGTTTATTAACCTTGGCAACATAATTGATCCAGATCAGTGTGCAAAAAAACACCACCCATTAACGTTGTCCATGTCGGAAATATCTTGGAGGAAACGTATGGACTTTTGGCTTGATCTCCTATTTGGTAATGCGGTGGGACTATCGTCAATGATAGTAATCTTTGGGGCAATTGGTCTGATGTTGTTTTACGGCGGTTTCTTCATTTACAAGATTATGAACGACAAATCTCCTCACTAGATCTCGCTTAGCTCTAGAAACGCTTTGCACCGGAGTTGGTTACTTGCCTGCTCCGGTTTTTTATTTGATCTCAATGCACTACTCATTGATATAATCTTACTATTCCTACCCTGTTCTTTATGAGATTGCCGTTATGTCTCAAGACGACGATTTTGATCTGTTTCAACAGATGATGGGCGACGTAAAGCCTATCGACCACGATACTGCAGAGCACAAAAAAGTGCACCAAGTGACGGACGCTCAGATGGCGAAACGCGAAGCCGCAATTTGGCTTACTGAAGACGACCCAGAGTACCTGTCGATTGACCATGCAGAAATACTCAAACCCGATGACTTTATCGAGTTCAAACGGGATGGTGTACAAGATGGTGTATACCGCAAACTACGCCTTGGTAAATACCCAATTCAAGCTCGACTTGATCTGCACCGTAAGACACTGAAAGAAGCACGTGACGAAGTAGTCAAATTCCTCAAGCAATGTATTGAGATGGATATCCGTACCGTCGTGATCGTACATGGTCGTGGCGAGCGCTCTAATCCACCAGCATTAATGAAAAGTTTCGTCAGCAGTTGGTTACAACAGATCCGTGAAGTGCAATGCGTGCATAGTGCACAACGATTCCACGGTGGCAGCGGCGCCGTTTACGTTCTATTAAGAAAGAGTGCTGAAAAGAAAATGGAGACGCGTGAACGTCATCAAAAACGTTTAGGCTAACTCGAATCTCGGTGCTAGAATGCCCGACCTTATCTTGTCTTGCTGCAATTAACTGCGGAAAGACAACCTTTATTAACCGCCGTTGTGAAACGTTAGGAGATCAACATGTCACAAGACAACGCAAAACGCTTAAACAAATACATCAGCGAAACGGGCTTCTGCTCACGTCGTGAAGCCGACCGTCTTATCGAGCAAGGTCGTGTCACCATTAATGGTCAACAACCAGAAATGGGAACAAAAGTACTCCCAGGCGATGACGTTTGTGTCGATGGCAACCCTGTTGCAGCAAAAGAAAAACCGATTTATATCGCGTTGAACAAACCAACGGGCATCACCTGTACAACTGAACGCGACATCCCGGGCAACATCGTTGATTTCATCGGTCATAAAAAGCGTATCTTCCCTATCGGTCGTCTGGATAAGCCCTCAGATGGTTTGATCTTTCTGACTAACGATGGCGATATCGTAAATAAGATTCTGCGTGCAGGTAACAACCACGAAAAAGAATACGTGGTACGTGTTGATAAGCCTATTACTGGCGAATTCCTAAAACAGATGTCGAGCGGTGTGAAAATCCTCGATACAGTCACGCTACCTTGTCAGGTAACAAAAGAAACCAAATTCTCTTTCCGCATCGTGTTAACGCAAGGTTTGAACCGTCAAATCCGTCGTATGTGTGAAGCGCTCGGCTACGAAGTATTTAAACTGCGTCGCGTACGTATCATGAACATCTCACTTGATGGCATTCCAAATGGTAAATGGCGTTACCTGAGTGACGATGAAGTGGCAGAGATCCTAGCAATGTGTGAAGGTTCAGTGGGCACAGAGGAAGCGTCAAAGACAGATTCTAAAGGTCGTAACATTCGTAAAGCGACCGATGCCAAACTATTTGATAGCCGCGAAGAAAATCAAGGTTCAACGGCACGCCGTAACCAAAAAACACGTACCTTCCGTGGTAACAACGCGGATGAATTCCGACATGCGCCAAATTCTAAAAAAGGTCAGCAAAAACGTCGCCAACGTGATGATGAGAATGCACGCCCTGCAAAAGAGCACTACAAAGCGAAACCACAAGGTGAACGCAATAAACCTCAATCACCGAGCAAGCCTAAGCAGCATTACATGAATCCAAATGCAGCGAAGCCAAGCAAACCAACGAAACGCACAGGCGGCACGTTGAGCCTGAAGAAGTAACCATTCGCTCCATCACAAGATCAAAAAAGGACGCTCATCAGCGTCCTTTTTATTGGTCATGTATTTACAGACAAAGAGGAGCAAATTGACCACGTGTTAGACTCAACAAATCTTTGGGTGCCAATTCAATTTCTAAACCACGCTTACCTGCGCTCACACAGATCGTCTCTTGCTGTGTTGCACTTTCATGCAGAAAAGTAGGCAGCGCTTTCTTCTGCCCCAATGGGCTGATTCCACCCACAACATAACCTGTGGTCTTTTGAGCGATTTCAGGATCTGCCATGTCCGCTTTCTTACCTTTCGCAGCTTTCGCAGCCAATTTTAGGTTCAATTTTTGATCGACAGGAATGATCGCAACGGCAAGGTTCTTAGGCTCGCCGTTTAAGCAAAACAGCAAAGTCTTAAATACTTTCTTTGGATCTTGTCCCAATACTTCTGCTGCTTCTAATCCGTAGCTGTCTGCTCTTGGATCATGCTCATATTGGTGAATGGTGTGTGAAACTTTTTTCTTTTTCGCAAGATTAATGGCCGGAGTCATCAAGATTCTCCTTATAAAACAAAAAACGCTGCCCCTAGTGAGGAGCAGCGCTTTAAGTTAATGGTATCAGCGACTTTGAGTCAATCGCTTTTTACTTGTAAACCATCTCACCTGAAGGCGCGTATTCGTTTACGTCAATTGGGCTGTGTGACTCTAGGTACTCTTTCAGTACTTCAGCATCCGTAAAGCCTGTATTTACGTAACCTGGGTGAGTGTTAACTTTCGGGTAGCCGTCACCGCCTGAAGCGTTGTAACTTGGTACAGTAAAGCGGTACTCACCATCAAGTCGAAGCTGTTTGCCACCGATAAATACATTTGCTACTTTGCCATTCTCAACAGTCATTGAAATACCAGCGAACTGAGCGTAAGCGCCAGAATCAACAGGTTTCGTTGCAACAACATTTAGGTAGTCTAGTACTTCTTTACCAGACATATCTACGTAAGAAACCATGTTGCCAAATGGTTGAACGGTCAGCACATCTTTGTACGTGATGTCACCCGCTTCAATTGAATCACGAACACCACCTGAGTTCATTACAGCGAAGTCTGCTTTCGCACGCTCCATGTGTGCTGTTGCGATCAGACGACCAAGGTTCGTTTGTTGGAAACGTACCACATTGCGATCACCTTCCAGTTTGCCATTGGATTCTGCAATCTTAACGTTTAGCTTGCCTTGACCTTTTTCTTGGTAAGGACGTAGGAAATCAAGCATAGCTTCATCTTGCGCGATCTCATCTTGGATAAGCACGCGTTGAGATTTACCATCAACTTTGATCTTCTTCTTCAGGTTCACAGGGATCAGATCGTAGCTCACCATAGACAATTCGCCGTTGCGGAATTCGTAATCAGCTCGACCAACGTACTTACCCCACTCGTACGCTTGTACGATGTAAGTGCCGTTTTGCTCATCTGGTTTACACTCTTCACCCGGCTTGAAGTTCTTCTTAATAACGTTTGGACCTTCCATACATACAGGCTCTTGTGAGTGACCACCCACAATCATGTCCAAATCACCTTCATTTAGGTAGCGAGCCAACGCAACATCACCCGGAGCGTTCACACCACGGTTGCCGTTTTCGTAGTGACCCATATGTGTCACTGCAAAGATAAGGTCTGGCTTCTCAGTTTCTTTTAGCTCAGCGATCAGCTTCTTCGCTTCTTCTTTCGGATCACGGAAGTCAACTTGACCAATGTACTCTGGGTTACCTAGTTTTGCTGTGTCTTCTGTCGTTAGACCGATCACGGCAATCTTGATGCCTTGCTTATTGAACATTGCGTAAGGTTGGAACAAGCGCTCACCGGTTTCCTTATCGTAAATGTTCGCAGACAGCATTGGGAAGTTAGCCCACTCTTGCTGCTTGAATAGCACGTCAAGTGGGTTATCGAACTCATGGTTACCCAACGCCATCGCGTCGTAACCAATTTTGCTCATACCTTTGAAATCTGGTTCCGCATCTTGCAGATCTGATTCAGGAACACCTGTATTGATATCGCCGCCTGACAGTAGAAGAACGCTGCCACCCTCTGCTTGAATTTCTGTACGTAGCTCGTCGATCAATGTCTTGCGAGCTGCCATACCATACTCACCGTATTTGTTTTGCCAGAAGCGACCGTGGTGGTCGTTCGTGTGCAGTACAGTCAGTTTGTATGTTGTATCTTCATTCCATTCATGTGCTGGTTGCGTTGCGCATCCGGCAAGAGTTGCCAGAATCGCCGCGCTCAAAGCGGTTTTTACAATCAGGCGTTGCTTCATTGTTTTACCTTTTTATCGTCTGGGGTCCACTGCAGACGCTCTTAACCCTTTAAAGGAGCTCCGTCCATATAATTAAGAGCGCTAAAACTTGACGTAGTTTATAGGAAGAATTGCACGCTAACATATTGATTTCATAATTATGATGCATGGATCACTAATGACTATTTTAACAACTGCAACTCTGACGCTACGTTTCAACAGATTATAGACCCATTCACAGGCAATCGTTTTGCTGTGACATTGGCAGGCATTTCAATGCAATTGGTAAGCGAGAAGCGAGAAGCGAGAAGCGAGAAGCGAGAAGCGAGAAGCGAGAAAAGAATAATTTGGCAGAATGAATATGCCAATACAAAAATGGTCAGCACATTGGCTGACCATTTCCCACAAACATTCAGTAAACTGATTATTTGATATCGATGCTGTCGAAGCTCTTAATTAGGTCATCTAGTGACTTCATTTGCGCTAGGAATGGCTCAAGTTTATCTAGAGGCAGTGCAGACGGACCATCACAGCGAGCTTGATCTGGGTTCGGGTGCGCTTCAATAAACAGACCTGCGATGCCTGTTGCTAGACCCGCTTTCGCAAGTTCAACGGTTTGCTCACGACGACCACCAGATGCCGCGCCCGACGGATCGCGCATTTGTAGCGAGTGCGTTACGTCAAAAATGATTGGGCTGCCTTTTGATGCGTTCTTCATGACACCAAAACCAAGCATATCAACCACTAGGTTGTCGTAACCATGGCAAGAGCCGCGCTCACATAAAATGATGTTTTCGTTACCACACTCAGCAAACTTCTCAACGATGTTACCTACTTGACCAGGGCTCATGAACTGAGGTTTTTTAACGTTGATCACCGCGCCTGTTTTCGCCATTGCTTCTACAAGGTCAGTTTGACGAGCTAGGAATGCAGGAAGTTGGATAACATCAACCACATCAGCGACAGGTTGAGCTTGTTCCTCAGTGTGAACATCAGTGATGATCTTCACGCCAAACGTGTCTTTCAGCTCTTGGAAGATTTTCATGCCTTCTTCCAGACCAGGACCACGGTATGAATGAACAGAACTGCGGTTTGCTTTATCGAACGATGCCTTGAACACGTATGGGATGCCAAGTTTGTCGGTTACTTTTACGTAGTGCTCACAGATCTGCATAGCAAGATCACGAGACTCAAGAACGTTCATACCTGCAAATAGGGTGAATGGCTTGTCGTTAGCAACCTGAATGTCGCCAATATTAACGATTTTCTGTTCCATTTTGATTCTCTTTTGTCTGTCTTCGACACGCCGCTTTCAGCATGCCGATAAAATTTAGTGAAGCGTAACGTGCTTTTCGCTCATCGCGTTAACTTGTGATTTTAGTAGCTCTGATGCCGGATCGTCTGGGCATTGGTCAATAAAGTACTGAAAATCTGAAACTGCTACCTGATGGCACTCCAATTGTTGGAAGATAAAGCCTCGGTCACGAATCTCGTATGGGTCGTCCGGTACGAAAGTCAGCGCAAGGTTGGTGCACCGTAGTGCTAACGTATAACGCTCTTCACGCAACATCGCACTTTTAATTAATGCCAACCAACGACCTATTACTGTTGGGTTATCCGCTTCTTCAAAGTGCTCAGGCTTCAAGGTTGCAAGTGGACCTTCTTGACCAATCAGCCAAGCTTGAAGGATTTTCTCACCAACGTATTCACCGTTAAATGGATTAATGTAGTCCGGCGTTTTGTGCATCCAATCTACTTTGATCAAAAATTGCGTCGGAAAGGTCACGCCTTTCATCGGAAAACCAAGTCGGTTCCCCAAGTAGAGTAGGACCGCCCCCAAACTAACGGGAATGCCTTTTTTACGCTCCAACACTTTATCAATGAAGCTATTGTCAGAGATAAAGTACTCTTGATCGTCGCCTTTAAAGCCCCATTCATAAAAGAACAAACGGAGAAACGAATCAAAACGTTGTTCTTCGTCCGTCTCGTGAACCAGAATAGCTTCCGCTTCTTTATAAAGACGTTCTAATTCTTGCTTTGCCCAATGCACATTAGTGTCTGGATTGATGGAGTGGTTCAGTTCTAACGCGCCTTCCACCAACGCCATGTTGTCAAAATCTTCGTCAAAAAACTCAAGCATGAAGATTACCCAAATAAGTTTGGATTTTTAGATACGGCAATATTAGCGGCCATCACTAGCCAGCCTAGAGCACCAAAGAAGGCGAAAATTCTCAGCAGCTTGTTCTTTGCCATCTTTAAAGCAAAGAAACCAAGAGCAATGTACGCAAGCACACAAGTGATCTTGTTGGTTAACCAAGGCGCTGCATCCGTAAATGGAATAAAGCCTGTCACCATGATCAAACCAATACCGGAAAGGAGTAACGCGGTATCAACAATATGTGGGAAAACTTTTAGGAATCGGTTGTTGCGCTTTGGAGAATCCATCATCAACAATACGAATCGGATCGATAGTAGCGTCGCACTCAATGCGATCGTTACTAAGTGAATGTGTTTTAGAGCTACGTACATTTCATTTCTCTTTTATAAGTTACTGCTGACTTGCTCGTTATTATGAAGGCTTGTAACAACCAAGTGTCACTCGGTCGTTACCGCCGTAGTCTTTTTCCGTGACTACTTGTTCAAAACCAAAATGAGTCATGATCTCACGAACAGCTTCGCCTTGGTCATAACCATGTTCAAACGCGAGCCACCCATCTTCTTCCAAATATTGACGAGCAAGATCAGAGATATGGCGAATATCCGCCAAGCCATTCTCATCCGCAACGAGTGCCGATTTTGGCTCAAAACGCACATCACCTTGCGCGAGATGTGGATCTTTTTCGTCGATATACGGTGGGTTGGAGACAATTAAAGCAAACTTTGTTCCACTGGCAATAGGTTCGAACCAACTACCTTGATCAAACGTCACATTTTTGATGTTTAACTGCGATGCGTTGTACTCTGCGAGCTTTTTCGCTTCATGTTTAAGGTCAACCCCCATCACTTGGCGCTTGGGTAACTCAGACGCCAATGCCAATGCAATCGCCCCAGTGCCAGTGCCTAAATCAAGGATTGGTCCTGTCTGCTCGTAAGTTTTATCCAATGCAACTTCAACCAAACGTTCCGTGTCCGGTCTTGGAATTAATGTGGATGGAGAGACTTTAAGAGGTAAAGACCAAAACTCGCGTTCACCGATAATGTAAGCCACAGGCTCACCCGTGATACGACGAGTCAATAACGCATCAAACTGAGCTTGTTGCTCGGGGTCCAATGCTTTTTCAGGCCAAGTCAGAAGATAGGTTCTTGGTTTGCCAAGGACATGGCAAAGAAGTACGGCTGCATCGAGAGAAGGCGACTCTTTGCCGCCTTCAGTCAATCTTGCCGTCGCACTTTTCAGCGCTTGCTCAATAGATTGAACTTGGCTCATCGATTAGTTGTTCTCTGCGAGCGCCGCAAGTTGGTCTGCTTGGTGCTCTTGAACCACAGGATCAATCAAACTTTGCAGGTCACCTTCCATCACTTCGTTCAAACGGTAGATGGTTAGGTTGATGCGGTGGTCAGAAACTCGACCTTGTGGGTAGTTGTAAGTACGGATACGGTCACTACGGTCACCAGAACCTAATAGGTTACGACGTGTATCAGAAACTTCTGCTGCACGACGTTCTTCTTCTGCTTGAACGATGCGAGCAGCAAGTACTGCCATCGCTTTTGCTTTGTTCTTATGCTGTGAACGCTCGTCTTGACACTCTACTACTGTACCAGTTGGTAAGTGGGTAATACGGATTGCAGAATCCGTGGTGTTAACGTGCTGACCACCCGCGCCAGATGCACGGAATGTATCGATTTTTAGGTCTGCTGCCTTGATTTCTGGCAGATCCGCTTCTGGGATTTCCGCCATAACCGCTACGGTACACGCAGAAGTATGAACACGACCTTGAGATTCGGTCGCTGGTACACGTTGTACACGGTGACCGCCTGACTCAAACTTCAGCACGCCGTATGCGCCGTCACCGCTCACTTTCGCGATCATCTCTTTGTAACCACCGTGTTCAGCTTCGTTTGAAGACATCACCTCGATACGCCAACCACGCTTTTCTGCGTATTTGCTGTACATACGGAACAGGTCACCAGCGAAGATACCTGCTTCGTCACCACCCGCACCTGCACGGATTTCTAGGAAACAGTTACGGTCATCGTTTGGATCTTTTGGAAGAAGAAGAATTTGTAGCTCATCAGTTAGACGCTCAATCGTTTCTTTTGCTTCTTTGATTTCTTCCTGCGCCATTTCACGCATTTCTTCGTCGTCTTCGTTCGCCATATCTTCAGCAGCGACAAGATCGTCTTGCGCTTGTTGATACGCTTGGAAGCACTTAGTAACTTCTTCTAGCTGAGAGTACTCTTTTGATAGAGCGCGGAATTTATCCTGGTTTCCAATTACATCAGGATCACCAAGAAGATGTTGAACTTCTTCGTAACGTTCTACTAGCGTTTCTAGCTTAGTCAGAATAGAGGCTTTCATAGTGTCGTTTTCTTAATAAAAAGCGTGAGTTACAGATCATCCAAACCAAGGGTCTGGCGGATAACCGTTAATTTTGCTGGTTCGCCCTGCTCTGCTGCACTTTGCAGCGCGCGAGTTGGAGCGTGAATCAGTTTGTTGGTGAGTTTATTACTAAGTTCGCGCAGCACTTTCTCTGGGTCTGCACCGGTTGCCAATGATTGTAGGCTTTTACTTAGTAAGTCTTCACGAATTTCGTTGGCCGATTTGCGATAATCACGAATGCTATCCACTGCTTGAAGTGAACGCAGCCACGTCATAAATGCCGCGCTTTCTTCGCTAACGATCGCTTCTGCTTGAATGGCTTCTACTTTACGTTGTTCGATGTTGCTATCAATGATCGACTGTAAGTCATCCACCGAGTACAAGTAAGCGTCACTCAATTCCCCAACCTGAGCTTCCACATCGCGAGGTACTGCGATATCGACCAATAACATCGGTTGATGACGACGTTTCTTCAACGCGGTCTCAACCATACCTTTACCAATGATAGGTAGAGGACTCGCAGTTGAGCTGATGACGATGTCTGCTCTTGGTAAATGGTCAGGAATTTCATTCAAGCTGATCACTTCTGCTCCAAATTGTTCTGCTAGACCAAGAGCTCGCTCTCGAGTTCGGTTTGCAACAATCATCTTAGTACAGCCGTTCGACGCTAAGTGTTTTGCCACCAATTCGATGGTTTCACCTGCACCAACCAACAGTACCGTTGAGTCAGACAGTGATTCAAAGATGTGTTTCGCCAATGTACAGGCAGCATAAGCCACCGACACGGCGTTACCACCAATATCAGTTTCTGTTCGAACACGTTTTGCGACTGAGAAAGTCTTTTGGAACAACTTATCAATCGACGCATCCACCGCCTGATGATCTCGGGAATCAGAAAACGCTTGTTTTACCTGACCCAAAATCTGAGGCTCACCTAGTACCAGTGAATCAAGGCCGCAAGAAACACGCATCAAGTGCTTAATCGCCGCTTGCTCTTCATGGACATAAAGGCTCGGCATCAAGTCTTCTTGACTAACTTGATGGAACTGGGCTAACCAGTCGATAAGCTTATTTCGCGCTCCTTGCTTCACGTCGCAGTACACTTCGGTACGGTTACAGGTAGAAACAATCACACTGCCATTGACGGCTTCATGGTCTCTGAGTTGCTCAAGTGCTGGTCCCAATTTATCGGGTCCGAACGCCACTTTCTCTCGCAAGTCAACAGACGCTGTATTGTGATTGATTCCAATAGCAAGCAAGGACATCTAACGTGGTATCTCTGAGATCGGTTATAAAATAGGTTCAGAATTTTACTGTAAGCACGCATTTATTGAAAGGGTAAGCCGGATTTGTTTTCCTTCACTCGGCTTTTCAATGCTATAGTTGTGAGCGATTACCGATGAAACTGATTAATAAGCCATCAAACATGACCTTACGCTCCTTTCTCATCTTGCTCATGTTGAGCATTGTTCTCGCAGGTTGTAGTTCTGTTCCTGAAAGTGTCACCAGCGTAGAGTGGCAGGCACACGAGCAGCGACTTGAAACCATTAAAAATTTTCAAGCCACAGGTAAACTTGGCTACATTGGTCCCGATCAAAGACAAAGCCTGAATTTCTTCTGGAAGCACTCTTCGTCATTAAGCCAGTTACGCTTAACGACCTTACTTGGTCAAACCGCATTAAAGCTCACTATTACGCCACAAGGCGCAACCGTCGAAACCTATGATGACCAAGTACTCTCCGCTCGTGATGCTAACCAACTGATTTACCGATTAACCGGCTTAATGATGCCAGTTGACCATTTACCTGATTGGCTACTTGGCTTACCAACAGATGCCGACTCTTTCCAACTATCACCGACCAATACTCTCCAAGCACTGGACAAACAGATCGGTTTGAACGACTGGAATATTGCTTACCAGCGTTACGGTGATATTGAGTGGCATAACCAGACGTTACCTCTCCCAAACAAGCTAAAACTAAGTACGTCTGACGTAAAAATTAATTTAGTGATCACAAAATGGAACATCACCCAATGATCGATCTTTCAACCCGTTGGCCATCACCAGCGAAATTGAATCTCTTTCTTTATATCAATGGTCGGACCGAAAACGGTTACCACGAGTTACAAACTCTATTCCAGTTCGTCGATCACGGCGATGAACTAACCATTCAAGCGAACGATTCAGGTGAGATCACGATTTCGCCAGAGATCGAAGGTGTTCCTCTGCAAGACAATTTGATCTGGAAAGCGGCGACCACACTTCAACGTTATGCGAAATGCTCTTATGGGGCACATATCGATCTTCATAAGATCTTACCTATGGGCGGTGGCATTGGCGGCGGCTCATCCAACGCAGCAACTACTTTGGTTGCGCTCAATTACCTATGGCAAACCCATCTTAGTGATGATGAATTAGCCGAAATTGGTCTTGCACTTGGTGCAGATGTGCCTGTATTTGTGCGTGGTTTTGCCGCATTTGCTGAAGGCGTTGGTGAGAAACTTTCTCCTGCTCATCCAGATGAGAAATGGTATTTAGTTGTTCGTCCAAATGTTTCTATTGCAACCGCCGACATATTCGGACATCCGGATTTGACTCGAAACACGCCAAAACGCGATTTAGAAACGCTTTTGAACACGCCAAGCGTAAACGATTGCGAAAAAATTGTACGAATGCTCTACCCAGAGGTTGATAAGCAACTTTCATGGCTGCTACAATACGCGCCGTCAAGATTGACGGGGACAGGATCTTGCGTTTTTGCTGAATTTTCGAGCAAATCCGAAGCAGAAACTATCCTTGCACAACTCTCTGATAAAGTCTCGGCATTTGTCGCTCAAGGGCGAAATATTTCGCCACTAAAAGAGACTTTGGCTGAATACCAATCAGCCTCACACCGACCTATTTAAACTGGACGCAAACCCGAGGTTTCCACCGTGCCTGATATGAAGCTATTTGCTGGTAACGCAACACCTGAACTAGCCCAACGTATTGCTGATCGTCTTTACATCTCTCTTGGTGATGCATCTGTTTCTCGCTTTTCTGATGGCGAAGTTGCAGTTCAAATCAATGAAAACGTTCGTGGTAGTGATGTTTTCATCATTCAATCCACTTGTGCACCGACTAACGACAACCTAATGGAATTGGTTGTTATGATTGATGCAATGCGCCGTGCTTCAGCAGGTCGTATCACTGCAGTAATTCCTTACTTCGGCTACGCTCGCCAAGACCGTCGTGTACGTTCTGCGCGTGTGCCAATCACTGCAAAAGTTGTTGCTGATTTCCTATCTAACGTTGGCGTAGACCGCGTTCTAACTATCGACCTACACGCTGAGCAAATTCAAGGCTTCTTCGATGTACCAGTTGATAACATCTTCGGTACACCAGTACTTCTAGAAGACATGCAATCTCGTGGTCTAGAAAACCCAGTAGTGGTTTCTCCTGATCTAGGTGGCGTTGTTCGTGCTCGTGCAACTGCAAAAGCGCTAGGCGACATCGACATCGCTATCGTTGATAAGCGTCGTCCACGTGCAAACGTTTCTGAAGTAATGAACCTAATCGGTGACGTTGAAGGTCGTGACTGTGTGATCGTTGATGACATGATCGATACAGGTGGCACTCTATGTAAAGCAGCTGAAGCGCTAAAAGAGCGCGGTGCTAAGCGTGTATTCGCTTACGCAACTCACGCTGTATTCTCTGGTAACGCTGCGGACAACATTAAGAACTCTGTTCTTGACCAAGTTATCGTGACTGACTCTATCTCTCTATCTAAAGAGATGGCTGCAACTGGCAAAGTAACCACACTAAGCCTATCTCGCATGCTAGCTGAAGCGATTCGTCGTATCAGCAACGAAGAGTCAATCTCTGCAATGTTCAACTAATACGAACATTTCAGTTAAACTGATTTCAAAAGCACCCCTCTTTGGGGTGTTTTTTTATTTGTATCGATAGGCAGAAAATCCCTTGGTCGCCCACTGCGAGAATTCTGTGCTATCATACTGCGCTTTTTGAGATTCCAGAGAGATCCTAACCTTGACTCAACCAATCAAACTTCTTGTTGGTCTTGCTAATCCGGGACCAGAATACGCCAAAACTCGCCACAATGCGGGTGCTTGGGTTGTAGAAGAATTAGCACGCGTTCACAACGTTACCCTGAAGAATGAACCAAAATTCTTTGGCCTAACAGGACGCATTATGGTCAATGGCCAGGATCTCCGTTTGCTAATCCCAACCACTTTCATGAACCTCTCTGGCAAAGCAATCGCAGCACTTGCGAAGTTTTACCAAATTAAGCCAGAAGAGATCATGGTTGCTCATGACGAGCTAGACTTACCGCCAGGTGTCGCTAAGTTTAAGAAAGGTGGTGGTCACGGTGGTCACAATGGTCTGCGTGACACCATTAGCAAACTGGGCAATAACAAAGATTTTTATCGTCTTCGTATCGGCATTGGCCATCCGGGACACAAAGATAAAGTGGCGGGTTTTGTACTAGGCAAAGCTCCAGCGAAAGAGCAAGAGCTACTAGACGCCGCAGCTGACGAATCAGTGCGCTGTCTAGATATCCTAATTAAGGATGGTCTATCAAAAGCACAAAATCGCCTCCACACGTTCAAAGCTGAATAAGGTTACTATCATGGGTTTTAAATGTGGCATCGTTGGTCTACCTAACGTTGGTAAATCAACTCTGTTTAACGCACTAACTAAAGCGGGTATTGAAGCAGCAAACTTCCCGTTCTGTACCATTGAACCAAACACTGGTGTGGTTCCTGTGCCAGATCTACGTCTAGATGCTCTAGCAAAGATCGTTAACCCACAGAAAGTTCTACCTACCACAATGGAATTCGTAGACATCGCTGGTCTAGTTGCGGGCGCATCTCGTGGTGAAGGTCTAGGTAACAAATTCCTAGCGAACATCCGTGAAACTGACGCAATCGGCCACGTTGTACGTTGTTTCGAAAACGACAACATCGTTCACGTTGCAGGTAAAGTATCTCCAATCGAAGATATTGAAGTTATCAACCTTGAACTAGCAATGGCTGACCTTGATTCTTGTGAACGCGCTATCCAGCGTAACGCTAAGAAAGCAAAAGGCGGTGACAAGGACGCGAAATTCGAACTGACGGTTCTAGAAAAACTGCTTCCTGTACTAACAGAAGGTGGCATGGCGCGTACTGTTGATCTTGCAAAAGAAGAGCTAGCAGCAATTGGCTACCTAAACTTCCTAACGCTAAAACCAACAATGTACATCGCTAACGTGAACGAAGATGGTTTTGAAGACAACGCATACCTAGATGCAGTACGTGAGTTTGCAGCGAAAGAAAACAACGTTGTTGTTCCTGTATGTGCAGCTATCGAATCAGAAATGGCTGAACTAGAAGACGACGAGCGTGAAGAGTTCCTAGCAGACCTAGGTATCGAAGAACCAGGTCTAAACCGCGTTATCCGCGCAGGTTACGAACTACTGAACCTACAAACTTACTTCACAGCTGGCGTGAAAGAAGTTCGTGCATGGACTATCCCTGTTGGCGCTACGGCACCAAAAGCGGCAGCGAAGATCCACACAGACTTCGAAAAAGGCTTTATCCGTGCTGAAGTTGTTGGTTACGACGATTTCATCCAATTCAACGGTGAAAGCGGCGCGAAAGACGCAGGTAAATGGCGTCTAGAAGGTAAAGAATACATCGTTAAAGATGGTGATGTTGTACACTTCCGCTTCAACGTATAATTAAGTGAATGAATTCTAAACACTTCATTTACATAAAAAGCCGGCCATAGCGCTGGCTTTTTTTATACCTTTCTAAAACAACAAGAAATTAAGTCCCTTAATGCAAGCCATTTTATTTCCAGTTTTAGATCATAAACGCGCCTCTTTGTTTAAAAAGGAAGCGAACGATGGATTTTGCAGGATTTATTGAAAAAAACTGTTGACGGATCTCACTCAACTTCGCATAATGCGCGCCGTTCCCGACGACAAGGCAACTTAGCGACGAGAACGAGAAAACATGGTTTTGGCTACGTAGCTCAGCTGGTTAGAGCACATCACTCATAATGATGGGGTCACAGGTTCGAATCCCGTCGTAGCCACCATTCCTAAAGGTTCTTTTTTAAGAGCAATTAGGAATAGATGCGGAAGTGGCGGAATTGGTAGACGCACCAGATTTAGGTTCTGTTTTGAGTAGTTTTACGACTACTGTCTGCAGGTCTATCGCCAAGCGGTAAGGCAGCGGCTTTTGATGCCGCCATTCCCTGGTTCGAATCCAGGTAGACCTGCCATTATTTAAAGTGGGATTCCTTTGACAAAAAGGGTTGTCACTTAGAGCGTGAAGGTTTATATTGTCTCGCTCAAAAAGATGGCTACGTAGCTCAGCTGGTTAGAGCACATCACTCATAATGATGGGGTCACAGGTTCGAATCCCGTCGTAGCCACCATTCTTTCTTTTGAAAGACAAAATTTAGTTGTTAGTTTTTACCAATTAACTGATAGCTTATAGAGTTCAAGATGCGGAAGTGGCGGAATTGGTAGACGCACCAGATTTAGGTTCTGGNCTATTTTGATTATTGAGTTTACTCAGTAATTATGCGGAAGTGGCGGAATTGGTAGACGCACCAGATTTAGGTTCTGGCGCCGCAAGGTGTGAGAGTTCAAGTCTCTCCTTCCGCACCATTATTTGATATGTCTTAGGACTATCGCCCGTAGGTCTATCGCCAAGCGGTAAGGCAGCGGCTTTTGATGCCGCCATTCCCTGGTTCGAATCCAGGTAGACCTGCCATATTCAATGCTATTGATGTTTTACCAATTACATCAATAACTACAGATCAAGTTGCGGAAGTGGCGGAATTGGTAGACGCACCAGATTTAGGTTCTGGCGCCGCAAGGTGTGAGAGTTCAAGTCTCTCTTTCCGCACCATATATTGAATAGTCTTTTGACTATTGCCTGCAGGTCTATCGCCAAGCGGTAAGGCAGCGGCTTTTGATGCCGCACTTGATTAAAGAATATAGAATGGCTACGTAGCTCAGCTGGTTAGAGCACATCACTCATAATGATGGGGTCACAGGTTCGAATCCCGTCGTAGCCACCATTAATATAGATTTTAGATGCGGAAGTGGCGGAATTGGTAGACGCACCAGATTTAGGTTCTGGCGCCGCAAGGTGTGAGAGTTCAAGTCTCTCCTTCCGCACCATCTAAAAATAATCTATACTTTGCGGAAATGGCGGAATTGGTAGACGCACCAGATTTAGGTTCTGGCGCCGCAAGGTGTGAGAGTTCAAGTCTCTCTTTCCGCACCATACTTTCCTTTATCGGAAAGCACTTAGTTGAAAGGCTAAGACTAGTAGGGCTATCGCCAAGCGGTAAGGCAGCGGCTTTTGATGCCGCCATTCCCTGGTTCGAATCCAGGTAGCCCTGCCATTACACAACGTTGTTGAGGTTTTACCAATTACCTTGATAACTACAGAATAAGTTGCGGAAGTGGCGGAATTGGTAGACGCACCAGATTTAGGTTCTGGCGCCGCAAGGTGTGAGAGTTCAAGTCTCTCCTTCCGCACCATTCTTAAGAAACCCAGCATTAGTTTGCTGGGTTTTTTCTTTTTTCTGATTCTGGACTCGGTAGATCTCTGATTTATCGAATTAAAAAAGCGAGCTCATGGCTCGCTTTTTTTCTATCTATTGCTTTCCTATCGACCGCTTTCTATGTGATCAGAAGTCTTTTACATACCTAGCGCATACTTCAATACTTGCGCTTTGATCGGTCCTGAGTTTTCCGCCAGCTTCAATGCTGCATTACGAGCGAACTTCAATGGACCTAAATCATTACTAAAGCCTTTGTAGAACACATCCATGCCCGTTTGCATTAATAAGTTATCTGGTCGACGGGCGCGCTCATACTTGGCGAGCAAAGCATCATTAAGTTGCTCTTGCTGATTGGTAACCGAAAGCAGAACATCAACATCTTTGAAGCCGAGATTCACACCTTGCCCAGCAAGTGGGTTGATTGTATGAGCAGAATCCCCCACTAACACGCAATTCTTGTTTGAATAGCTTTGGGCATGGCGACGAGTTAGTGGGAATGAGCCAAATTGTAAAACTTCAATATCGCCTAACTCAGCAGGGAAATGACGTAGGATCTCCTCTTTTAACTGAGGTTTCGTCATCGCACACAATTGTTTAATGCGTTTTGGCGAGTCATACCACACCAGCGACCCCTGCCCGACTTCTTTACCATCCTCAGCTAGTGAGCATAACGGCAAGAACGAACGTGGACCTGAGGGAGTAAATTGCTGCCAAGTGATGTCTTGTTGAGGAAGTTCGGTTTTTACGTTGATCAACATACAGTGTTGACGGTAATCCCATGCGGTTACACCAATACCCGCCAATTGACGAACTTTTGAGTTCGCGCCATCGGCACCAATCACCCAATTAGCTTCAAACTGCTCGCCGCTTTCTAGCTTTACACAGTTTACTTCGGCAAATTGAATATCTTTCAATCGCTCTGGGCACATCACCGTTAAGTTGTCGTATTGTGCGAAAGTTTGCCAAAGCCCCAGTTGGATTAGGCGGTTTTCAACAATGTATCCTAACTGCTCCAATGACAGTTCATCAGAGTGAAAACGAGTACGGCACTCAGGATGTTCCCACGTTTCCAAACGACGATAAGGGCACACACGCATGCTTTCAATCGCGGACCATGCACCTAATGAATCAAGTAGCTTCACCGACTGATGAGAAATCGCGGAAACGCGAATATCCAACGCTTGAGAAGCCTCAAACGCCTTTGGCTCTGCGCCTTCTACCATTACAACGCTTCTGCCTTGCTTGGCAAACCCAACAGCCACCGCTGCCCCGACCATGCCGCCACCGATTACGGCGATGTCATACTTGTTCATTTTTTGCTCTTCATCATATTGATTAATTGGCGTTTTTTAATTGTACGTTCCATGGCTATTTTTACAAAATTGTTTAACAAAAAACCTTGCTGTATATAGGGCAAAAAACTAGATTTCATCAGGGTTTGCAGAGAATTCGTCAGATCACTAGTCAGGTGCTTTTTAAAGCAGTACAATACGCCGCTTACCGCCGAGATGGCGGCTATAATTTGAGCAATAGCTCTCCGATTTAAGTACAACTGAACGAGCGAAAGTGAGATGAGTAAGAAACTGCTAATTAAAACCTGGGGCTGCCAGATGAACGAATACGATTCATCAAAAATGGCCGACCTGCTTAATGCTGCAAACGGCTATGAGCTGACCGAAGAGCCAGAGGAAGCAGACGTACTTCTACTTAACACCTGTTCGATCCGTGAAAAAGCGCAAGAGAAAGTTTTCCACCAGCTTGGTCGTTGGAAGACACTAAAAGATAAAAAACCAGGCGTAGTTATCGGCGTAGGTGGTTGTGTAGCAACTCAAGAAGGTGATCACATCCGTCAGCGTGCTCCATACGTTGACGTAATTTTTGGTCCACAAACTCTTCACCGTCTTCCTGAGATGATTAAACAATCTCAATCGGATGAAGCACCAGTAATGGACATTTCATTCCCAGAAATCGAAAAGTTTGACCGTCTACCAGAGCCTCGTGCTGAAGGTGCAACAGCATTCGTTTCTATTATGGAAGGCTGTTCTAAGTACTGTACTTACTGTGTAGTACCGTACACTCGTGGCGAAGAAGTAAGCCGTCCAATGGATGACGTACTGTTCGAAATCGCACAGCTAGCAGATCAAGGCGTACGTGAAGTAAACCTACTGGGTCAAAACGTAAACGCGTACCGTGGTCCTATGCACGACGGCGAAATCTGTTCATTTGCAGAACTGCTTCGTTTGGTTGCGTCTATCGATGGTATTGATCGTATCCGCTTTACAACAAGCCACCCATTAGAGTTTACTGATGACATCATCGCAGTATACGAAGACACACCTGAGCTAGTAAGCTTCCTTCACCTACCGGTACAAAGTGGTAGTGACCGAGTGCTGACTATGATGAAACGTCCTCACACTGGGATTGAGTACAAGTCGATTATCCGTAAACTGCGTAAAGCACGTCCTGATATCCAAATCAGTTCAGACTTTATCGTTGGTTTCCCTGGTGAAACAGACAAAGATTTCCAAGACACAATGAAGCTAATCAAAGACGTAGACTTTGACATGAGCTTCAGCTTCATCTTCTCTCCACGTCCAGGTACGCCAGCGGCAGACTACCCTTGTGACCTATCAGAGCAAGTGAAGAAAGAGCGTCTATACGAGCTACAACAAACCGTAAATGCACAAGCAATGCGCTACTCTCGTCTAATGCTAGGCACTGAGCAACGCGTTCTGGTTGAAGGTCCTTCTAAGAAGAACCTAATGGAGCTACGCGCTCGTACAGAAAACAACCGTGTAGTAAACTTTGAAGGTAGCGCAGACCTAATTGGTCAATTCGTTGACGTGAAGATTACGGATGTATTTGCTAACTCGCTACGTGGTGAGCTAGTACGTACTGAAAAAGACATGGACCTTCGTAGCGTGATTTCACCAACGCAAATGATGGCGAAAACGCGTCGCGAAGATGAGCTAGGTGTAGCTACTTTTACGCCATAAGCTCGTACAAATAGCCATTGAGAGCCTGGTCGTTATCAGGCTCTCGTTAAATGGCATAAAATGAGAGGCAACATTGAGCAATAAAATCGTAACGCTAGAAATCAATCTAGAACCTTCAGACAACCGCCGACTAGCAAGCCTGTGCGGTCCATTCGATGACAACATCAAGCATTTAGAACGTCGTCTAGGCGTTGAAATTAACCACCGTAGCGACCTTTTCACCATTGTCGGTAAACCTCATACCGCAGCTGCTGCGCTGGATATCCTGAAAACCCTTTACGTAGACACCGCTCCTGTCCGCGGCGAAACGCCTGATATCGAACCAGAGCAGATCCATCTGGCAATCAAAGAATCAGGTGTACTGGAGCAAAACACCGAGTCACATTTCGAACACGGTAAAGAAGTCTTCGTAAAAACCAAGAAAGGCGTGATCAAGCCTCGTACACCAAATCAGGGTCAATACCTGATGAACATGGTGACGCACGATATCACTTTCGGTATCGGTCCTGCAGGTACAGGTAAAACTTACCTAGCGGTTGCAGCAGCCGTTGACGCACTAGAGCGCCAAGAGATCCGTCGTATTCTACTTACTCGACCTGCAGTTGAAGCGGGCGAGAAACTGGGCTTCCTACCTGGTGATTTGAGCCAGAAAGTCGACCCATATCTACGCCCTCTCTACGATGCCCTATTTGAAATGCTGGGCTTTGAGCGCGTAGAAAAGCTGATTGAACGTAACGTGATTGAGGTAGCACCTCTTGCTTACATGCGTGGTCGTACTCTAAACGACGCCTTCATCATTCTTGATGAAAGCCAAAACACCACCGTCGAGCAGATGAAGATGTTCCTAACGCGTATCGGCTTCAACTCTCGTGCAGTTATCACTGGTGACGTCACACAGATTGACTTACCTCGCGGCGCGAAATCGGGTCTTCGTCATGCAATTGAAGTACTGAGCGAAGTTGACGACATCAGCTTTAACTTCTTCCAAGCTGACGACGTAGTGCGCCACCCAGTGGTTGCTCGCATCGTTAACGCTTATGAGAAGTGGGAAGCGCAAGACCAGAAAGAGCGTAAAGAGTTTGAAAAACGCCGTCGTGAAGAACGTGATGCCAAACTGCTAGAAGCAGCAAAAGCAGAACTGAGCGCACAAGTCGCGGCGACTAAGGAATAACCATGGCAATTGAACTTGATTTGCAACTGGCAGTCGAAAATGAAGAAGGCTTACCTTCTGAGCAAGATTTCCAATTGTGGCTAGATAAGACCATTCCTCTTTTCCAACCACAAGCGGAACTGACGATTCGTATTGTCGACGAGCAAGAAAGTCACGAGCTAAACCACGAATACCGTGGTAAAGACAAGCCGACCAACGTGCTATCTTTCCCATTCGAAGTACCACCGGGTATGGAAATAGACCTACTGGGCGATTTGATTATCTGTCGCCAAGTCGTTGAAAAAGAGGCAGTAGAGCAGAACAAGCCTCTACTAGCACATTGGGCGCATATGGTTGTACATGGCAGCTTGCATCTGCTAGGTTATGACCATATCGAGGATGATGAAGCTGAAGAGATGGAATCCCTCGAGACAGAAATCATGCAAGGTATGGGTTATGAAGACCCATATATTGCTGAAAAAGAGTAGCTTTGGTTGCTCGACAGGGAAAGGCGAACTACCCAGATAACCATCTCGTACTCGTCTTTCTATGTGAGCTATCACACATCTGATAGCGTTACTTAATTGAGAAACAATGAACGAAGATAATTCTCCCTCTTCTAATGAAGGCAAGAAAGAAAAGGCAGAAGGTCCGAGTAGAAAGTCCTTCTTTGAACGTCTAGGTCAACTATTTCAAGGCGAACCAAAAGACCGCCAAGAGCTTGTGGATGTGATCCGCGACTCTGAAATCAATGACCTGATTGACCACGACACCCGCGACATGCTTGAAGGTGTAATGGAAATCTCCGAAATGCGCGTGCGTGACATCATGATCCCGCGTTCGCAAATGGTTACTGTTGAGCGCACAGACGATCTTGATACTTTGATCGCACTGATCACTGATGCTCAACACTCTCGCTACCCTGTGATCAGCGAAGATAAAGACCATGTGGAAGGCATTCTACTAGCGAAGGACTTACTCAAATACTTGGGCTCAGGCAGTAACCCATTTGATATCGAAGAAGTGATTCGACCAGCAGTCGTAGTACCGGAAAGTAAACGTGTAGACCGCCTGCTAAAAGAATTCCGTGAAGAACGTTATCACATGGCGATTGTTGTCGATGAATTCGGCGGTGTTTCTGGTCTTGTAACTATCGAAGATATCCTTGAAGAAATCGTAGGGGATATTGAAGATGAGTTCGATGATGATGAAGAAACCGATATCCGTAAGCTGAGCAAACATACGTTTGCTGTCAGAGCTCTGACAACCATTGAAGAGTTTAATGAGACATTCGGTACCAACTTCAGTGATGAAGAAGTGGATACCGTTGGCGGCATGGTAATGACTGCTTTTGGTCACCTACCATCGCGTGGCGAAGTCGTGGATATTGAAGCATACAGCTTCAAAGTAACGGCAGCCGACAACCGTCGTGTCATTCAACTTCAAGTGACGATTCCAGACGAAGAAAAGCTGGTTGAAGCCACTCAAGAGTAACGCGATACCCTAACATCGGGAATATCAGAAAAATAAAATGATGAATGTACTCTTTCATCGCCTCAAGCGGCCCTTAGTGGCCGCTTTTGTTGGCGCCTCCACTACCCTAGCATTTGCTCCTTATCAGCTATGGCCGCTTGCCATACTTAGCCCTGCTATCCTACTTATTCTTCTTGCAGACCAATCACCTAGGCGTGCGCTTTGGATCGGTTATTCATGGGGTTTAGGGCAATTTGCGACAGGAGTAAGCTGGGTTTACGTTAGCATTGCAGGCTTTGGCGGCATGCCGCTGATTGCAAACCTATTCCTCATGGGCTTGTTAATCGCCTACCTATCCATATACACTGGTTTATTTGCGTGGCTCACTAACAAGTTTTTCCCTGAATTTACCCTAAACAAAGCATTGCTTGCTGCTCCTGCGTTATGGCTAGTAACCGACTGGCTACGTGGCTGGGTTATGACAGGTTTCCCTTGGCTATGGCTTGGCTATAGTCAAATTGACGCACCATTTGCCAGCTTTGCACCCATCGGTGGTGTAGAACTACTAACACTGTTCATCATGATCAGTGCTGGTGCATTGGCGTATGCTTGGATTCACAAGCAATGGTTAATGATCATCATCCCTGCGGTACTGTTAAGTGCAGGCTTTGGTATTCGCCAATACGATTGGGTAACTCCTCGCATTGAAGACACAACCAAAGTAGCGCTAATCCAAGGTAACGTTGACCAGAACCTAAAATGGCTACCGAGCCAACGCTGGCCAACCATCATGAAATACGCAGACCTCACTCGTGAGAACTGGGATGCTGACATCATCGTATGGCCAGAGGCTGCCATTCCTGCATTTGAAATTGAAGTCCCGTCGTTCTTGAGAAACATCGATACTGCGGCGAAAATGAACAACAGCGCCATTATTACGGGTGTGGTAAACCAAGGAAAAGACGGTCAATTCTACAACAGCATTTTATCGCTGGGTGTAAATCCATACGGTGATTACAGCTTTGATATGGACAAGCGCTACCACAAGCACCACTTACTTCCGTTTGGTGAGTTCGTGCCGTTTGAAGACGTATTGCGCCCACTTGCACCATTCTTCAACTTGCCAATGTCTTCCTTCAGCCGTGGCGATTTCATTCAGCCAAACATCGTGGCGAATGGAAAGCACATGGATCCTGCACTGTGTTATGAAATCATCTTTAGCGAACAAGTTCGTCAGAACGTGACTGACGATACTGATTTCATTCTAACGCTTTCTAACGACGCTTGGTTCGGTCATTCAATTGGTCCATTACAGCACATGGAAATCGCTCGAATGCGTGCTCTAGAGCTGGGTAAGCCACTTATTCGTTCGACCAACAATGGCGTAACCGCAGTGACCGACCATAAAGGTAAGGTGATTGAACAAATCCCTCAATTTGAAACCGCAGTGCTTCGCGCAGAACTTGTTCCTACCGATGGTCAAACTCCGTATCGCATCGTCGGCACTTGGCCTCTGTATATTTGGGCTGGATTAAGTTTAATGTTGGCTTGGTGGTTATCAAGGAAGAAAAAGTCATAAGTGAAAAAGAGGCTCTTAGGCCTCTTTTTTTACGTTTGTTAATGCTGTTCTTATGGCTTGAGAGACTGACGACTAAAGCCAGTATGATTGCACTTAATGCATGGAATGATCACAGTTGGATGGTTATATGTCGTCTTATGACCACATTCATCGCAGACCAATGTGCCAAGTCCGATCACCTCGCCCGCCTCATAAAGACCTTGATGTTCTAAATCATCAAACAGTTCAACCCACTCCACTTTGGTTCGGTCTGTAATTTCGAGCAAACCTTGCCAAACGGAATCGGCAATTGTCAGATAGAAGGGTCCACTCTTACCTTCTTCATAGCTATCAGAAAACTCTTTTAAATCGGCTTTGACATAAGCTGATATCAGTGAGAGTTCGTCTTTGGTCATGTCGTTGGCAGCATCCACCACTTTGCCCGACGTTTCGAATACTTTGTTAACTTCATCCGGACTGTGCTTCAAGGTTTCAATCACATCCTCGAGCATTTCCTCATAACCTGCTTTACGTTTAGGCATAACTGACCTCCATCTTTCTACTACCAAGCACCACTTCAAGGCGTATGGGTACAGATTGGCTATTGTTGTGATCCCTAGCTTTAGGTATTCTATGACGATCTATTTAAGTCTGTTCTAACCGAACTCACAAATTCCAAGATAACCGGATACCATCGATGCAAGAACAATACAATCCACAAGACCTTGAACAGAAAGTTCAAAAGCACTGGGATGACAACAAGACCTTTGTTGTAAGTGAAGACCCAAATAAAGAAAAATTCTACTGTCTATCCATGTTCCCATACCCAAGTGGTCGACTGCACATGGGTCACGTGCGCAACTACACCATCGGTGACGTAGTATCTCGTTTCCAACGCCTACAAGGCAAAAACGTAATGCAACCAATCGGTTGGGATGCATTTGGTCTACCTGCAGAAAACGCAGCAGTGAAAAACAACACTGCACCTGCACCATGGACTTACGAAAACATCGAATACATGAAGAACCAACTTAAGCTTCTTGGCTTTGGTTACGATTGGAACCGTGAATTCGCAACATGTACACCTGAGTACTACCGTTGGGAACAAGAGTTCTTCACTAAGCTTTACGAGAAAGGTCTGGTTTACAAAAAGACTTCTTCTGTTAACTGGTGTCCAAACGACCAAACTGTTCTTGCGAACGAGCAGGTTGAAGATGGCTGCTGCTGGCGTTGTGACACTCCAGTAGAGCAAAAAGAAATTCCTCAGTGGTTCATCAAGATCACAGAATACGCTCAAGAGTTGCTGGACGATCTAGACAAACTTGAAGGTTGGCCAGAAATGGTGAAAACCATGCAGCGCAACTGGATCGGCCGTTCTGAAGGTGTTGAGCTCAAGTTTGAAGTGAAGGGTCAACAATACCTAGAAGTTTACACAACACGTCCAGACACACTAATGGGCGTCACTTACGTTGGTATCGCTGCAGGTCACCCTCTAGCGACTATCGCGGCTGAGAACAACCCAGAACTTGCTGCGTTCATCGAAGAGTGTAAGAACACCAAAGTAGCAGAAGCTGAACTGGCGACAATGGAGAAGAAAGGTATGGCGACTGGCCTTACTGCTATTCACCCATTGAACGGTCGTGAAGTTCCTGTTTACGTAGCAAACTTCGTACTGATGGACTACGGTACAGGCGCTGTAATGGCAGTACCTGCACACGACCAACGTGACTTCGAGTTCGCAACTAAGTACGGTCTAGACATCGTGCCTGTTATCAAGCCGGTTGATGGCAGCGAGCTAGACATCTCTGAAGCGGCATACACTGAGAAAGGTGTGCTGTTCGATTCAGGTGAATTCGACGGTCTAGAATTCCAAGCGGCATTCGATGCAATTGCAGCGAAGCTAGAAGCAGAAGGCAAAGGCACTAAGACTGTTAACTTCCGTCTACGTGACTGGGGTGTATCTCGCCAACGTTACTGGGGTGCACCAATCCCAATGGTAACCACTGAAGACGGTGAAGTTCACCCAGTACCCGCTGACCAGCTACCTGTTATTCTTCCAGAAGACGTAGTAATGGATGGCGTTACTAGCCCAATTAAAGCAGACAAAGAGTGGGCAAAGACAACCTTTAACGGCGAACCTGCTCTACGTGAGACAGATACATTCGATACGTTCATGGAGTCTTCTTGGTACTACGCTCGTTACTGTTCACCACAAGCTGATGACATCCTAGATCCAGAAAAAGCAAACTACTGGCTACCAGTAGACCAGTACATCGGTGGTATCGAGCACGCTTGTATGCACCTACTGTACTCTCGCTTCTTCCACAAACTGCTGCGTGATGCAGGCTACGTAACGTCTGACGAGCCGTTCAAGCAACTACTGTGTCAAGGCATGGTACTAGCGGACGCGTTCTACTTCGAGAACGAGAAAGGCGGTAAAGAGTGGGTTGCACCAACTGACGTTAAAGTTGAACGTGACGGTAAAGGTCGCATCACTTCTGCAACGGATAACGAAGGTCGCAACGTTGAACACTCAGGCATGATCAAAATGTCTAAGTCTAAGAACAACGGTATTGACCCTCAAGAGATGGTAGACAAGTACGGCGCAGACACAGTACGTCTATTCATGATGTTCGCGTCTCCAGCAGACATGACACTTGAGTGGCAAGAGTCTGGCGTAGAAGGTGCTAACCGCTTCCTGAAACGTGTTTGGAAACTAGTAAACGAACACACATCAAAAGGTGCAGCAGAAGCAGTAGATGCAGCAGCACTTTCTGGTGACCAAAAAGCTCTTCGTCGTGACGTTCACAAAACTATCGCGAAAGTGACTGATGATATTGCTCGTCGTCAAACGTTCAACACAGCAATCGCTGCAATCATGGAACTGATGAACAAGCTAGCGAAAGCGCCTCAAGAATCTGCGCAAGATCGTGCAATCCTTGATGAGGCTCTAAAAGCTGTTGTTGCAATGCTTTACCCAATCACTCCGCACATCTCATACGAACTATGGGCTGCGCTAGGTGAAGCAGACATCGACAATGCTGTATGGCCAACGTTCGACGAGAAAGCACTTGTTGAAGACGAGAAGACTATCGTTGTTCAAGTTAACGGTAAACTGCGTGCGAAACTGACTGTAGCGGCTGACGCAACGAAAGAACAAGTTGAAGAGCTTGGTCTAAATGACGAAAACGTTACTAAGTTCACAGATGGTCTAACAATCCGTAAAGTAATTTACGTACCAGGTAAACTGTTGAACATCGTTGCTAACTAGTCTTTCACGACAAACGATACGTAGATAGCAATAACTCAAAGCAGAGCGAACTTATTCGCCTGTAAAGAGTCATTAAACAGGGTAGTTCGCTACCCTGTTTATTTACCTCAAGCCATTCATGCTGAGTGGTTTAAGGTAAATAACCCCTTCAATTTAGGATGAATACAATCAATGCGCTTTTTCTCTTTGATTAAACTACCAGTGGTATTGGTATTAGCGGGGCTTCTTTCTGCCTGTGGTTTCCACCTTCGTGGCGAATACTCGGTTCCGGAAGAACTGCATACCATGTCTTTCACTAGCTACGATGAATACAGCCCATTGACGCGTTATATTCGCGCTCAACTTGAATTGAACAAAGTAGATTTAGTACAACCATCTTCAAGTACACCAAATCTGCACCTGATCGAAGCGACTATCGACGAACGTACACTATCGCTGTACCAAAACAGTCGTGCGGCAGAGAAAGAACTTACTTATGTAGTGAAATACCGTGTGACCATTCCTGGCTTCGGTGCAAAAGACTTCAAAACAACCGTAAACCGCAACTACCTTGATAACCCATTAACAGCATTGGCGAAGTCGGTAGAACGTGACGTTATCGAAGACGAAATGCGTCAACAAGCGGCGAGTCAAATGATGCGTCAGCTAGGTCGAGTTCGTGCGGAATACGAACAAGGTCAACCTACCCCTGATGTGATGAAGACTAACTCTACGAACACTAACTCTTAATCAGAATGCGAATTTTTGCCGACAAGCTGGCTGACCATCTAGCGAAACACATCAAACAGGTTTACCTGATTTTTGGTAATGAACCTCTGCTGATTCAAGAAAGTCGCCAAGCGATCCAAACAATGGCGCACCAGCAAGGTTTTGAAGAAAGACACCGTTTCGCGGTTGACGCTAGTTTAGATTGGAACCAAGTATATGATTGTTTCCAAGCACTAAGCCTATTTTCCAGTCGCCAACTAATTGAACTTGAGCTACCAGAAAGCGGCGTAACGACAACAGTTAGTAAAGAACTGCAAACCCTATGTGAAATGCTACACGACGACATTATGCTGGTGATCGTGGGCAGTAAACTGACAAAAGCCCAAGAAAACGCAAAATGGTTTAAAGCGCTGAGTGCAAAAGGTGATTGGGTAAGCTGCCAAACACCAGATCTGCAACGTTTGCCGATGTTCGTACAGGCTCGTTGCCGCACATTAGGGCTAAAAGCAGATCAGCAATCACTGCAAATGTTGGCACAGTGGCATGAAGGGAACTTGTTCGCGCTCTCACAAAGCTTAGAGAAGCTCGCTTTACTCTACCCAGATGGCGAACTGACGGTTGTGCGTCTTGAAGAAGCCTTGAGCCGACACAACCACTTTACGACTTTCCATTGGATTGACGCTCTCCTTGCTGGGAAAGCCAACCGAGCACAACGCATTTTGCGCCAGCTTGAAGCCGAAGGCACAGAGACAGTCATCCTTATCCGTAGTGTACAGAAAGAGTTCAACCAATTACTTAACATGCATCGAGACCTTACCCAAATGGGCATGAGTCAGGTGTTTGAAAAGCATCGAGTGTGGCAAAATAAACGCCCATTCTATAATGCAGCGCTGACTCGCCTGTCAGCCTCAAGAATTTGTGCCCTTTTATCCTTGCTCACACATGCTGAGATAAAAGCCAAAACCCAATACGATGAATCTGTGTGGCCAACTATCCATCAATTGAGCCTAGAAACCTGCTCTCCTGATATTAAGCTGGCAATTTAGCTTTCAAAGCGTGATATAGTGCGCGACCAGTTTTAACTCAACGAGATTAAAACGCCCACAGACAAAAAAGAAAATACCGAGGAAAACCGAGTGCTTCGCGAAGAACTTAAAGACTTTTTAGCCGATAAAGCCGACGACATGAAAGCGGAAGAGATTGTTATTCTGAATGTAGAAGGCAAATCAAGCGTGACAGATTACATGATCATTTGTACTGGCACGTCGAAGCGTCACGTTTCATCTATCGCTGATCACGTCGCATCTGAAGTGAAGAAAGCTGGTCTAGAGCCACTAGGTATGGAAGGCGAAAATGAAGGTGAATGGGTTGTCCTAGACATGGGCGACGCAATGCTTCATGTGATGCAAGAAGAGCATCGCGAGCTATACCAACTAGAAAAACTCTGGGGTTAATCTTTTGAAAATTCAACTAATTGCCGTTGGCACCAAAATGCCAAAATGGGTCGAAGAAGGTTTTCAAGAATACCGTCGTCGCTTCCCACATGATATGCCACTTGAGTTGGTTGAAATCCCTGCGGGTAAACGTGGCAAAAATGCAGACATCGCACGCATCTTACAAAAAGAAGGCGAAGCGATGTTGGCTGCGGTACCTAAAGGTGCGCGTATCGTCACTCTCGATATTCCAGGGAAAAAGTGGGATACCCCACAGCTAGCAGAACAGCTAGAAGCATGGAAACTAGATGGTCGTGACGTGTCGATCCTAATCGGTGGTCCTGAAGGCTTAGCGCCAGCTTGTAAAGTCGCAGCAGATCAAAGTTGGTCACTGTCAGCACTGACACTACCACACCCACTTGTGCGTATCGTGATGGCAGAGAGTTTATACCGAGCGTGGAGCATTACTGCTAACCACCCTTACCACCGCGAATAATCGCTACTTAGCTGTAGAGACAAGCGTTAATGATTCGTAAACGCCGCAGTCAAATTCGAGATTACCAAGCAGAAGCGCGTCTATTTTCTAGTCGCGCTATTGTTGCATTTATAGGTATCGTAATTTTGATGGGCTTGCTGGTTGCCAACATGTACAACATTCAGGTAAACCAGTTCCAAGACTATAAAACCCGTTCTAATGACAATCGCATTAAAGTGGTTCCTATTGCACCAAACCGTGGTTTGATCTACGACCGCAATGGTGTTCTGCTCGCTGAAAACCGCCCCGTCTTTAACCTGGAACTGACCCCAGAAAAAATCAAAGACATTGACGGCACCATCAAAGAGCTACAAACCATCCTTGAAATCACACCAGAGCAAATCGAACGCTTCCAACGTGAGCGTAAGCGTACTCGTCGCTTCAAGTCAGTTCCGTTGTTGACTCAATTGGATGAAAACCAAGTTGCTGTTTTCTCTGTCAATCAATACCGTTTCCCGGGCGTTGAGATTAGCGCTACGCTAAAGCGTTACTACCCATTCAGCGAAGTACTGACCCATGTGATTGGCTATGTTTCTCGTATTAACGACCGCGACATGCAGCGCTTAGTGCGCGAAGAAAAAGACGCCAACTACCAAGCAACTCGTGACATCGGTAAGTTAGGTATCGAGAAGTACTACGAGGACCTATTGCACGGTACGGCGGGTTACCAAGAAGTGGAAGTAAACAGCCGCGGACGTGTCATTCGTACTTTGAAATACGTTCCACCTGTGCCAGGTAAAGACATCGTCTTAAACCTCGATATCAACCTACAGCTCTATGTGCATCAGTTATTAGATGGACGTCGTGGTAGCGCGGTAGTGCTCGACCCTCGAGACAATGGTGTATTGGCTATGGTTTCTAGCCCAAGCTACGATCCAAATGCGTTCGTACACGGGATCTCAGGTAAAGCATACCGAGCACTATTAAACGATAAAAACCGTCCATTGGTGAACCGCACAACGCTTGGCATTTACCCACCAGCTTCAACCATCAAACCCTTCATTGCTGTAGCGGCTCTGGAAGAAGGTGTTGTGACACCGAAAACCACCCGAAACGATCCTGGTTACTGGCGAATTCCAAATTCAGATACTCGTCCATTCCGTGACTGGCTACGTTGGGGTCATGGTCGCGTCGACATCATCAAATCAATTGAAGAATCCGTCGATACCTTCTTCTACCAAATTGCCTACGACATGGGCATTGATCGCCTATCGAATTGGATGATGATGTTTGGTTTTGGCGATTATACGGGCATCGACATTTACGAAGAAAGTAAGGCAAACATGCCAACTCGTGAATGGAAAATGGCTCGTCATAAAACACCTTGGTACAAGGGCGACACTATCCCTGTTGGTATTGGGCAAGGTTACTGGACAGCAACACCAATGCAGATAGCGAAAGCGACCTCAGTATTGGTTAACGAAGGCGCTGTAACAGCACCTCACTTGCTAAAAGCAACCATCGACAACGGTGGCGACTTTGAGGAGCAAGAAAGCTCTGAATACGAAACCTACCCTCCTATCCAAAATGTGCCAGACAAATACTGGAATATGGCGAAGGAAGGCATGCGTTTGGTTAACCACGGTCCAAAAGGTACTGCTCGTCGCTCTTTCTATAATATGGATTACCAAACTGGTGGTAAGTCAGGGACCGCTCAGGTATTTGGTCTTGCAGAAGACGAAGAGTACAACGCAGATGAAGTCGCAGAACACTTACGTGACCACGCGTTGTTTACCGGTTTTGCGCCATTCGATGATCCAAAAGTCGTCGTATCAGTGGTACTGGAAAACGCAGGTGGTGGTTCGAGTAACGGCGCGCCTGTTGTGAGAAAGATCTTCGACCGTGTCATCCTTGGTCCTGAAAAAATCGAGTCAGATGAAGAACAAAACAATGCGAAGAAAGAGGTAGCGCAGTGATGAAAATGGATCCCTCTACAGGCAAAAACCGTGCTCTGTTTGAACGCTTCCATATCGACTTGCCGTTGTTACTCGGCATCTTTGCGTTGATGGGCTTTGGTCTTGTCATCATGTACAGTGCCAGTGGTCAAAGTTTGGCGATGATGGATCGTCAAGCAATGCGCATGGTGCTGTCACTGGTTGTCATGATCGTATTGGCACAGATCTCGCCCAGAACCTATGAGAGCCTTGCTCCATTAATGTTTGTTGGTGGCGTTATTCTGTTGTTTGG
This sequence comes from Vibrio sp. L85, assembly GCF_963871815.1. Taxonomy (NCBI): domain Bacteria; kingdom Pseudomonadati; phylum Pseudomonadota; class Gammaproteobacteria; order Vibrionales; family Vibrionaceae; genus Vibrio; species Vibrio sp. L85. Next base: position 32,439 of record NZ_CAWMYL010000012.1, read on the forward strand.
CGTGCTCTTCTTTGGTGAAGCCTCCAAAGGCGCCCAACGCTGGCTCAATCTTGGTTTTGTTCGTTTCCAGCCCTCAGAGCTCCTTAAGCTTGCCGTACCTTTAATGGTGGCGCGCTACATCGGTCGTCAACCACTTCCTCCGACGTTCAAAACGCTCATTGTTGCACTAATCATGGTTTGTCTACCAACCATTCTTATTGCAAAACAGCCTGACCTTGGTACTTCAATTCTGATCGCCGCTTCTGGTATTTTCGTTATCTTCCTTGCGGGTATTAGTTGGAAAATCATTGCCGCTGCCGCCATTGCTCTGGGTGGTTTTATTCCTATTTTGTGGTTCTTCCTGATGCGCGAATACCAAAAGGTACGTGTGCGCACTCTATTTAATCCAGAGTCAGACCCTCTTGGTGCCGGCTATCACATTATCCAAAGTAAGATTGCAATCGGCTCTGGTGGTATTTCAGGCAAAGGTTGGCTGCAAGGTACACAATCTCAATTAGAATTTCTTCCAGAGCGACACACTGACTTTATCTTTGCAGTAATCGCTGAGGAATGGGGTATGATTGGCTTCCTTTGCCTATTAGCCATCTACCTATTTATTATCGGTCGAGGTCTCTACCTCGCAAGCCAAGCACAAACAGCGTTTGGTCGAATGATGGCGGGCAGTATTGTACTCAGCTTCTTCGTGTATATTTTTGTAAATATCGGCATGGTAAGTGGCATCCTACCTGTAGTAGGCGTACCTTTACCGTTGATCAGTTATGGTGGTACTTCAATGGTGACACTGATGGCTGGTTTTGGCATTCTTATGTCGATCCATACACACCGAAAAGCATTCTCTAAGGCGACCTAGACCATGCAAAAACGCGCTTTATATTCCTTAGTTTTTTCTGCTTTGATTTTGGCGGGTTGTTCATCCACCGATCAAAAAACGCAGGAAGGACGTTATGAACTTGAATCTGATGTAGCTCCAGAAAAGCCATTATCAGTCGAGCACATTGAGGATGCGCACCCAAAATACGAACCATACAGCTTAGGTGGTAACAGCGATTACAACCTTCGAGGTTCAGACTACAAAATCGTTCGTGATGCAAAAGGCTTTACGGAAAAAGGTCGTGCCTCTTGGTACGGCAAGAAATTCCAAGGTCATTTAACTTCGAATGGCGAGATTTACGACATGTACTCGATGACTGCTGCGCACAAAACGCTGCCATTACCGAGCTACGTGAAAGTCACCAATACCGACAATGGTAAATCCACGGTTGTGCGAGTTAACGACCGAGGTCCTTTCCATGAGGGTCGCATCATTGATTTGAGCTACGCGGCAGCTTACAAGCTTGACGTAGTGAAAACTGGGACGGCGAACGTAGAGATCGAAGTCATTATGGTGGATAAACCGACCGATGAAAAGTCGTTAGCGGCCCATCCTAAGTACGTCATTCAGGTTGCTTCTTCAAAATATGAAGATCGAGCGCGAACTTTAGGCCAAGAGCTTGGTCAAAAGCTGGATACGGAAACTTTCTTGGAGTCCACGGAAGGTTCGTATCGCTTGTTGTTAGGCCCATATACTGACTATTCTCTGACGCAAGCCACACTGGATAAAGTAAAGTTGCTCGGCTATTCGTCCGCATTTATTAAAAAACACAAAACTGGCAAATGACCTTGGTGTCATGATTTTCTATGCAGAGCCCCTCTTACATAAGTGGGGATTCTGTTAAGATGTCGACAGTTAACCAAAAAATTTGAATTACCATGAATAAAAATAAGTTTGTGAAATCTATTCTCGTTTCTTCGGTTGCACTATCAGCAACCATCGCTCAATCTGCTTTTGCTTCACCAGTTGTTGTCCCAGATGCTCCTCAAATCGCAGCCAAAGGCTACGTACTTATGGATTACAACTCAGGTAAAGTTCTGGCTGAGAAAGAGATGAACACAAAATTGTCTCCTGCTAGTCTGACAAAAATGATGACCAGCTACGTAATTGGCCAAGAGCTAGCGCGTGGTAATATTTCAGAAGACGATGATGTAACCATCAGTAAGAATGCTTGGGCGAAAAACTTCCCTGACTCTTCAAAAATGTTCATTGAAGTTGGCACGACGGTAAAAGTAAAAGACCTGAACCGTGGCATCATCATCCAATCTGGTAACGATGCGTGTGTGGCAATGGCTGAACACATTGCTGGTTCAGAAGATGCATTCGTTGATCTGATGAATGCTTGGGCGGATACGATCGGTATGACGAACACGCACTTTGCGAACGTTCACGGTCTAGACAACCCTAACCTATACTCAACACCTTACGATATGGCACTGCTTGGTAAAGCACTGATCCGTGACGTACCAGACGAGTACCGTATTTACTCTCAAAAGAAATTCACTTACAACGGCATCACTCAGTACAACCGTAACGGTCTACTGTGGGATAAGAGCATGAATGTTGACGGTATCAAAACGGGTCACACAAGCAATGCTGGTTATAGCCTAGTAAGCTCTGCAACAGAAGGTCAAATGCGCCTAGTTGCGGTTGTGATGGGAACAAAAGATGCGAATGCACGTAAATCAGAAAGTAAAAAGCTTCTGAGCTACGGTTTCCGTTTCTTCGAAACAGTGGCACCTCATAAAGCGGGTGAAACTTTCGTAGAAGAAAAAATCTGGATGGGTAACAAAGACACCATTGCTCTGGGTCTTGACCAAGATACCTACGTAACCCTACCTCGCGGCGAAGCAAAGAACCTAAAAGCAAGCTTCGTACTTGAAAAAGAACTTGAAGCCCCAATTAAGAAAGGTGATGTAGTTGGTAAGCTATACTATCAAATTGATGGTGAAGATATTGCTGAGTACCCACTAATGGCACTGGAAACAGTAGACCAAGGCAGCCTATTTAGCCGCATGTGGGACTACATCGTGTTGTTGTTTAAGAGCTTCTTCTAACAGTCGCTTCTGACCAACAAACAAGTCTACAAAGCCGCCAACTAGGGCGGCTTTGTTAATCTTGAGTTCACCCTAATTTGACTGTACTATTTCGCACCGCAACGAATACCAACTGGAGTTACCGATATGCTAACCATCAACTCTGATGCAAAATTGAAAGACCTGCTTGAGTTCCCTTGTTCATTTACTTACAAGGTAATGGGTCATGCAAAGCCTGAGCTTCCAGAGCTAGTTCTAGAAGTTATCCAGCGCCATGCTCCAGGTGACTACAGCCCAACAGTAAAACCAAGTGCTAAGGGCAACTACCACTCGGTGTCTATCAACATCACTGCAACGTCTATCGAGCAGGTTGAAACCCTATACAAAGAACTGGGTGAAATCGACATCGTACGCATGGTTCTATGATTTTTTGATAAATTAAATTTTTTTTGAAAGCAGCTTCGGCTGCTTTCTTTTTATTTATCATACAGATAATACAAACCACTCGAACTTTCAGTTAAAAATCTGTTACTCAGCTGTAGAGCATCAGGGTCATCCGGTTTATAATCCAAAAACTTTATATATTATCGACAGGAATTCCCATGCAACACCAACTTGTTGTGAAACGACTTGGACGCCAAAATTATGAGCCTGTATGGAAGGCGATGCATGAGTTTACTGACCAACGCACAGACGACACGCCTGATGAAGTTTGGTTGGTAGAACATAACCCAGTATTCACTCAAGGTCAGGCAGGTAAAGCCGAGCACCTGATTAATACCGGAGATATTCCTGTTGTTCAAAGCGATCGTGGCGGTCAGGTGACTTATCATGGTCCGGGTCAATTAGTCGCGTACTTCTTGATCAACCTACGTCGCAAAAAATTAGGAGTGCGAGATCTCGTTACGCACATCGAGAACCTCGTTATTAACACTCTTAAGGCATACAATATCGATTCTGCTGCACGACCTGATGCCCCTGGCGTTTATGTCGGCGGTAAAAAAATATGTTCTCTCGGACTTCGCATTCGAAAAGGATGCTCATTTCACGGCCTAGCGTTGAACGTCAATATGGACTTAGGTCCTTTTTTACGTATTAACCCATGTGGCTACGAAGGAATGGAGATGGTTCAAGTCAGCCAAGTTGGCGGCCCTGAAGACATCGAAGCCGTGGAAAAACAATTAATACAAGAACTCGTTACTTTGCTTGATTACGAGCAAGTAGATTTCAGCACAGAAGCACCTTCTCAAGGTAACAAAGCATGAGCAAACCAATCCAGATGGAAAAAGGCGTTAAATACCGCGACGCCGACAAGATGGCATTGATTCCCGTAAAGAACATGCCAACAGAGCAGAAAGAAGTGCTACGTAAGCCTGATTGGATGAAGATCAAGCTACCAGCCGACAGCCAACGTATTCAAGACATCAAATCAGCAATGCGTAAGAACAACCTTCACTCTGTATGTGAAGAAGCGTCTTGCCCTAACCTAGCTGAGTGTTTTAACCACGGTACGGCAACTTTCATGATCCTTGGTGCGATCTGTACTCGCCGTTGTCCTTTCTGTGACGTTGCCCATGGTCGTCCGCTTGCTGTTGAAGCTGAAGAACCAAAGAAACTTGCGAAAACCATCGCAGACATGAAACTGAAGTACGTTGTAATCACTTCTGTTGACCGTGATGATTTGCGTGATGGTGGTGCAGAGCATTTTGCTAACTGTAACCGTGAAATTCGCGAACTAAACCCGCACATCAAGATTGAAACTCTGGTTCCTGACTTCCGTGGTCGTATGGACGTGGCACTTGATCTTATGAAAGACAACCCGCCAGATGTCTTCAACCACAACCTAGAAACCGCCCCTCGTCTGTACCGTAAAGCTCGCCCAGGCGCAAACTACAAGTGGTCACTGCAATTGCTGCAAAAATTCAAAGAGCAGCATCCAAATGTACCGACGAAATCAGGTCTAATGATGGGTCTTGGTGAAACCAAAGAAGAGATCGTCGAAGTACTAAAAGATCTTCGTGCACATGGCGTAACTATGCTGACACTTGGTCAGTACCTAGCACCAAGCCGTCACCACTTGCCAGTAGAACGTTACGTTCCACCTTCAGAGTTTGATGAGCTAAAAGAGATTGCACTAGAACTTGGCTTCACCCACGCGGCGTGTGGTCCATTTGTTCGCTCTTCTTACCATGCTGATATGCAGGCTCAAGGTATTGAAGTGAAATAAGCTCTCGCTTGTTTTGATAAGAAAAGGTTGGCTCTGTGCCAACCTTTTTTGTCTCCATAGAACATAAAGCATCGTCGTTCGAACAATAACCCTACTGGTTAAAACCAAACTCGCTATTTCGAAGAACCTACGAGATATCAGGAATCTTGTTTCAACACTCTCTAAGTAACAACGATAATTAGAAATTCCCTATCCCGCTCGTTCCTCACTTGTAGGGAATGACGACGTTGGGCTCTTGAGTAAATCAAAAGTATATTCAGAGTCTAATAACCTTTTTCGTTTTCCACTCAAATACTCCCAAGCCTCCACATAACAACTTGTTTCTCAGAAACCAAAGCACGTCATTCCGAAGAGCCTAGGCGATATCAGGAATCTCATTTCAACACTCTCTAAGTAACAACGATAATTAGAGATTCCCTATCCCGCTCGTTCCTCGCTTGTAGGGAATGACAACGTTGGGCTCTTGAGCAAATCAAAAGTATATCCAGAACCTAATAACCTCTTTCGTTTTCCACGCAAATACTCCCAAGCTTCCACATAGCAACCTGTCTCTCAGAGACCAAAGCACGTCATTCCGAAGAGCCTAGGCGATATCAGGAATCTTGTTTCAACACTCTCTCTAAGCTGATGTTTCCATACGCTAGAAAAACAAAAAGGTCCTCAAACGAGGACCTTTCATCAATCAAATTATCACACTGAATCGCAGAAGTAGAACGAGTCAGCCTGTACTACTTTGCAAAGAAAGCGAATTTACACAGAGAACTATGCGTAAACTGGTAGACGCTTGCAGATCTCTAGAACTTTCTGCTTCGTCGCTTCGATAACTTCCTCGTTGCCGATGTTATCTAGAACGTCACACATCCAGTTTGCTAGCTCTTTCGCGTCATCTTCAGTGAAGCCGCGGCGAGTAATTGCTGGCGTACCAACACGGATACCAGACGTTACGAATGGGCTGCGTGGGTCGTTTGGAACCGAGTTCTTGTTTACTGTGATGTTTGCTGCACCTAGTGCTGCATCTGCATCTTTACCTGTAATGTCTTTGTCGATTAGGTCAACTAGGAATAGGTGGTTCTCAGTACCGTTAGAAACGATCTTGTAGCCACGCTCTTGGAATTGACCAACCATTGCTTTCGCGTTTTTCACTACGTTAGCTTGGTAAGCTTTGAATTCAGGCTCCATCGCTTCTTTGAACGCTACAGCTTTACCAGCGATAACGTGCATTAGAGGACCACCTTGACCGCCAGGGAATACTGCTGAGTTCAGCTTCTTGTACAGCTCTTCACCTTCGTTAGAAAGGATAAGACCACCACGAGGACCCGCTAGCGTTTTGTGTGTAGTCGTTGTTACTACGTGAGCGTGTGGAACTGGTGTTGGGTACTCGCCTGCTGCGATTAGACCAGCAACGTGCGCCATGTCTACGAATAGGTAAGCATCAACTTTGTCTGCGATTTCACGCATGCGTTTCCAATCAACGATTTGCGAGTAAGCAGAAAAACCACCGATGATCATCTTAGGCTTGTGCTCAAGTGCTAGCTGTTCCATCTCGTCGTAGTTGATTTGACCTGCTTCGTCAATACCGTAAGGAATAACGTTGTAGTGCTTACCAGAGAAGTTTACTGGTGAACCGTGAGTTAGGTGACCACCGTGTGCTAGGCTCATACCTAGAACTGTGTCGCCTGGGTTTAGAAGCGCCATGTAAACTGCGCTGTTTGCTTGAGAACCTGAGTGAGGCTGTACGTTCGCGTACTCACAACCAAATAGTTGGCATGCACGATCGATTGCTAGTGCTTCAGCTTTATCTACGTACTCACAACCGCCGTAGTAACGCTTGCCTGGGTAGCCTTCAGCGTATTTGTTCGTTAGCTGAGAACCTTGAGCTTCCATTACACGTGGACTTGTGTAGTTTTCAGAAGCGATAAGTTCAATGTGTTCTTCCTGGCGAAGAGTCTCTTCCTGGATAGCTGCGAACAGTTCCGCATCGTAATCTGCGATGTTCATATCACGCTTAAGCATCTGTATCTCCTGACTCAGATTGGTACTGAAAGTTGCAAAAAAACTGAATAACGACCTAACGCAAACGTTTTCGTCGACCTAATGGCGCGCATTCTACATAATTTGATCTAGGTCATAAAGAGAAATTTACAATTTTTCTCATGCAGTTTTTTCATGGTGACAAGCAAGAAATATCATGACGATGTTGCAATCGTTTAACCATGATTCCCTGACTGTCAATTTTGTGCTTTACACCCTGTAAAACAACAATTACATAGGTTTACCGCAAATTTTACCCTCTAGCTACCGAAAAGATCATCTTTTTACTACTATGCACGCCCGAATTATCACAAACGACTGCATATTAGATGGAAAAACACTCAAGAAAAGAAGACTGGATGGCAATTCTTACAGGTACCTTTTTGGTAGCTCAAGGCGTTTTCTTTCTCCAATCCGCGAACCTCTTAACCGGAGGCACAACCGGATTGGCTCTGCTTATTAGCCAATTTACACCTTTTACGTTTGGTGTGCTTTACTTTTTAGCCAACTGTCCTTTTTACTTGCTCGCATGGAAACGCTTCGGTCGTCACTTTGCCATTAACAGTGCAATTTCTGGCGCTTTGGTTTCTATCTTTGCTGATCACCTGTATTTACTGATTTCATTGGAATCAATCAACGAAATTTACTGCGCGGTAGCGGGTGGCTTGCTGATGGGCTTGGGTATGTTGATCCTATTCCGTCATCGTTCAAGCTTGGGCGGCTTTAACGTATTGTGCTTATTCATCCAAGATAAGTTCGGTATTTCTGTAGGTAAATCCCAGATGGCAATTGACGCATGTATCTTGTTTGCGTCTTTCTTCTTCGTCACACCTTGGGTTATTGGGTTGTCGATACTTGGAGCCTTCGCACTGAACCTCGTGCTTGCGATGAACCATAAACCGCATCGCTATTCGGTGAGCTACGGTTCATAGCCTTTCCATGATGATTGGAGCGCAATTTATAAGATTTTGCGCTCCAATGACTATATAATATCTCGCCATTCACTAATCACTCATGATGGTATGCGAGACTTTCTACAACAAGCCAAACAAACCAAAAGTCAGATTGCTATTGGCGAGCTTATCTACAATCCAGAGACTCAAACTCTGCATAAACAAGCAGTCAGTATCGATCTTGAACCGCGTACCGTCGAGTTACTGGAACTGTTACTCACCAGTGTTGGACACCCACTCTCTGCTGAAACCATCATCGAGACCATTTGGCAAAGTAAGTTCATTTCAAAGAATGTCCTAACCAACCGAATCAGTACACTCAGAGCTTTGCTTCAAGAACACTTGCCGGAGCACGATGCAGCCAAATTGTTGCTCACCTACCCACGTAAAGGCTACTTCCTTAATCCAGCCAATATTCAATTGCTACCTCCTGCCCAGAAGGCTCAGCAAACCAAAGAGCCAGCTAAGAGCAACCCTGCCCCTGCGTCTCACAAATTCAAACTTGTTTATGGCTTATGCGCCGCACTTGCGCTAATGAGTATTGGGCTTGGGGTGACGCTGTGGCAGCAGCAAGGCATTTCAACTCAGCAAACTCGAAACCAACTCTTGATCCCTAAAGTAGAGTTATTGCTGAACCGTGTTGATGCTATAGGCACCACTGCTCGTGAGTACCGAACTCTAGTGAAAGCGATCTTGTTGCAGCAACAAGTCGAGTATCCTTATACCGATATCGCCAACCAAGATGCGCCGAGCTACTTTCTCGACCCAATTAATGAGACCCCTTATTTCCCTGGCGCACGAAACATGCAAACCAGCGATTATCAGCTCAACATTGAGCTAAAAGATGATTCCACAGAAGGGGGACTCAAAGCACAAATGAACCTAATTTACCCAGCGACGGGAAAATTGGCGTTTCGTAATCAATACGAGCTCCGTATCAGCCATCTACAATCAGATATCTTTCGTATGCATGCAGATATCGCTCAATACTTTAATTTACCTGCACCTTCTCAGAGCAATTGGCAGTTAACCGATGCACACAAGAAAATGCTACTGGATGAGCAATTCTCAATGGATGGTATTAAAAACATGGATGAGTTTACTGCCATCACGATAGCTCGCCATCTCGCGTTGTACGAACAAAATCAAACCAAACTCGAAGGGTTTCTTTATCAAGTACAGTCCGAGTTCGATGCCTTACCTGATGAGCTGAACTTATGGATGGGTATCCTCAATTACAAACTCGGCAATCTTGAAAAGGCGAAAACCTTATTGACGACACCGGCGGGAGACTCATTAATTCAGAATGCCCTGATTTACACTTTTGTATCTCATATTGCCTACAAGCAAAATAAGCTTGATCAGTTCCGCTTAAATTACATGGAATCGCTCGTAGCTCTTTTACGTGTTATGCCTTCTGAAGAGTTATTCAGTCGTTTGTCTCAGCCGGAATCGAAAGAAACCTGCTTACAGCCTTGGAAGAAGTTGCGTGTCAGTATTAAAGAAAAGGAAATTGTGATGCGCTGGAAGGCATTAATTGAAGAATACTGCACCAATATCGAAGAAGACATTAACCCAGAAAAAACAAAGACCTAAATATAAAATTAAGCTTTCATTTAACTCTATTAGTTTTTGTTTTTTGCCCTTTTTCTCACTCAAAACTTAGCATGGCGACATTCAAATAACGGCTCGATTTATCAGCCTTCTAAAATTAGGAATGTAAACTCATGCTTAAAAAAATGACGCTTCTCGCAGCAGCTACGATCGCACTTTACGGCTGTGGAGGGGGCGGTTCTTCTTCTGGTTCTACAAGCGAAAGCAAAGGTCCACAATCAAGCTTCGACTACCCAATCCAAAACTCATCTTTCAAACCTGAAGCAAGTACAACGCTTCACTACGTCACTTCTGCTGACGGTCAACAGGGCGAACCTATAACGATAAGCTTTGAGCCAATGGCTGTTCAAAAGCTCATCGACCGACTACGCGACACCCAGCAAGATGACCCTTTTATTCCCGTTATCCAACTTCTGGAAAACAACGGCATTACACAGTTCTACCTAGACAGTAGCGAGCAAGAAGGTAATACCATTTACTTCGCTGGTATTGACGGTGCGCTGCATGAAGTTACCGACCTTTATCTCATTGACTCTCTATCCAACGTCATGATGATGAACAGCAGTCCTCTATTTCGGTTAGAGGGGGCAACGGTGAAAGAGAAGGATCCAAACATTGATATCAGCAAACATCTTGTATCTGTAATCGTAGATTTGTCAGGAGAGCAAGTGAAACGCATGCTTGATTCCTTTGATGATAATCCTTGGGTAAACGCGTTAGCTGATAACGCTCAGTGTAAAACCACTTGGAGCCAACAAGTTGGGGAAACAGGTGCCCGTAAGACGTTTAATGTCTCCGGTAAATCGGTTGAAGCGGCATACCTAACCGAGAAAAATACTTATAACCTTGTATGTGACGGTATGGAATTGATCGATTCAAAAGAGTTTGAGAGTTCTGCTGAACGCTGGTTTAACCCAACTCTAGGATTCATTGAGCAAGTAGAACTGCTAAAGAGTGAACAGATTCAAGTGAGAGAAACGAAAGTAACTTTGAATAAGATCGAAAAAGCTTAATTCAGCCATCAAATCTTATTTAGATAAAAAGCAAAGGCTTTGGGGAGCACTCCAAAGCCTTTTGTTTAGGACCGAAATCCTTAGGGGAAGCTTAATTTTTACTCTTCAATCAGCAAGATGCGAGTTTCGTAAGGACGCAATACCTGATGACTAGAAGCAATCGCGCTGGTCGCATTTTGATAGTTGGAAAGCAGGTTCTTGGCTTTACTCATATCAAAACGATCTGGTAGTACGCACTCCACTTCTTCACCGTAGTAGTTGTTGATACATAGTAGCGTTTGCTTATCGTTCTGACGTGCGTAAGCAAAAATACGTTTGTGCTCAGGCAACAGGTCCTCGTAACGGCCATCAGTGATCACCGGAACCTGTTTACGCAGTTCAATCAAGCGCTTGTAGAAGTAGAACACTGAGTTCAAATCAGCAATCGCCGCTTCCGCGTTGATTGCAGAATAGTTCTGAGCCACCTCTAGCCACGGCGTGCCTTCAGTAAAACCCGCATGTTTCGCGCTGTTCCATTGCATTGGGGTACGTGAATTATCACGCGACTTCTGCGCTAAAATCGCCATCATATCGTCGTGAGATACACCATCGCGATTAACCATGATTTCGTACATGTTCGTGCTTTCAACATCGCGATATTGGCTGATTTCGGTGTAGCCCGGGTTGGTCATGCCGATCTCTTCACCTTGATAAACATAAGGTGTGCCTTGCATCATGTGTACCGATGCCGCAAGCATTTTGGCAGATTCAACACGGTATTGTTCGTCGTTACCTAATCGGCTCACAACGCGTGGTTGGTCGTGGTTACACCAAAATAGCGCACCCCACCCTTTGCCATTTAAACCAGTTTGCCAATGGTTGAAGATCTGTTTCAGTTGGATGAAATCAAACGGCGCTTTCGTCCACTTATCACCATTTGGGTAATCAACTTTTAGGTGGTGGAAGTTGAACACCATTGATAGCTCTTTGCCATCTTGCGCTGAATACTGCTGACAATGCTCTAGCGTGGTGGAAGACATTTCACCCACCGTCACGCTACCGTACTTTTGGAACACAGCTTCGCTGATCTCTTGAAGATATTCATGTACGCGAGGGCCGTCAGTGTAGAAACGGCGACCATCACCAATATCATCACTTGGAAAATCTTGTTGCTTGGAAATCAAGTTGATGACATCTAGACGAAAACCATCCACACCTTTCTCTGCCCAGAAGCCAATGACTTCTTTGACTTCTTCACGCACTACCGGGTTTTCCCAGTTTAGGTCCGCTTGCTCTTTAGCAAAAAGGTGCAAATAGTACTGACCCGTTTTTTCATCCAACGCCCAAGCGTTGCCACCAAACTTAGATTGCCAGTTGTTTGGCTCTGCGCCATCAACCGGATCTTTCCAGATGTAGTAATCACGGTATGGGCTGTTTTTATCACCCAATGCCGATTGGAACCACTTGTGTTCTGTCGAAGTATGATTCACCACGATATCCATGATGATTCGAATACCCAGCTGGTGAGCCTCAGCCAACAGGGTATCGAAATCTTGCATGGTGCCGAAATCTGGGTTGATCGCATAGTAATCGGAAATGTCATAACCGTTGTCGATCATTGGTGATTGATAAACCGGCGTCAGCCAAATCGCATCCACACCAAGGTGTTTTAGATAATCCAGCTTAGAAATGATCCCTTTAATATCGCCCGTGCCTTTACTTCCACTGTCACAAAAGCTTTTTGGGTAAATTTGGTAGATGGTTGCGGTTTTCCACCAGCTCTCATCATGCTTGGTCATTGCCATTTCTAACGCTCACTTACCATTAAACGGAAACTTAAAAATCTTAAAAAAATAGAGGAGATAAACGAGGCAGCCAAATCACTGCCTCAGTTTGAATTACGCGTTAGCGGTTTCTAACTCGCCTTTCATCTGTGCGCGCTTATACAACACAAGCGTCAGCGCGACTGGGACGACAATCGCCACCAACATCGCCAGAGCAAATACGCCCCAGAACTGCGGTTGGATAGACAAGATGCCCGGCAAACCGCCCACACCGATGCCGTTCGCCATCACACCTGCACTACCACAGATAGCAGCGGCAATCGCACTACCGATCATCGCGCTCAGCATTGGGAATTTGTATTTCAAGTTGATGCCGTACATCGCTGGCTCAGTCACACCAAGGTAAGCAGAGATAGCCGCAGGCACCGAGATATCACGCTCACCGTGTTTTTTACTGATGATAATGATGCCGACTACTGCAGACGCTTGAGCAATATTTGAAAGTGCAATCAAAGGCCAAATTGGCGTGCCACCTAGCTCTTGCATCAGTTGAAGATCAACCGCGTTGGTGGTGTGGTGAATACCGGTAATTACCAATGGCGCATATAGGAAACCGAAGATGGTTGAGCCAATCATTGCGAAGTCACCCGTCATGGCTGCTTTTGCTGCGAAAGCAACGCCGTCACCCAACATACGACCAAATGGACCAATGATAGAGTGCGCAAGAATCACAGACACGATGATAGAGACAAACGGCACGACCACTAGGTAGAGGTAAGAAGGAATGATGCGTTTTAAGTTGGTTTCAATAAACGCCAGAGCCATACCAGCAAGCATCGCTGGAATCACTTGCGCTTGATAGCCCACTTTCTCGATGGCGAATAAGCCAAAGTCCCATACTTCAGGCACTTGCTTACCAATTAAATAGGCGTTCATTAACTGTGGCGAAACCAGAGTCACGCCCAATGTGATACCCAGAATCGGAGTACCGCCAAGCTTTTTCACTGTCGACCAACACACGCCAACCGGTAGGAAGAAGAAGATCGCCTCACCAATTAGCCATAGGAAAGAGTGTACCGTTGCCCAAAACTGACTGATTTCCGTTAGCGTTTGACCATCAAACATCTTGATGTCGCCAATCACGTTACGGAAACCAAGAATCAAACCACCGGTAATGATCGCTGGTAGCAGTGGTACAAAGATTTCAGCAAGGTGGGAAATACCACGCTCAACGATGTTCATGTTTTGACGAGCAGCGTTCTTAGATTCATCTTTGCTCGATTCACTTTTGCCGCTAAGCTCGATCAGTACTTTGTAAACCTCATCAACTTCAGTGCCGATAACGACCTGAAATTGACCGGCATTGGTAAAGCAGCCCTTCACCATAGGCAGTGCATCTAACTGTTTTGTATCGGCTTTGTCAGTGTCATTCAACACGAAACGCAAGCGAGTTAAGCAGTGGCTTACACTGGCAATATTGTCCGATCCCCCGACCAGCTCAATAAGACGCTGTACATCTTGACGCGCAATCTTACTCATAACTTTGTCCACCCTGTATTGGATACATTCAATTCATCGTTTTATTTTTATAATGGGAACATTCCCACTTGATAGTTTTAATAGTGCCATTTCGCATTCAAAAACAAAATGGGAACAGTCCCATTAATTGAGAATGATCACAGTATAATTTTAGAGCAGATCATCGAAAGAAGGATTAATGACGGATAGGCTGCTGGGTAAAATGCACCACAGACTCATCACCATTTAATTGATTAATCAGCATGTTAGCGGCTTTTTCACCAGCATGAGAGTAGCCTGGATCCACGCTAAAGACATTCGGGAAGAGAAAAGAAAGCAATTCGTTACCACCCACACCGGTAACCACCACATCTTCACGTCCCACTTCTTGCAGACGTTTAATCACACCTAGAGCGATGGTATCACTGGCACAAACAATGGCTTGTGTATCGGATTGAAGAACGTGATCCACCAGCTGATACGCACTTTCGTGGCTAAGCTTGCCAGTTTTAAAACATGGTTCGATGCGCTTTTTCTCACACCAAGCTTGGTAAGCATTTAGGCGAGCGAGACCCGTGGTACGGTCTTCTGGATCAACACCAATGTAGGCAATACGAGAAATAGATTGTTGTTCCAGGTGGGAGAGCGCCATATCGATAACGCCTTGGTTGTCGTAGTTGATCGAGGAAACCATTTGTGTGTCCATCGCGATCACGACAATGCGATTGCCCCAATCCGCCAAAGCTTGTTCATCACACCCAGTAAAACCAAACACGATCACGCCATCGACATTGCGACGTTTGAGCACATCCAAATGTTCATTGGTTTTATCGCGATCGAACTGGCTCTCCATGATCACCACGTCATACCCTGCCGAGTACAAAGCGTTGAGCATGGTACCAACGGCGCGGTTCTCTGATGGCGAATCCAGACGAGAGATGATCACACCGATCACCTTTTGGCTGCCGCCACGCATCGACTGAGCCGATTTTGAGGGCACATAACCTGATTCACGAATGATTTGCTCTACCTTCTCACGCGTTTGCGGTTTTACCTTGGGATCATTGGTAAGCACACGACTAACCGTCGACTTGCCCACGCCAGCCAGTTTCGCGATATCAAGAATGGTGAGTTTTTTGCTCATAAGTGTTCAGACTAAAAGAAGGAATCAAACAAAAGGGAAGCAGCGGCTTCCCTTATCTCAGTCAGTAATGAAGATTACTTGTTTAGGTACGCAGGTACGTCTGCAATGCTATCTAATACTACCGTTGCAATCGCTTCGCCTTGTTCTGTTACTGGCTTACCAGTGCGAACCAAAACCTTAGTGCCAACGCCTGCCGCTTCTGCTGCCATCATGTCTTCGGCTTTGTCGCCGATCATCACAGATTTCTCCATGTCGATCTTCAAGAAGTCACGCGCAGAAATAAACATACCTGGTTTTGGCTTACGACAATCACAATCTTGCTTGTACTCGCCAATGCCATGCTCCGGATGATGCGGGCAGTAGTAGATGCCGTCGAACTCAACGCCATTATCAGCGAAGTTCCAGTCCATCCATTGAGTCAGAGACAAGAAACGGTCTTCGCTGAATTTACCACGTGCAATGCCAGATTGATTGGTCACAAGCACCAGCAGGTAGCCTTTATCTTTCAGCGCTTTTGTCGCTTCAAAGACACCGTCAATGTACTCAAAATCATGTTCGTCATGAACGTAGCCGTGGTCAACGTTGATCACGCCGTCACGGTCGATAAAAACAGCAGGTTTTGCCAAAACGTATTTCTCTATTTACTCGGTTTTATCAGATTATTACATACCTTATAAGTACTCACACTATCTAATTGGTGCGAGTGGGCGACAAAACAGTTGATTTGTCGCCCGAGAATCGGTAAATCTTGAGTATCCCTCTTATATATGCCCTTCCGCCAAACATTCTCTGTTTTCCTTTCCCAACAGAACATCCATACATTTAGACGTCTAGACGTAAAAATATCTATTGACTTAATACTACTTAACCCATAGCATCAACTGAGAATTGAGATAGAGTTCAAAATTTACTCCTGTTAAAAGCCGTTTTTAACAGCGAAGTTCCCAGTATCTCTGTGCAGGTTGAAACATGATAGAAATAAAAAACGTCAATAAAGTGTTCTACCAAGGCAGTAAGGAAATTCTTGCCCTTAAGGACATTAATCTAGATATCGCGAAGGGCACCATCTTCGGTGTTATTGGCTCATCGGGCGCGGGTAAAAGTACCCTAATCCGCTGTGTGAACATGCTGGAAGCCCCGACATCGGGTTCCATCATCGTAGATGGCGTTGATCTAACCAAATTAAGCAAAAAGCAATTGGGAGAAACTCGCCGTAACATCGGGATGATCTTCCAACACTTTAACCTGCTGTCGTCTCGCACCGTTTTCGACAATGTCGCACTCCCTCTTGAGCTAGCAGGCAAAGACAAAGCGCAAATCACAACAAAAGTGACTGAGCTACTTAAACTCGTTGGTCTTTCAGACAAGCATGAAAGCTACCCTGCAAACCTAAGTGGTGGTCAAAAGCAACGCGTAGCGATTGCACGTGCACTGGCATCAGACCCTAGCGTTTTGCTGTGTGACGAAGCAACCAGTGCACTGGATCCAGCAACGACTCAGTCCATCTTAGAACTACTAAAAGAAATCAACCGCAAGCTAGAAATCACCATTCTACTGATCACTCACGAAATGGAAGTTGTTAAGAGCATCTGTCACGAAGTGGCGATCATCGGTGATGGTGAGCTAGTGGAAAAAGGTACCGTTGGTGAAATCTTCGCGCATCCGAAGACTGCACTGGCGCACGAGTTCATTCGCTCTACTTTGGATCTTTCTATCCCAGAAGATTACCAAGCTCGCTTACAAACCACGCGCGTAGAAAACAGCTACCCATTGGTTCGCTTAGAATTTACTGGCGCAACCGTGGATGCCCCTCTAATGACGCAGATCGCTCGTAAGTACAACATCGACGTAAGCATTCTAAGCTCTGATCTGGATTACGCTGGCGGCGTGAAGTTCGGCATGATGGTCGCAGAGCTGTTTGGTAGTGAAGAAGACGATAACGCAGCGATTGAATTCCTGCGTGAGCACAACGTGAAAGTAGAGGTACTTGGCTATGTCCTTTAATACGATTTCTGAATGGCTGAGCCTAAACAGCAACCTACTTTTGGGCGCAACATGGGAAACCCTATACATGGTTGCGGTTGCTGGCATCGTTGGTTTTGCTGTTGGTATTCCACTAGGCGTAATTTTGCACACCACTAAAAAAGGTGGCTTGCTGGAGAACACTAAACTTAATCGCGTGCTTGGCGCCATCGTTAACATTGGTCGCTCGGTTCCTTTCCTAGTGCTGATGGTTGCGATTATTCCAGTAACCAAACTGTTGGTTGGCACCTTTATCGGTACAACAGCAGCGATTGTTCCTTTGACTATCGGTGCAATCCCATTTGTGGCGCGTCTCATTGAAGGTGCACTGCTGGAAGTACCATCAGGTTTGGTTGAGGCTGCACAATCTATGGGCGCAACACCAACACAAATCATCACAAAAGTTCTGCTTCCTGAAGCAATGCCGACTATTGTTAACTCAGTAACGATTACCCTAGTAACACTTGTAAGCTACTCAGCAATGGCGGGTACGGTAGGCGGCGGCGGTCTTGGTGACGTAGCTATCCGTTATGGCTTCCACCGTTACGACGTAGTCATCATGGCAGTAACGGTCGTGATGCTGATTGTTCTAGTACAAATTATTCAGTCTATCGGTGATGCAATCGTACGCCGTGTAGACCACAGATAAGAATTGAAAATACCAATTATAAGGAGATAAAGATGAAATTTAGCCTTAAGAGTCTTTTGACTGTTGCAACTGCCGCTTCTGCACTGGTTCTTGCTGGTTGTGGTGACAAAGAAGTCGACGTGAATAAAGTAAAAGTTGGCGTAATGGCAGGTGCTGAAGCTCAAGTTGCGGAAGTTGCAGCAAAAGTTGCTAAAGAGAAATATAACCTGGATGTTGAGTTGGTTACCTTTACCGATTACGTAACACCAAACGCAGCACTAGATGATGGCTCAATCGACGCAAACGCGTTCCAACACAAGCCATACCTAGATCAGCAAGTAAAAGATCGTGGCTACAAGCTAGTAACGGCAGGCAACTCTTTCGTATACCCTATCGCTGGTTACTCTAAGCAAGTGAAATCAGTGGATGAAATCGAAGATGGTGCTCGCATCGCGGTTCCAAACGATCCAACTAACCTAGGTCGTTCTCTTCTACTTCTTGAGCAACAAGGTCTGATCGAACTGCGCGATGGCGTTGGTTTACTGGCAACAGTACGTGACATCGTAGGTAACCCGAAAAACATCACTATCGTTGAACTAGACGCAGCACAGCTTCCACGTTCTCTTGATGACGTTGCGGTTTCTATCATCAACACAACTTACGCAAGTTCAATTGACCTAACACCTGAGCGTGACGGTATCTTCGTAGAAGACAAAGAGTCTCCATACGTAAACCTTATCGTTGCTCGTGAAGACAACGTTCAAGCAGCTAACGTACAAAACTTCGTGAAAGCATACCAAACAGATGAAGTTTACGAAGCAGCGAAAGACATCTTCAAAGGTGGCGTAGTGAAAGGTTGGTAATCCCCTCTTTCTACAACACTTGAAACTTAAAAAGGGCGCTCATCGGAGCGCCCTTTTTGCATTTGTTTTCATTGCGGTTTTATATCGCTAAAACAGCTGAACTTCGTCTTGATCAACCTTCTTTTGCTCCTGTTCTGGCTGCGTATCCACTTGAGGATGTTTGAAGATATAAGGCGCTAAAAACGCAGTAAACGGGATAGTAAGCACAATGCCTACACTGCCCGCTAACGCATTCACCACTGCAAGTCCCACCAGCGGCATATTCATAAACTGGCTCGCTGGCATGTTAAGACCCCACACCATCATGATAGTCGTCAATGAGCCACCAGCAAACGCCAAAATCAAGGTGTTAGTCATGGTGCCCATGATGTCTCGACCAATGTTCATCGACGCTCTAACCAACTGCTTTGGTTTGAGTTTCGGGTCGGTTTGTTGCAGCTCCGCATACGCCGATGCAATCGAAATCGCAACGTCCATAACAGCGCCAAGTGCAGCAACGACAATCGTCACGAACATCAACCAACGGATGCCCATCTTTACCGACGTTAGGTAAATCACGTCTTCGCCCTTGTCGAGGTAAATGCCCGACAAGTGCGCCATTTCACCGAACCACTGCGCCATTACACCCGCGGCGATCACACCCAATAATGTGCCGCCCATGGCACATAAACTCTTGCGGTTATAGCCAGAGACGAGAATAAAGCTGACCACGATGATCACCACCATCAGCAAAATACTAACCAGCATCGGATTCCAGCCAGCGAAAATACTTGGCACCAACACGCCAACAATCAATGCCGCGGTAAAATAGAGCGCGACCATAGAATTGATGCCCTCTTTCTTGCCAAAGCTCAGTAGCAGCGCACAGAACAGCACAAGCATCAGGTAAATCGCGTCTGAGCGTTTGTGGTTATACGCCCAATAAACGGTACCATTGGTGGTTTCGCGGATCATCATAATGAAAGTATCGCCTTCACCAACGTACACATTGTGCTGGCGACTAAGAGGATTGGTGACTTCCACCTCTAAACCTTCGCTCTCTCCCTCAAGGATTTTTGCCATGAAGACTTGCTTACCAGTCATCACATCCGGCACAAGCGGATCTGGCGCAACATGGTTTGAGATCGAACGCGTGACAGTCGCTTCAACAAACTCTTGTTGTTGACGAGATTTGGGACGGAAATCTTCACTCCACGAAGAAGAAAACTGAAAGATAAGCGTGGAGATAAGGGTAATCAGTAGGGTGAAACCCCATCGGTTATAGATTCTTTTGATCATGAAGCACTCTTCTACATCACTCACTAAACGGGCTTTGCCTCTGGTGAGTAAAATTAGGCGCGGTAAAGATTACCGCGCCCATATGCAGGATTAATGAGTTGGGTTACAACCTGCGACTTTCTCATCAAGCGTCGCCGCGTCTTTGTTAGGGTTAACAAAGTAGCTAGACGAATCATTGATGTTCACAGACTTAACAATTGCAGGGTATTTCGGGTTTTCCAAATCAATCGAGACACAGATTTCCATGTTCTTCAATTGATCCCACAGCGCCTTGCCTTTACCTTCTCTTAGTGTCGTAATTTCACCACTTGGCAGGTATTGCGTGAACGACCAGTTACCAACGTTGCCATTAAAATCTGCCACGTTGATGCCTTTGTTCTTCTCAACATAAGCCGTCAACATATCGCGGATTGCGTATACCGGCTCATTCACTGAGTCGTAGAACACGTCATCTTTGCTCGCCCAACCAAACTTCTGGATTTGCGAACCAAAGCGGTAGCTGTTCATTGCCACTTTGTAAGTTGCATTAGGATCGAACTGTTCACCGCCAATGCTAGTGATGTTGACGCGGCTGCCTTCATTCGTCACTGTATTGTTTTCATCCAACTCAAGAGACGGCTTACTCAGATCCACAGTAAATTCGATATCACCATCAAATTGGTCGTATAGGTAAGCAGGAGCGCCTTTCTTGAACGAAACGGTAATATCACCCGGTTGGTATTGGTTGAAGTAAGAGTAAGACCATTCGATGAAGCGTTTTAGGTTGGCACCTGTCATCTCCACACCAAGCAAAGTGTTGTCGTATTTATACAAGTTAGTCGACTTACCTTTGGTGTACACTTCGTTGTCTATTAAGTTAGATTGATCAGAGAACAGAGATGCTGCAGAGACTATCGCACCGTTACCTTTACCCATCGCCGCTTCGATTTGCTGCATTTGGATTTGGTTAATCACATCCATCAATGGTGTATCAACCACTTTCGCAAGGTGAATCGTCGAGTACAGACGCTCTGCGGTGTAGTTGTAATCCGTCGCGGTCGCTTCATCTGGGAAGCCTGATGCGCTTGGTGTGAAGTTGCCCGTTACACGACCAAGCTCGCGCGTCGCGTCTTCAACCGAAATATCATGCACGTATTGGAATTTCGCTTGTAGAGCCTGCTCTTCTTTGACCTTCTTCGTGCCGATGTTGGTTAACGTGGTGTCTTCCATAGTCCACTTACCATCGACTTTCTTCAGTTGAATCTCAGCTTTGGCAAGGTAAGCACCCCACTTACCTGGTTCAATGATTTTCACGCTTTGTGCGCGGTTATCTTGAGTGTATTCGCCAGACTTGGCTTTATCTTCAATCAACGTATTTTCGCCGCCGATTTCTGATGTTGATTTGCTGATTGGTGTAACTGTGCCGTCCGCATTCACTTGTTCGATGTAGTTCGCGTGTTCGTGACCCGCTAGAATAACGTCGAATTTATCCGCCATTGCAGACGCAATTTCATAAACGCCCACACCACCGTCTTCTTGGCGACCAAGGTGAAGCGCACCCACGATCACATCTGGATTGTAGTTAGACACCAGTTGATCAACCGCTTCTTTGGTTGCGTCCAATTCGTTCTCAAACTTCAAACCTTTGAAGTGATCCGGAGCTGAGGCTTCCCAGTTCGGCACGTTCGATGGCGTTAGACCAACGATCGCCACTTTCACGCCTTCCACTTCAAACATTTGGAACGCGCGAATGTAGTTCACATCGTTACTTTCCCACTTGATGTTAGAAGACAGGACCGCACCATTAAAATGATCGAGGTTGCGATCGACAAACGAACGCTCAAAGTTAAATTCATGGTTGCCTGGTACCCAAACATCAAAGCCAAGAGAGTTCATACTCTCAACCACAGGGTGAGTTGGGTCATCGTTGAATAACTGCGCGGAGTTGCCCTGAACCGTATCACCGATATCAATCAGGATCATATTTGGATGTGCCGCTTTTTGGTCAGCAAGCAAGGTTGCGATGCGGGTAATACCAGCGTCATCGTCTACGGCATTTAGCGCATAGTCAAAACCAAACAAGCGACCATGTAAATCCGATGTCGCCGCGATAGCAATAGTGACTTCGTCAGCTTGCGTTGCTTCACCTTTGACGACGACGTCAGGTGTGTTAGTTAGCGTTTTACCCTCTGCGACCACTGGACTGTAATCTGATGGTACCTCTACGTATTTGGTTTCATCATCGTTACAACCAGCCATCAAGCCGACAACTGCAATACAGATTAGGCTTCGTTTAAATAAAGTCATCTCAATTCCTTCCAGATTATTTTTTTATATATATTTTCGGAAGGGGCCCTCTTCCCAAAACCTCAAAAAGGATATGGATATTATTTGAAATTTTTGAGAAGCAAACGTTTCAATGCTTATAAACCATGCAACTAAGTTACATTTTTCTTTGAACATGAACAAAGATCACAATCAAGGGGATGAGAGGAATGGTCAATGAAAATGCTTTTCGAATCAATGTATTGATAAAATAAATAATAGAAAATTTTACCAATCAACCCTGATTCATTTATAGCGATAGAAAAAAGCTGGCATAGACGCCAGCTTTTTAAAAATAGACTACTTGATGTGGTCCCAAGAGATATTGGAGACAATTCGGCAATCGTCACACTTAAAGTAGAAGATGTCGTGTAGCGGTTCGTCTAGCAACCAGTCACCACCACATTTGGGACACTTGCGCGCTTTTTCCGCTTCCAGTGACTCACCACCAACTCGGTATTGGTAGTAATAAGTCGGGATCTTGGTGATGTATTCAATACGACCACGCAAATCCCAACCTCGACGGAACAGCACACTGTCAGCGTCGCAAATTTCATGCAGCGCAGCGTGTTCAGCACGACAGCCACCTGCCATTTGGATTTCATCACACGCTTGCCATTCGGTTTGCCATTTCACCACCGCTTTGTGGTCACCATTCAACGTAGCACCATTACGGTAAAGTGGAATTGGTAACAGTGTCTCGCCGCTGCGCAGTGGAGAACAAGTATGAACGTACGTGGTGTACAGCACTTGCCAGCTAGGTGTCTCTTCTTCCGCCGCTTCTTCTGAGTTCAAATCACGACCCAACATGCGCATTTTCGGCGCAAGCAACGAGGCTTCCGACAAACGATTCATGCACACTTTGACGAAATCAGAATGGTAACGAGGGTGCAAACTGTCTTGCTCTGGGCAAACCACGCGAACATAAAACTCGCCATCCCCCATCACGATAGGAAACTCACGACCAAGCACCTGACCGTTGTAGCGCAATGCGTCCATCAGACCATTAATCGCTTTATCAACCGCGCTTACGGTAGTGTTATCAAAACACTCAAACTGCAACTCAACAACGTACATGCTTACACTGCAGCCTCTAGTTTGCTTAGAAACTCGGTGAGCGTCTCAGCCAGTACGTCGCGTTTGTCTGAGCCTAAGCGCTCAAGAATCACATTACCGGTTAAGTTACAGATAGAAATAACATCCAACTCTGCATCTGTCGCTGCGATAAATACCGTCGGCTTTAATTTTAGACGGCGCTGAGTGACTAGATGACCAAGAATATTTTCTTGCAGACGAGTAAAGTCATCATCACTCCATACTTGCAGCAACGTCAGTTCGTTACCTTGCCAAGTTGCGTCCATATCAGCGCTGTACTGAGAACCGTAAAAGGTTTTGATGTCTTCATGCAGCGTCAGCTCAATTGCGTTCTCAACGTTAGTGAAATCCGCCATTTCTTCACGTGGGAATGCTTTCCACAACACGGCCCCGTCGCGTTTCTCTTCTACACATGGAGAAACAAGATCAGCAAGCTCTTCACTGCGTGGCAGTTCGTTATGCTCGTCTTGCCAAGCTTGTTGGTAGCGCAGGCTAAAGTCCTGTAGAGCCTGAGTAACGGTTTGGGTCATGAAGGTCTCCTGGTTAGTTTTTATCAGGTCGCGGTGTCTGCCGGATGGCAATTAATCAGCGGATTCAGTAAAATTCTCGCCATTCTAATCGAAAATGACCACAAAGTATGAGCAAATATTCTGACGCTAAAGAGCTTGCTGGCCTAACTCTGGGTAAAAAGACCGAGTACGCAAATCAATACGACGCAAGCTTGCTGCAACCTGTACCTCGCAGCCTAAACCGTGATGACCTTGAACTTGGCGACAGCCTACCGTTTATGGGTCACGATATTTGGACGCTGTACGAGCTATCTTGGCTAAACAGTAAAGGCTTGCCTCAAGTTGCCGTTGGCGAAGTCTACATCCCAGCAACCAGCGCAAACTTAATTGAGTCAAAGTCGTTCAAGTTGTACCTAAACAGCTACAACCAAACGCGTTTTGCTACTTGGGAAGAAGTCACTGAGCGTTTAGCGCAAGATTTATCAGCATGCGCTGGCGAGAAAGTACTTGTGGAAGTGAATCCAGTTAGTCACTACACCAACCAACTTATTGTCACGATGGAAGGTGAATGCATTGACGATCAAGACATCGAAATCACTAGCTACGACTTCGATGCCGCGCTTCTAGACGGCGCTGCAGGTAACGAGCAAGTGGAAGAAGTACTTCACAGCCATTTACTAAAATCAAACTGTTTGATCACCAACCAGCCAGATTGGGGCAGCGTAGAAATTCGCTACCAAGGCGCTAAGCTTGATCGTGAGAAGCTGCTTCGCTACTTAGTTTCATTCCGTGAACACAATGAGTTCCACGAGCAATGTGTTGAACGTATCTTCACTGACTTGATGAAGTACTGCCAACCAACGAAACTAACCGTATTCGCACGTTACACGCGTCGTGGTGGTTTGGATATCAACCCTTACCGCTCAACGGAACAAGACAAGCCAGCGCACAATAATCGCATGGCTCGTCAATAATCTGAGTACTTAATCAAAAGCGAATGAGCTAAATACTCAACACTCATTGCTTAAATACTCAAAAACGCCCAGCTATCTGTTGGATTGCTGGGCGTTTTTCTCTAATATTGTTTATTCAAAAACGACACAGTTCGAGGGAACGAAAAGGATGTTTTGGGACAGTTCGCGTCTATTAAGGCTGATTGGCTTTCTTTGCTTATTGTTAGCACAGCCACTTCACGCGACCATTTTATCTTCCGCTTTGCTCAATGAAGCTCAGCAATTGGCTGAGATCGAACCTTCACAAGCAAAACAAGCGGCCAAAAACTACCTTTTGCAACGCGAGCTGATTGAACGCCAAGAGAATGGCAGCCCTTCCGCGATGTCTCGTGAAGAGACCGACCGCAGTATCCGCACCCCGAGCAGCACGATTGAGGCGCACAAAATCATTGCACAAGCCGATTATGCAATGGGCAACATTCGCTCTGCCATCAACAACCTTGATGAAGCAGAACGTCTAGCCAAAGAATACCAATTGCCGTACATGAATCTGGATGTGCAACTGATGCGCAACCAAATGATTTGGATGTACGACAAAAACTACGCCGCAGCAGAACAAAAACTCGACCAGATCGAAAAGCAGATTGAAGAAGCAAATCCGGTTTTACAGCGTACCGACAGCGTTCGTTACCGCTTAGTGATGCAACGTGCCTTGCTCGCAGCAAACAGCGGTGACTCCGTAAACGCTGAGCGTTTGTATGCTAAAGCTAAAACCATGTTGGAAGACAATCGCTCAGATCTGACTCTGATTGACTACCACACAGCGGTAGGCGAATTTTACCTCAACAACAAGAAATACAACCTTGCGCTTTCAGAACTGCTTTACGGTTACTGGCAATCTATCGAGAGCGACAGTGGAGCCAGACTAGCAAAGGTTAACCGTCTATTAGCTCGACTATTCCAAGAGCGCCGCGTTTACGACAAAGCAATTGAATACCTCTCTCAGGCGGCGGACTTTTACGACAGTTACCCAAGCTCCCCAATTTTGGCTGACGTGCTAGAACAGATGGGCGATATCTACTTCTACCAAGGTAAGTTCAACCTCGCGCTGGTGCATTACTTCAATGTACTTGATCACGACAGCACCAGTAAGAATATCAACCGCATCATTAAAATACGTTTGAGCCTAGCTGCCACTTACCTTCAGCTTTACAACTATGCGTTAGCAGAGCAGTACCTAGACCGTTCCAAAGACTTATTGGAATACGCTGATTTACCTCAGCTAGAAGCCAAAGCTGCACTGCTTAAATCAGGTCTGGCATACCATCAAAATGACAGTAAAGATGTGATCGTCAATGCCAAGAGAGCGCTAGACCTGATAGAGAAAGCACCAGAAGATACGGGCTTCATTAAACAGCAAAGCTATCGCTTACTGGGTTTGGGGTATGAGCAAGCTGGCGAATACCAGTTATCCCTTCAAGCGTACAAAAAATACATCAGCCTAGTGCGCCTAGAGCAAAAGCAGCTTAACCAAATCAGTGAAGATGCCTTCCGCCAACAAAAAGAGTTTGCTGAGCAAAGCATCCACTATGTAGGTCAGGCAGACAAGCTAGCTCAAGTTGAAATGGAGCATCGTAAATTCCAAAAGATCTCGTTCGCACTGTTTATTACCGTTTTGGTGATGTTCTTATTCATCATGCGTCGTGGTGTTATCAACCAACGTCAAACAGCTGAGATTGAAAAGCTGCGTAATGATCTGTTCACTCACTCTCGCTCACGCCTGCGTAACTTACGCATGCTCAACGTCAAGCTATCGCGTTCATTGAAGAAGTCGAGCGACACATTCGAACAATGGCAAATGGGTGAACTTATCCACGAGCCGTTGAATGACCGCTTACGCTTTGTGATGATCGATTTGCCATTCTTGCGCAGCATGTACGTTCAACATGGTTACAAAGCTGGCTTAGAGTTAGAACGTGCATTTGGTGAGTTCCTAGCAGAACGCATTCAGAAGCCAACACGTTTGTACCATTTCTCAGATGCAAACTTGTTGTACATTGAGCCAAATGCCGATCGCGATGCCTCCGCAGAAGCCACCTTTGATAAATTCCAAGGCTGGGTGGACGAGTTCGCAGCACAGCACAACGTCAATCGCATCATTCGTATGGGCATCAGTGATTACCCATTCTTACCGCGTGCTTACACCGCGATTAACGATGAAGAACTGCTCGATCTACTGTTGCTTGCGACACACATAGCACGTGAAGTTAGTTTGAAAGATAAGCACAGTCATTGGGTATTCTTAAAGGCCATTGATAATGCACCTGCTGCGAGCTTTGCAACTGGTGACATAAGGACAGCTTGCCAACATGCCATCAATCAAGGGCTAATAAAGATTCATTCTTCGTACAAGAATGAGGACGACATCAAAAAAATATTAAAAAACGGATAATTAAACAACGGTTGAGCGTGATCAGTGATGACGCTATAAAGTTTTTTGTTATTATCAAATAATCGTCAGTAGTACATGGACTTAACCGTAGTCACTTCATGGGAATCTTGGAATCCGATATTCAGTCGCAGCTTCATCAGCTGAGTTGTCAACTTGACCAACTCAGGCTGACTCATCGTGATACTTCGCTCAAATTTCAACGTGAGCAGCAAGTTCTTAAGCGAGTTGTGGCATCATTGTCTTCTGCTTGTCAGGGTTCAAACTCTCAAGTATCCAACTACCTGCGCGAAATTCAGCAAGAGCTTGAACATCATAAAGATGTAAGTACGCTGATCCCTCGCTTAGCAGTGCTAGAAAGAATGCTCAAACAGCAGTCTAAGACGATGGAAAAACAAAACGGTTATCTCGACGAACAAATCAAACACAGTGGTGAAACGCTTCAACGTATCACCGGCTTGCCTGCGCAGTTAAAACGTGAATTGCGTAACCTGATGAGCTTCTCGGAAGTCCATGCTGGTAAGAAAGTCGATCAAGCCACTAAGCTACTGAGCATCTACGAGCGCGCACTCAAGATAATCACCTCTAATTCACGCCTTAACCTAGGCGAGCTAGAACACGGTCCTGATAAGTCACAACTGGAATGCCTTGCAAGCGATCTACAACACACCATCACGGAACTCGATTTTGAAGGTGAGTCTGGCGATCAACTGTTGGATATTCGCGCTAAGTTACTTTTAGGTGTCAATGCTGAATCTCTGATTGAATTAACGCTACACACATTAAAACTGGTCGTGGAAGCGACCAAGTACGAGCGTAAATCATCAGAACAGTTCCTAGAACAGTTAAACACGTCACTGTCTAGCAATCTCAAAACCGTTCATCAGAATGTTGACCAGCACCAAACTTACTTTGAGCATCGTCAAGAGCTGAACGCTGAGATGACCACTTTGGTTGAACGCAGCCAAGAGTCTCTTGAGCAAGCTCAAGACTTAGACGAGTTAAAAGGCGAAGTTTCGCCACTGCTGGCAAAAATGGCATCACTGACTGAGCGCTTGAGAATGACAGAAGAGCGTGAGCAAGCACTTCAAGAACGCCTAAGCTACAGCAAAAATCAATTGGAAGCAGTGTTCGAAACGACACAAGATTACCGTCGCCGCTTGGAAGACCAAGCTCAGCGTATGCTGCTTGATCCTCTTACAAAGGTCTACAATCGCACGGCTTTTAACGATCGTTTAGAGCTCGAATATCGTCGTTGGATTCGCTCACAGCAAAACTTGCGCGTGGTGCTGTTTGACGTGGATAACTTCAAAGCGGTTAATGATAGCTACGGTTACACAGCTGGTGACAAGGCGCTAAAAATCATTGCCCGCACGATGAACAAGCGGATTGCAGATACGGAAACCGTAGCGCGTTTTGGTGGTGAAGAGTTCATCTTGCTGATCCCGGAACAATCAGAAGAATACACGCTTGAATTGATGAAAAACATTCAACGTGACATCAGCAAATTACCATTCAAGTTCCGTGAACAAAACATCATGATCACCTTAACTGCGGTTTCTACATCGTTTAAAGAAGCAGACAACCCAGAATACGTCCTCGACCGTCTTGGTAACATGCTAAAAGACGCCAAACAGCGTGGTAACAACCAAGTCAACTGGAACTAAAAAGCGTTCAAAAAACAATCAAACGAACACTTTTTACGTGCTGTTTTGTCATATTGCCTCAAATTTTCAACGAGTTATCACGTTTCTCCTCTTCCAGTCTGCTAAGCTGTTTAAACGCTATAAACAAAGTCTGCCAACCACTGAGTAGAACGACACGTATAAGCTAAGTAGGTGAGTTGGTTTCTTCCCTCAAAGAAAGCACTAGCAAGGAGGCCTTATGATTACCCATATAAGCCCCGCAGGTAGCATGGATTTGCTATCACAACTGGAAGTTGAACGTCTTAAGAAAACCGCATCAAGTGAGCTTTACCAGCTCTATCGCAATTGTACGCTCGCGGTCCTCAACTCTGGTAGCCATACCGACAACTCAAAAGAGCTGTTAGATAAATACCTATCGTTTGATGTGAACGTAGTTCGACGCGAACGCGGCATCAAGCTTGAGCTTGCCAACCCGCCAGAACATGCGTTCGTTGACGGAGAGATCATCAAGGGCATTCAAGAGCACTTATTCTCTGTTTTACGTGACATCGTGTACGTAAACATGCATTTGGCGGACAACCAACGTCTTAACCTCACCAATGCCACGCACATCACCAACCTCGTATTTGGCATCTTGCGTAATGCTGGTACGTTGACGCCCGGCATTGAGCCGAACCTTGTGGTTTGTTGGGGTGGTCACTCAATCAACGCGACAGAGTACCAATACACTCGCGAAGTGGGTAACGAGTTGGGTCTACGTGAACTGAACATCTGTACGGGCTGTGGTCCTGGTGCGATGGAAGGTCCAATGAAAGGCGCAGCGATTGGTCACGCCAAACAACGTTATACCGAGCAGCGTTACCTTGGTTTGACAGAGCCTTCAATCATTGCGGCTGAGCCACCAAACCCAATCGTGAACGAGTTGGTGATCATGCCAGACATCGAGAAACGTCTCGAAGCCTTTGTTCGCATGGCGCACGGCATCGTTATCTTCCCTGGTGGTCCGGGTACCGCCGAAGAGTTGCTGTACATCTTGGGTATCATGATGCACCCCGAAAATGCCGACCAACCAATGCCTATCGTACTTACAGGCCCTAAAGAGAGTGAAGCCTACTTCCGCTCAATCGATGCCTTTATTGCCGATACATTGGGCGAAGAAGGTCAGAAGCACTACCAAATCGTGATTGATGATCCAGCAGAAGTTGCTCGTATTATGAAACGCTCAATGGACGAGGTTCGTCAGCATCGTAAAGAAAAAGGCGATGCGTATAGCTTTAACTGGTCGCTAAAAATTGAGCCAGAGTTCCAACTTCCGTTTGAACCAACTCATGATGCGATGGCAAGCCTAGATCTGCATTTGAACCAACAACCTCAAGTTCTGGCTGCAAGTCTGCGCCAAGCCTTCTCAGGTATTGTTGCTGGTAACGTTAAAGCGGAAGGGATTCGAGAAATCGAACGCAAAGGTCCGTTTACCATCAATGGCGATCCAGTCTTGATGAAAAAACTCGACAAGCTGTTGAAAGACTTCGTAGAGCAGCACCGCATGAAACTGCCGGGTGGCACTGCGTATGAACCATGCTACCGTATTGCCCATCGAGAAAATGGTGGTCGATAGATAACTCAGCTTTCGTTACACTAGGGGCATTCCGCCCCTTTTTTATTGCTAAGTCATTATGTCTATTCATCTTGTTATCATTGATGCCCTAAACCTGATCCGCCGCGTGCACTCAGCACAACCCGATCCAACTGACATAGCAAGAACCATCACAACGACAGGCAGAACGCTGACTCGCATCCTATCTGAGGCGCAACCTACGCACATCATCGCGGTATTCGATCACCACGAGCAAGACCGAGGTTGGCGCGCGGAAATCCTTCCAGACTACAAACAAAACCGCAAACCTATGCCAGAGCCCCTGATGCAAGGTTTAGACGCAATTCAACAAGCGTGGTGGGAGCAAGGCATCGACTCACTGCTATCTGAAGGTGATGAAGCGGATGACTTAGTTGCAACCCTCGCCACTAAAGTCGCAAGTCACGGAGAGAAAGTCACCATCGTCTCCACCGACAAAGGTTATTGCCAATTGTTGTCCCCAACTTTGCAAATCCGAGACTACTTCCAACATCGTTGGTTGGATGAGCCGTTTATCGAAAAAGAGTTTGGCGTGAAACCCACTCAGCTTGCCGACTACTGGGGTTTAACAGGGATTAGCTCAAGCCAAGTACCGGGTGTACCCGGTGTTGGTCCAAAAGCCGCTAAGGAAATTCTCACTCAGTTTGAGGACATTGAAGCGGCATACGCAAGTGAAGAGCTGGTACCGAAATATCGTAAGAAGCTGGATGAACACATTGAATCTGCACGTCTATGCAAACGAGTAGCAGCGTTGAAATGCGACATAGAGCTCGGCTTTAACCTGCAAGACATTCGCTTTACCGGACCAAATAAAGCCGAGTAAGTGCATCTCTTTTACGCTGCTAGTTTTGGGTTAGACAACACGTTTATAAAATCTGTTGTGTAACCCTTTACATTCACAGCAATGATATTTACCTCATCATTAACCTACAAGATACTGATTAGTTTATAAGCTAATTCACAGTCTTAGTGAGTAATTTCATTATTTTCAAATCTCCCAATAACGGAGAAAAATAATGAAAAACATCATCTTAGTATCTTTAGTCACGCTCCTATCCTTCCCTACTCTTGCTGAAACTTGCGGTCAACACCTTGATAAAGGTATGCCTTCAACCAACAGCGATCAGTTCCTCTGCCGAGACGGCTATGCGGTTGGGTACAACTACGACACCAAAAACGCAGACTGGGTTGCTTACCACATTACCGCGGAAAGCGTGAATATCACCAACAAACGCAGTAACTCCTTCAAAGAAGACACTGAAATGCCGGATTACGCGCGCTCTACCCTAGCAGACTACAAAGGCTCTGGTTACGACAGAGGACACCTTGCGCCATCAGCGACAATGGACTTCACCCGAGAGTCAATGAAGCAAAGCTTTTTGATGAGCAACATGTCGCCTCAACTTCCGGGGTTTAACCGAGTTGGTTGGCGCGTTCTAGAAGAACATGTTCGTGATCTCGCCAATGAATACAACGAACTTTATGTGGTGACTGGACCGATTTACCAAGGCAACGAAGGAACAATCGGTAATGGTGTGGTGATCCCGAGCGCGTTTTACAAAGTCATTCTTGATCCAAGCTTTGATGAAGCCATTGCGTTCATTGTCCCGCATCGTGATGTTTCAAGCTCAGAGTTAGCCAACTTTATTACCACTATTGACGAAGTTGAACGTCAAACTGGATTAGACTTTTTTGCTCAAACGCCAGATAGCATCGAAGACAACATGGAATCAGTAAAATGGGAAGAGATGTGGCCTACCAGCAACTAAGTAATGGTCATGGTTCTTAAACCGCAATAAAAAAGCGCCTGCATTAGGCGCTTTTTTGAAAATGTTCAACCACATAGAAACGATAGCTTAGTGTGGTGAGATATTAGACAGACATTGAATGTGAATCGTGATCTCTTCGCGGTCATGGTATAGGTGCTTCGCTTGCAGCTTGAATTTCACCTTGTTCTCAATCAGAAACATTTTTAGGTTTTCAAGATCTTGCAGCACTTCATCGTAACGACCTTTCATTGGAAGCTTAAGGTTGAAAATCGCTTCTTTCGCCCAACCTTTTAGCAACCATTGCCCCATAAGGTGCGCAACGCGTGCTGGCTTCTCAACCATGTCACATACAATCCAAGTAACGTTCTTACGGTCTGGTTCAAATTTAAAGCCATCTACCATGTGGTGTTTAATTTGACCCGTTTCCATTAGGCTATCCGCCATCATGCCGTTATCCACACAGTGAACAAACATCGAACGTTTCACCAATTGGTAAGTCCAACCGCCCGGACAAGCACCTAGGTCGACACCCCACATGCCTGGAGCCAAACGCTCATCCCATTCCTCACGCGGAATGAAGACGTGGAATGCTTCTTCTAATTTCAGCGTAGAGCGGCTTGGTGCATCTGAAGGGAACTTAAGGCGAGGAATACCCATGAAGAACTGCGAGTTGTTGCCTGGGTATGAGTAACCCACGTAACAATGACCCGGAGCCACAAAGCAAATATGCAGTACTGGCTTCTTCGCGTTGTCTTTGTTCCACATCAGACCTTTACCACGCATCGCCTGACGCATTGGTACCGTGAACTTGCGGCAAAACTTCAATAACTCTTTCGCTTCGTTAGTATCGGGAGTTTCAATACGCAGATCGCCACAACGTGGGAATGCTTCGATTTCTGACAATTCAGCAAGAATTGGGCTGATACGGTCATCGCTTGGTAGCGCTTCAAACTCGGCAGCCACAGCAAACATCTGACGTGCAAAAATCAGTGCGCTAAAGTCTAAGCCTTTTGCTAGCTTATCTGCGTCTCCATCTTGGTAACATTCGAAGACAACATAACCTGAGTTTTTCTTCACACGAGGGAAGCCATACACTTCCAATTGTGTTGCTTTGTCCTGAATTTCACCAGCACACTCTTTCTCAAAGCCAGAACGGCAATAGAGCATTAGTTGTTTCACTTGGAGACCTCTTTGATATTAAACGCAGCAAAAAAGAACAGACACCAACCGATCATGAACAAGAATCCTCCCATAGGAGTAATTGGTCCAAACCACTTAATGCCCGTCAGCGCCAGCGCGTAAAGACTGCCGCTAAAACAAAAGATGCCGATGATAAAGCAAATCGCCGCGATGAAAAAATACTTTTGTGCTTTTTGTCCCAAATTGAGCAACAGCAAAATCGCACAAAATGCGATAGCCAAAGTATGGATGAACTGATACAAAACGCCGGTTTCAAAGACGCCCAGTAAATAAGGCGATAACTTTGCTTTCAAACCATGTGCAGCAAATGCACCTAGCGCCACTGATGTTAAGCCAGAAAGACCAGTAAATGAGAGTAACCACTTACTTTTCACAGGACACCTCTTTAATAAATGTCGCTAACTGCTCCACTGTTGAAGCAATGTTACCTGCCTCTGTATAGCCAGAGCTCTTGCGTGGCTTAAAGCTGTGATCACCGTCTGGCAGAAAGCTCACTGTGACCTGCTCTGATAATGCAAAGCCTTCGAACTCTTCGCGCTTGCCGAATGTATCGCGCTCACCTTGCAGAATTAAAGTTGGCTTTTCGATACTCGCTAAATGCTCGCCTTTGTATTTCTCTGGTTTACCGGGAGGATGAAAAGGGAAACCTAAACAGGCAACACCCGCCACCAGCGCATTATTGGCGAGTAAGCTCGACATACGCCCACCCATCGACTTACCGCCAATCACAATAGGTTGAGAAGTAAAGTGAGCGATCACTTCTTCATAAGCTTCAAGAAGTTTTGGCGCACGATCTGGCGGACGCTTCTTGCCATCTTCCGCTCGCTTAACCATGTAAGGGAAATTAAAACGCACCACGCGTATACCCTGCTCAACTAATCCTTTGGCGACGGCAGTCATGAAATCGTGTTCCATGCCTGCCCCTGCGCCGTGAGCAAAAATAAACAGCGGTCCGTTTTCAGGTCCCTCAGCTATCCAATGGCTCATCCAATACTTCCTCTTGTTCTTTTCTTGCAGTTGCTAGCATCCAGTCCCTAAACGTCGCGATACGTCCCATATCCGCTTGCTGTTCGTGACACACCACATAGAAGGCATTCTTCGACACCAATACCTCATCAAATGGCGCGATTAAGCGTCCCGCTTCCATTTCAGGTTTGGCTAGCACGTTGTTACCTAGAGCGACACCTTGCCCGTGCGCAGCAGCTTGAAGCACCATGGTCGAGTGGCTGAAAATAGGACCATGGTTCACATTGATGCCTTCGATATTCTGCTGGCGAGCGAACTGCTTCCAATCTTTACGAGAGGTATCATGTAACAAGGTGTGTAATTTTAGGTCACTTAGAGATTCTAATGGTTTGTTACCTAAAAGTAACGAAGGTGAACAAAGTGGGATCAAAAACTCTTGGTAGAGTTTATCGGCACGCAAACCAGGCCAGTTACCACGACCATAATAGATAGCTACATCAACATCATCAGTCAGTGAACCTTCGTCCATATCAACCGCTTTAATACGCACATCGATGTCCGGTTCTTGGGCATTAAAATCCGCCAAGCGAGGTACCAGCCATTGGATTGCAAAACTTGGTGGCAAACTGATGGTCAACGCACCTTTTTCACTACGTTCCAATACCTTATCGGTCGCTTCTGAAATCGAAGTGAAGATATCTTTGATGTCTAGAAAGTAACTTTGCCCCTCTTCCGTTAGCAACAAAGAGCGGTTGCGACGACGGAAAAGTTTCAAAGATAAGAACTCTTCTAACGCTTTAATTTGGTGGCTCACTGCCGCTTGAGTAACAAACAACTCTTCAGCAGCACGGGTAAAACTGAGATGGCGAGCAGCCGCTTCAAAAACGCGAAGTGAATTCAACGGAGGCAATCTGCGAGACATTATGGGACCTCAAGTAGGATTAGTTTTTTTTATCTGAAACATTATAAAATGTCCGTTGCCGAACAGCCAGATAAATTCTATATTTCATCCCGCAACACGAGCCTGAACGGCTTGATTCCTTTTGTGAATCAATTGGCTTCGTTGTTGCGATGTTGTGTTTGCAAACTCGTATTTCGAGTTAGGTAGATTTCTACCATATGTTTTGTCCACACTCCCTGTGACAAAACAGATACTTCCTGTATTTATTTTGACCTGTCTGTCAAATTTCTTGCACCGCCTTATTAGGCGGTGTTTTTTTATCTAAAAAATCCCACTGTCCCTCTTCTTCAGAAATTGGTATCAACATCACCTTTTCATCCTGATTTCGGATTAATTATCGTTATATCAATACAAATCCCGAAGCGTGCGATTGAGCTCAATCTTATCACTTCATTAGGGAAAATTTTGCGCGTGCTAAAACGAAAAAAGCGCAAACTGATTTCTCAATTTGCGCTTTTGTGATTGTCAGCATTACAACGCGATTATGGGCGGTAAACCTTCACGTTGTTGAAACCTTGCTCTTGCAAGTAAAGTGCTTGCAGACGGCTCATCACACCACGGTCACAGTACAGTAGGTATGTCTTAGCTTGGTCTAGATCACCAAACTGAGTACCCAGTTTGTAGAATGGAATATGTTTAACATCAACACCATCGATTTCTAGTGGGTTATCGTCTTCCTCTTCAGGGCTACGGATATCCAATACGATTGCGTGTTCTTCTACTGCTTGTACTTGCTCAACTTCTGGTGCTGCTTCCTGTGACTCTTTTGCGATATCACGGATGTCCATCATACGAGCTTCTTGAACCACTTGCTCAAGGATGCTGAAGTCGAATTTCTCTTCTTCTGCTTCTAGCTTACCTTTCACCGCTTTAACAGTTGGCTTCTTAGAGATAACACCACAGTATTCTGGCATCGTCTTCGCAAAGTCTTCTGTGCCGATTTCACGCGCTAGGTTGATGATGTCTTCTTTATCCCAGTTGATCAGCGGACGCAGAATCAGAGTATCTGTTACGTTATCGATATGGCGTAGGTTAGTTAGCGTCTGGCTCGATACCTGACCCAGTGCTTCACCTGTTACCAATGCTTCGATCTTCATCTTCTGAGCAATCATACCTGCCGCACGCATGAACATACGCTTCAGGATCACGCCCATTTGGCCGTCATCAACTTTCTCTAGGATTTCTGCAACTACAGGCTCGAAATCAACTGAGATGAAACGTACTTTTGCTGAAGAACCGTATTTGTTCCATAGGTAGTGAGAAACCTGCTTAACGCCGATTTCATGTGCTGGACCACCTAGGTTAAAGAAACAGTAATGTACTTTTGAGCCACGTTTGATATGTAGGTAGCTAGAAACACCAGAGTCGAAACCACCCGAGATCAGGCTTAGTACGTCTTCTTGTGTACCTAGAGGGAAACCACCTAGACCTTTGTGACGTGCCAACACTTGGTTTAGCTTGTCGTTAGTCACTTCAACGTTGATCGTTACGTCTGGCTTACTTAGCTTAACTCGAGCGCTTTCTACCGCTTGGTTAAGACCGCCACCTACGTAACGCTCTAACTCAATAGAAGTAAATTCGTGTTTACCACGACGCTTAGCACGCACTACGAAAGTCTTGCCTTCGATCAGTGAACCGCTTAGCTCCAACACTTGCTCGTAGATATCGTGCAAGTCTTTGAATTCAGTTTGTTTTACTTCAAGAATATGGTGAATACCTGGCGTGTGCGTCAGGATTTCTAAAACTTCAGCGTGGAACTCGTCACTCTCAGAGGTCACTTCAATGTGATCACGACGGTTGAATACCGCGACAGACTCCGTACGGCTCTTAACGATGTTACGAATGTTGCACTCTAAAATCTTTGTGAAGCGCTTACGCACAGATTCACTTTTTACAAAAATTTCTGGATGGGGCTTTACAATAAATTTCATAGTCTAGTTCGCAGGTTAGTTTCGCAATCAACAATGAGTGATACTCCACCTCGATGCTTCATACGCAGCAAAAGTGCGTTTTGGTCATAAAAGGTAGCCTGAGCTCACTTCAAAGGCGCAAGATTATACACCTAAGCGAAATGGAATGACAAAAAAAGCGAGCTAACGCTCGCTTTTAGTATAAGAACAAATATCCGCTTATTGAATTACGGGCACTTCTTCACTGTAAAGTGGTTCACCTTGCATGATGCTGATTTCAACACGGCGGTTAAGTGCGCGGTTTGCATCAGAATCGTTTGGCGCTAATGGCTCAGTATCAGCCATGCCTCGCACTCGTAAGCGTTGGTGCGAGAAGCCTCTTACTTTCTCCATCTCTTGGGCAACCGATACAGCTCGTTGCGAAGACAAGTCCCAGTTAGAACGATACAGCTCAGAATCCAGCGGTTGGTTGTCCGTATGTCCAGACACTCGAACAATACCCGGTACGTCTTTCACCAGTTCGGCAATCTGGCGTACTAGTGGTCTGAATTTCGGCTGTAAGAACGCCGATCCTTCAGGGAATGCGCCTTTCTCTCGCATTCGAATCACAATTTGCTGACCGAGGTTTTCTACTTCAATCGCGCCTTGCTCAATCTCTCGCTCCAACGCTTTCTTGATGCTTTCCATCAAGGTTTCCATCTCTTGCGACGTTTGTTCAGACTGCTGTTGTTGCATGTCTGCTTCTGCCGATTGATTGTTTTGCGTTGAAGTTTCTGGTGATTGCCCCCCCGTCAGCTTACCTTGGTCACGTTTAGTACCACCTGCTCGGTCAGATTCCCCTTCATGGAATTCCAACGTCTGCTGAGTGATGTCCATGGTTTGCTGCATGATGACATCAATTGGCGTCGGCTCAGGGCGACCCGGTCGAAATTCCTGAGCGATGATGCTGGTACCTTTTGGGATGTCCTTCACTTCAAGTTGGTTTTGTACACCAAAAGCGAACTTCATCGAGCCCGCAATTTGTTTGAACTTCAATACGTCCATTTCCGAAAACGAAAGCAGCAGTACGAAGAAACACATCAGCAGTGACATCAAGTCAGCGAATGTCCCCATCCACAGCGGGAGACCGGGTGGCGGACAATCACATTTGTTATCTTCATCCATCAGATGACCTCCGGATTACTCGTCTATCTCGAGAGCGCGTTTACCCTCGTTGAGGTAGTTCTTCAAGTAATTATCGATAACACGAGGGTTTTGACCATCTTGGATCGCCAAAACACCATCCATAATCAAACGACGGTTTAACGTTTCTTGATCGCGACGTAATGAAAGCTTGTCTGCAATTGGGAAAAACACCATGTTAGAAAGCACCGCACCGTATAGTGTGGTCAAAAGCGCTACCGCCATCGCAGGACCGATCGCTTTTGGGTCATCCATGTTTGAAAGCATGGCTACCAGACCAACCAGTGTACCGATCATCCCCATCGCAGGGGCTACGTCACCAAATGCACGAAACACGCCTGTACCTTGCGTATGGCGCTCATCGGTAAGTGCAATGTCTTTCTGTAGTGCCGCACGTACAACGTCGGCATCATGTCCATCAACCAGTAAATCGATGCCTTTCTGCATAAAGCTGTTGTTGATTTCCATCTCTTCAAGAGCGAGGAAACCACCTTTACGTGCCGCGTCTGCCATTTCAACAATCTTAGCGATCAGATCTTCTGGCTCATCGGCTTTAAACATGAACGCTTTACCTGCGATCTTTGTCGCACCGAAGAACTGCCCCATGGTGAACTTCATCAACACAACAAATGCAGAGCCACCAACTACGATTAGGATTGAGGTAACGTCTACGAACATACCGATGCTGCCGCCTAGCACCATCGCCATGATGACGAATGCAAAACCACCGATCAAACCTATTAGGGTTGCTAAATCCACAAAGCACTCCTCTCGCTATACTTAAATATTGCCTAGTCAGGCGAATTATTACTTGTATCGACAACTAGAACAGTTTTTTTAGAAAAATCTTGGTCAATACGTCACAAAAAGATCGTTTAGCTCCGAAGTCTATGATCAATATCGTCTTATCAGACCTGTCTAACGCTAATTTTGTGACAATTATATAAGGTTAAATTTGACCAACTTAGTAGGCTAAGGTAACTTGCGTGCATTCTATTAGAGGCTCTATTAAGGCAGATAAAAGATGGCGGTCAAGAAACCAGAAAATATGACCTTCGAAGCAACAATTGAAGAGCTAGATAGCTTAGTTGATCAATTAGAGAATGGCGATCTTGCCCTTGATGATGCCCTACGTAAATTTGAACGTGGCATTGCACTGGCTCGTGCTGGTCAAACAAAACTGAGCGACGCCGAACAGCGCGTAAGCATTCTTCTTAGCGAAGATGATGAAGCACCACTGAGTGACTTCAACCCTGAGTCAGAATAATAATCAGTAGTGAGCAATGTGATGCAAGAGACATTGACGTCTTATCAACAACGAAACAACCAACAACTCAATCTGTGGCTTGAGCAATTGCCTCACCAAGAACAGCCGCTGATTCAAGCGATGAAATATGGTCTGCTGCTAGGCGGCAAACGTGTTCGTCCTTTCCTTG
Source organism: Vibrio sp. L85 (assembly GCF_963871815.1). Classification (NCBI taxonomy): domain Bacteria; kingdom Pseudomonadati; phylum Pseudomonadota; class Gammaproteobacteria; order Vibrionales; family Vibrionaceae; genus Vibrio; species Vibrio sp. L85. The sequence continues at coordinate 72,413 of NZ_CAWMYL010000012.1, forward strand.
TTTACATCACTGGTCAAATGCTGGGTTGTAAGCCAGAAGATCTCGACACGCCAGCGTCTGCTATTGAGTGTATTCACGCCTACTCTCTGATTCACGATGATCTACCTGCAATGGACGACGATGCGCTGCGTCGCGGTCAACCGACTTGCCACATTAAGTTTGATGAAGCCACAGCAATCTTGACTGGTGATGCTCTACAAACATTGGCATTCACGATTCTTGCTGAAGGTAAACTGAATCCGAACGCGGAAAGCCAGCGTATAAAGATGGTACAAGCACTAGCGCAAGCTTCTGGTGCAAGTGGCATGTGCCTTGGTCAAGCGTTAGATTTAGGTGCAGAGAATCGTCGAGTTTCTCTCGCAGATTTAGAAGAAATTCATCGCAATAAAACTGGTGCACTGATTAACTGTGCGGTCAAACTTGGTGCGTTAGCCGCAGGCGAAAAAGGCCTGGAAGTATTGCCACACCTAGAACGCTACTCAAAAGCGATCGGTCTGGCGTTTCAGGTTCAAGACGATATTCTTGATATCATTAGTGACACAGAAACACTGGGTAAGCCTCAAGGCTCAGACCAAGAGCTGAACAAGAGCACTTATCCATCTCTACTGGGTTTGGAGGGAGCAATGGAGAAAGCTCACACTCTGTTACAGGAAGCACTTCAAGCATTGGAAGCAATCCCATACAATACTCAGTTACTCGAAGAGTTCGCCCGATATGTCATCGAGCGCAAGAACTAAACTATAAGCGCGCATTTATATGACTCTTGATATTTCAAAATACCCGACACTGGCGTTAGCAAATACACCGGAGGAGTTGCGTCTTCTTCCGAAAGAAACATTGCCGACATTGTGCGATGAACTACGCACGTATCTGCTAAATTCAGTGAGTCAGTCTAGCGGACATTTAGCGTCTGGCTTAGGCACAGTAGAGCTAACGGTCGCTCTGCACTATGTATATAACACACCTGTTGACCAGTTAATCTGGGATGTGGGTCATCAGGCTTACCCACATAAGATTCTGACAGGTCGTCGTGACCAAATGCCGACTATCCGTCAAAAAGGCGGGCTTCACCCATTCCCTTGGCGCGAAGAGAGCGAGTACGACACTTTATCTGTTGGCCACTCATCGACTTCTATCAGTGCTGGTCTCGGTATGGCCATTAGCGCAGAAAAAGAAGGTCAAGGTCGTAAAGTGGTCAGCGTAATCGGTGATGGTGCCATTACGGCTGGTATGGCTTTTGAAGCAATGAACCACGCTGGTGACGTTCACCCTGACATGCTAGTGATTCTAAACGACAACGAAATGTCGATTTCAGAGAACGTAGGCGCGTTGAACAATCACCTTGCGAAAGTCCTTTCTGGCAGCTTGTACACTTCTATCCGTGAAGGCGGCAAGAAAGTGCTGTCCGGCGTCCCACCGATCAAAGAGTTGGTGCGTCGTACAGAAGAACACCTAAAAGGCATGGTCGTTCCTGGCACGTTATTCGAAGAGCTTGGCTTCAACTACATCGGTCCTATCGATGGTCACGATGTCAACGAGCTCGTCAAGACATTGAAAAACATGCGTGAGTTGAAAGGTCCACAATTCCTGCACATCATGACCAAGAAAGGTAAAGGTTATGAGCCAGCAGAAAAAGATCCTATCGGCTACCACGGTGTACCAAAGTTCGACCCATCACATAACAGTTTGCCGAAGAGCAGTGACGGCAAGCCAACCTTCTCTAAGATCTTTGGTGATTTCCTATGTGACATGGCAGCGCAAGATCCTAAGCTGATGGCGATTACACCAGCAATGCGTGAAGGCTCTGGTATGGTTCGCTTCTCAAAAGAGTACCCTGAGCAGTACTTTGACGTAGCGATCGCAGAGCAGCATGCCGTGACACTTGCAACAGGTATGGCAATTGCGGGCGATCACCCGATCGTAGCAATCTACTCTACCTTCCTACAGCGTGGTTATGATCAACTGATCCACGACGTTGCGATCATGGATTTGCCAGTGATGTTCGCTATCGACCGTGCAGGTCTGGTTGGCGCAGATGGTCAAACTCACCAAGGTGCGTTCGATCTCAGCTTTATGCGTTGTATCCCGAACATGGTAATCATGGCACCAAGTGACGAAAACGAATGTCGTCAGATGCTGTACACAGGCCACAAACACACAGGTCCAAGCGCGGTTCGTTACCCACGCGGTAGCGGTATGGGCACTGAAATCGAAAAAGACTTCACTGCACTTGAAATCGGTAAAGGTCGTATCGTGCGTAAAGGCGAGAAAGTGGCAATTCTTAGCTTCGGTACCTTCTTAGGTAACGCACTGGAGGCGGCTGAAAACCTCAACGCAACAGTTGCTGATATGCGCTTTGTTAAGCCTCTTGATGAAGCCTTGATCCGTCAGCTCGCCGCTGAGCATGATGTTCTGGTCACACTAGAAGAGAATGCGATTGCAGGTGGCGCTGGTGCAGGTGTAATTGAGTTTATGATGCAAGATAAGATCATCAAGCCAGTACTAAATCTTGGCTTGCCAGATCGCTTTATACCTCAAGGTACGCAAGACGAGCTGCACGAAGAACTTGGTTTAGACGCAAAAGGCATCGAGAAATCAATCAACGATTACCTAGCCAAGTAAATAGCGTAAAGCAATAAAATCGCGTAAACACAAAAAAGGGATGCTCTGGCATCCCTTTTGTTTATTTGTCGATGGTCAGGTACTACATCCAACCTGCGTATTTCGCCACAAAAAACAGTGCGATACCCGCCATAATGCCCGCCACGATATCATCAATCATGATACCTAAGCCGCCATGAACACGTTTATCTAACCAACCGATAGGCCACGGTTTTACCATGTCAAAGAAGCGGAACAAGATAAAACCAGTAAGTAACCATTTCCATTCTGTTAAAGGAATATTCAGTGCAGGCACTAAGCTCATGGTGATCCAAAAGCCCGCAAATTCATCCCACACGATTGAGCCATGGTCATGAACGCCCATGTCGTCTGATGTCACTTGGCAGATCTTAATGCCAATCACACAAGAGATAAGTACGGCGACCACGTATAGTGGAAAAGGCAATTGGGCTAACAATAGAAATAATGGTACAGATGCCAGTGTGCCCATAGTGCCTGGCACTACAGGTGATAAACCGCTACCAAAACCTGTCGCTAATAAATGCCACGGGTTCTTTAATGAAATCAGAGAGAGAGGGTTGGTCATTTCCTTAAACCTATACTGCAAGTTTGGTTTCAATCTTAGGCTAGAGCCTAGCTCATATCATTTAAAGTGGTCAAAGCCACTCAGATCCCAATCAAGCGGTTGATTGTTATCATGCAGCTCGAAGGTACCTTTTGGTCGAATCTGACCAATACACGTGACTTTACATCCGATATGAGACAAAGCGCTTTGTAATGAGCCACGGTTTTGCTCTGGCACAGTAAAGCACAGTTCGTATTCTTCGCCACTTGATAGAGCATACTGCTGTGCGATGACCTTATCATCTAAAAACTGAACCAGTTCTGAAGAAATTGGCAATTGGGAAACATCTAAGCTCACACCAACATCAGAACGTTTGAGGATGTGTTTGATATCAGAGATTAAACCATCAGAGATATCAATCGCAGCCGAAGCCAACCCAACAAGCGCTTGACCAGCCAAAACACGAGGTGAGCTAAGATAATGCGCTGTCTCAAGTTCCTGCGCAGCAATACGTGAGCGCAGTGAATCATCCAGAATCACATCCAGACCGGCTTTGGCATCTCCAAGGTTGCCCGTGACATAAACCCAGTCCCCGACTTTCGCCCCAGAGCGAGTCAATGCTTTCCCTTCTGGTACAAACCCTTGCACGGTGAGCGTCAGGCTCAGTGGACCTTTTGTGGTATCACCACCAATAAGTTGAATACCAAAATAATCCGCCAGCTCAAAAAATGCATCACAAAAAGGAGCGAGCCAAGCTTCATCAGGCTTAGGCATCGTCAATGCAAAGCTCACCCACGCCGGCGTTGCACCCATTGCCGCGAGATCACTAATATTTGATGCCAACGCCTTATGTGCGACCCAAGCAGGGTTTGCATCCGCAAGAAAATGGGTTCCAGCCACTAACGTATCAGTACTAATGGCAATTTGTACGTTATCTGGCGCTTTCACTAACGCACAGTCGTCACCCGCCGCTAGGTGTACGTCTTTGCGTTGGCTTTGACGTCCAACAAAGTACTTATCGATCAGATTGAATTCACCAGACATTATTCACTTACTTTTTGATGGAAAAGCTTTTGATACAAAAAAGGTCAGCATCTGCTGACCTTTTTAATGAAGAAATCGTTATTTCTTACGTACGTGTGGCGCCGCTTTATCTAGCACACCATTCACAAATTTGTGGCTGTCTTCTGCCGCGAATACTTTTGCAAGTTCAATCGCTTCGTTGATTACCACTTTGTAAGGAACATCTTCGCGACGAGTCATCTCGTACATAGCAAGACGAAGAAGAGCAAGTTCCATCATGTCTAGGTCCTGCATTGGACGAGACACGTATGGACGGATTTTGCTATCTAGCTCAGAGTGGCTAAGTACAACACCGCTTAGTAGTTCACGGAAGTAAGCTACGTCTGTTTCTGGAGCAGCAAGTGCAGGCTCAGATGCGTGAAGTTCTTCTTCATCGTATTTGTCGCCAGACAAAAACTGTTCTTCGATCGTGGCAACATTATCTTTAGTAATTTGCCATGAATAGATCGCTTGTAGAGCGAATTGACGTGCGTTACGACGTGCGGCTGGTTTCACACTGGCCCCCATTAGGAATCAATTTCAGATAGTACATTAATCATTTCAAGTGCGCTTAGTGCAGCCTCTGCACCTTTATTACCAGCCTTGGTTCCTGCGCGTTCAATCGCTTGATCGATAGTATCAACAGTCAATACACCAAATGCTACTGGAAGACTGTACTCCAGAGAAACTTGTGCAAGACCCTTGTTACACTCACTACAAACATAGTCAAAGTGCGGTGTACCGCCACGAATTACTGTACCTAGAGATACGATTGCATCGTACTTACCAGTTTTAGCAACACGTTGAGCTACTAGAGGTAGTTCTACGGCACCTGGGCAACGAACAACAGTGATGTTGTCTTCGCTTACTTGTCCGTGACGCTTTAGTGTATCGATCGCACCAGATAGTAGGCTTTCGTTAATAAAACTGTTGAAACGAGAAATAACGATAGCAATTTTTGCATTTGGCGCTGGGAAGCCACCCTCGATCACTTTCATAAGCTTTCCTTTAACTCTATTTATAAGTGAAAATTGTTCATCAAGTGAGAATCGCCGGATTCTATCACAATTTTGTGAGCAATATCTAATGGAAATTGGGGACGAATCACGAGTTCCTCGCCTTAGCGACGATAAGTGCGTGTAAGACTAGGAACTCGCTGGTCAGTTATTATTCGCAGACGTACTCAACCACATTCAGACCAAAACCGCCGAGTGCGTGGTACTTCTTGTTGGTTGAAGAAAGCAGGCGCATATCGTGAATGCCCAGATCAGCAAGGATTTGAGAGCCGACACCCACTCGGCGTGACGTACCTTGCTTCTTAGCAAGCGTTGGTGCTTCGCCTTTGTCTTGTGCTTCAAACATTTTCACTCGGTGAATAAGCAGATCGGTTGACTCTTCGTTGCCAAGTACAACCAGAACACCACCTTCTTCGCCAATGCGCTTCATTGCTTTCTCAAGTGTCCAGCTACGCTCTGCGTTGCGGTCACTTCGAAGGACATCGGTAAATACATCTTGTAAATGAACGCGGACCAATGGCGCTTCAGAAGCAAGGTCGCCCTTACACATTGCGTAGTGCACTTGGTTATCAATCGTGTCTTTGTAAGTCACAAGCGTGAACTCACCGAACTCTGTTGGCAATGCACACTCAGCAACACGTTCAATCGTTGTTTCGGTGTTATTGCGGTATTCAATCAAGTCCGCAATAGTACCTAGCTTTAAGCCGTGCTTTTCAGCAAATACTTCAAGATCAGGACGACGTGCCATCGTGCCGTCGTCGTTTAGGATCTCAACGATAACCGATGCTGGCTCTAGACCTGCAAGGCGAGCCAAATCGCAGCCTGCTTCTGTATGACCAGCGCGAGTTAGAACGCCACCATCTTGTGCTGCTAGAGGGAAGATATGACCAGGTTGAACTAAATCAGCTGCTTTCGCATTTGGCGCAACGGCAGCTTGTACAGTGCGAGCACGGTCTGCGGCAGAGATACCTGTCGTAACACCTTCAGCCGCTTCAATAGAAACGGTAAAGTTCGTGGTGTATTGCGCATTGTTGTCTTGCACCATTGGCGGTAAACCAAGGCTTTCACAACGTGCTTTTGTCATGGTTAGACAGATCAAGCCACGACCATGCGTAGCCATAAAGTTGATTGCTTCCGGCGTAATGTGCTCGGCAGCCATGATCAAATCACCTTCATTCTCGCGGTCTTCATCATCCATCAGGATGACCATTTTGCCCGCGCGAATGTCATCAATAATTTCTTGAGGCGTGCTGATAGGCATATTCTGTTTCCCGTTATTCATAAATTTATTATTGCAGCAGCAATACGTTTAACGTTTCGGTTAGCCATGTCTACTGGCTTTAGCGCAGTTTGCAGCCAACCCTTATTAAGTCAATTAACCTGATAACGTTCTGTGATTATTGTCGGTTTCGCCTACGCAAAACCATTTTGCTGCAAGAAGTCCATGGTAATACGTGACTCTTGCGATTCTTCTTTTTGACCTTGTAGCAAGCGTTCCATGTAGCGAGCCAGTACATCCACTTCTAGGTTCACTTTGCGACCCACCTGGAACTGATCAATCGTGGTCTCTTCACTGGTGTGAGGAACAATCGTCAATTTAAAACCATTTTTACGTAGGTCATTGACGGTCAGACTAATTCCATCCACTGTGATCGAGCCTTTTTCTGCGACGTACTTACTGATTTCAGCAGGCATTTCTACCCAGAATTCAATCGCTCGACCAACTTGGTTGCGCTCAACAATCACGCCCACGCCATCGACGTGACCAGACACAATGTGCCCACCAAAACGTGTCGTTGGTAACATGGCCTTTTCCAGGTTCACTTTATCGCCAACTTGGTAAGCGGCAAAACCTGTTTTATTCAGCGTTTCCAGTGATAAGTCAGCACTGTAATAGTTGCTACCGAAGTCGACGACCGTCAAGCACACACCATTCGTTGCGATACTGTCCCCCAACTTAACGTCAGACATATCCAACTTGCCAACTTCGACCGTAACGGTAATGTCTTCGCCTTTTGGCGTGATTGCAGTTAGTTTGCCAACTGCTTCTACAATTCCTGTAAACATAATGCTTCTTTCTAGCTTTGGTTGCGTTTGACGGTTGCGGTAATACGAATATCCACCCCTACCATTCGAACGTCGGTAATAGTTAAATCGATAACTTGTGCCATATCGGTTAGCCCAAGAGCACCAATCAAACCTCGCCCATCGCTGCCCATTAATTTAGGAGCAAGATAAACAATCAGTTCATCTACAAGGTTAGCTTTGATTAATGAACTCGCGAATGTAGCGCCAGCTTCAACCCACAAGTGATTAATATGATATTCGCTCGCTACAGCTTTTAATGTCGCCGTTAAGTCAATTTGACCATTTTCCGTCAGCTCAGGCGCAATATCGCCGTCGTGACTAACAATAATACGCTCACCGTCAGTATTGAATAGTTTTAGATCATCGCTAAGTTGAGACTGGCGATCGAAAATCACACGAGGAGGCTGACGAACTTCATCTTGAGGATATTGAGCTTGCACACTGCATGGCAGGTCATCCCAACGCACGTTCAGCGATGCATTGTCATCAATGACTGTCTTACTGGTCGAGAGAATAGCGCCACTCAACGCTCGATAACGCTGTACATCTTGGCGAGCCTTTGGGGAGGTGATCCATTGACTCTGACCATTATTGAGTGCACTTTGCCCATCGAGGCTGGCTGCCATTTTCAACTGAACATAAGGCATGCCAGTTTGCATGAACTTGATAAACCCTTTGTTCAGCTCGATCGCATCGCTTTCTAATAAGCCAACTTGAACGTCTACCCCCGCATCGCGCAGCATTTGAAAACCGCGTCCTGCAACTTTCGGGTTTGGATCTTCCATTGCACAAACAACACGTGCGACTTTGGCTTTGATTAGCCCCTCTGCACAAGGTGGCGTACGACCATAATGAGAGCAAGGTTCCAGTGTCACATATGCCGTTGCGCCTTCAGCTTTATTACCAGCCATACGCATCGCGTGAACTTCAGCATGAGGTTCCCCCGCACGATGGTGATGACCTTCGCCAACAATCTCACCGTCACGGACAATAACGCAGCCTACATTCGGGTTAGGTGCCGTTGTATAAATGCCGCGCTTCGCTAACTTGAGCGCACGCGACATCATTTCGAAATCTTGAGAGGTAAATTCTGAAGAGAGAGATTGTTGAGCCATGATTCAATCAGTCTTCTAGGCGAGCAATTTCTTCGCCGAATTCACGGATGTCTTCAAAGCTACGATAAACTGATGCAAAGCGGATATAAGCGACTTTATCCAGCTCTTTCAATTGATCCATAACCAAATTACCAATCATTTCACTTGGTACTTCACGTTCACCAGTTGCACGCAGTTGGGACTTTATCATGCTGATGGCTAGCTCAATAGAGTCAGCACTAACTGGACGTTTTTCTAAGGCACGTTGAATACCACCAACCATTTTATCTTCATCAAATGGTTCACGGTTACCGTTAGATTTAATCACTTTCGGCATCACCAACTCTGCGGTCTCAAACGTTGTAAAACGTTCACTGCACGCAAGGCATTGACGACGACGACGCACTTGATGCCCATCAGCAACCAAGCGTGAATCAATTACTTTTGTGTCGTTCTCAGAACAAAAAGGACAATGCATATCACCTCCAAATAGCTTGCAATTGGGTTCGTCCCAAAAGCAAGACTAGTGTAGCGGAATTGCTATGTTAGAGAAAACAAAAAGGGGCATCGCTGCCCCTTTTTCAATCAATATCAAACGGTTTCTGTTAACTGCGTGCTAAGTAGTTCGCTTTACCAACCCATTTGTAGCTGGTCAGTTCTTCCAAACCCATAGGACCACGAGCATGCAGTTTCTGAGTTGATACCGCAACTTCGGCACCTAAACCAAACTGAGCACCGTCAGTAAAACGTGTTGCGGCATTTACGTAAACCGCCGCAGAACCGACAGAGTTAATGAACAATTCTGAGTTTTGTAGGCTGTTTGTCATGATCGCATCTGAGTGGCTCGCGTTGTGAACGCGCATGTGATCAATCGCTTCTTTCACATCAGCAACCACTTTTATACCTAGCGTGTAACTTAGCCATTCCGTATCAAAATCACCTTCACCCGCATCACGAATTTGTTTCGCTTGTGCCATCAGTGCTTTTGCTTTTGGCTCTGCGACAAAAGTTACGTTTTCGTTCATGCGCTCTACGATCATTGGCAGGAACTGCGCAGCGATATTCTCGTGAACCAGCAAAGTATCTAGCGAGTTACATGCGGACGGACGTTGAACTTTTGAGTTTTCAACAACATTGAGTGATTTCTCTAGCTCTGCTGATTCATCAACAAAAATGTGGCTAATACCAAAACCACCAATGATCACTGGAATGGTGCTGTTCTCTTTACACATTTTGTGTAGACCAGCGCCACCACGTGGAATGATCATATCGACGTAGTCGTCTAGCTTAAGTAATTGAGAAACCAACTCACGATCCGGTTTTTCGATGTATTGAACAGAAGCCGCTGGCAAGTTTGCTTTCGCAAGTGCCGATTGGATAACCTTCACCAGCTCCATATTAGAGAAAAATGTCTCTTTACCACCACGTAGGATGCTTGCATTACCTGTTTTTAGACACAAAGCAGCAATATCGATGGTTACATTCGGACGCGCTTCGTAAATCACACCAACTACACCAAGTGGCACGCGACGACGAGACAGAGACATGCCGTTTTCTAGCACTTTGCTGTCAATTTCACTGCCCACAGGATCGTTAAGGCTGATCACATTACGAACATCGTTAGCAATACCCGTTAAGCGCTCTTCATTCAGTAAAAGGCGGTCAAGTAATGCATCCGTTAGACCCGCTTCGCGACCTAACTCAATATCTTTTGCGTTTGCAGCCAAAATAGTTGCTGCATTTGCTTCTAGCTCATCGGCGATAATGGCTAGTGCTTGGTTCTTTTGTGCGGTTGACGCTGTCGCCAATTCGAAAGCTGCATCTTTGGCAGCTTTACCCATATTCGTTAAATCCACTTTGCTTCCCTCAATTTCTATTCTTGAATGACGACAAGATCATCGCGATGAATCACTTCTGAGCCGTAGTCATGACCCAAAATAGAGATGATATCTTTACTGTGCTTACCTGCAATTTTCGCTAGGTCTTCACTTGAGTAGGCACTGATACCACGAGCAACCAGTTTACCGTGGGAGTTTGTCACGCGGGCGACTTCGCCACGAGCAAAATCACCACTTACTTTAATAACGCCTTTCGCAAGCAGACTACTGCCCTTACCTACAACCGCGTTAACGGCACCGTCATCAATAATGATGTCACCAGACGCCGCAGGACCGGCTAAGATCCAACGCTTACGGTTTTCTAGTGCTTCAGAACACGGTAGGAAACGTGTGCCTTGTGGCTCTGAACTCAATGAGTCAAAGATAACATTTGGTGCGCTACCAGCGGCGATAATAACTTCAATACCTGCACGGCGAGCTATGTCTGCCGCTTGAAGTTTGGTTGCCATGCCGCCCGTACCTAGCGTTGTGCCACTACCACCTGCAATTTTACGCAAAGTATCATCGATAGTTTTCACTTCTTTGATCAGCTCAGCATTCGGATCTTTACGTGGGTCTGCGGTAAACAAACCTTTTTGATCAGTCAGGAGCAGCAATTTGTCTGCACCACACAAAATCCCCACCAAAGCAGACAAGTTATCGTTATCACCTACTTTGATTTCATTTGTAGCGACAGCATCGTTTTCATTAACGATAGGGATAATGTCATTCGCAACCAACGCATTAATGGTATCACGTGCGTTAAGGAAACGTTCACGATCGTCCAAATCAGCGCGAGTCAGTAGCATCTGACCAATTTTGATACCGTAAATACCAAACAAAGACTCCCATGTTTGAATCAGACGGCTCTGACCCACGGCTGCAAGCAACTGTTTGCTCGCCATCGCGTTGGGCAGTGCGGGGTATCCAAGATGCTCACGGCCTGCTGCAATCGCACCAGACGAAACCATTACTACTGAATGGCCTTGTTTTTTAAGCTCAGCACATTGACGAGCCAGCTCTACCATATGAGCACGGTCTAACGCCAAAGTGCCGCCTGTCAGCACACTTGTACCCAGTTTCACAACGACGGTCTGTGGTTGTGAAACAACTGCATTCTGTTGATTCGTTGTCATGATGTCTTCTGAAATGAAAAACAAATAAAGAGTGGATGTTTTAGCAATCAAATGGGGATTTAACAAGCAGAAAAGGTGCGAAAACGCACCTTTTTGTCTTATCAGGGAAGAAAACAGCCAAATTAGGCGAAATCAAACGATTCGGTGTGATATTCCACTTCCAGTTTGAAATGCTCAGCCACTGTATCAATAAGCTTTTGATGGAAGGTACTTTGTGTCAAGTACACTTCCTCTACTACCTTATTTGGTAATGGTTCTGAGGTCCATTCCCCTTCTTTGTTGTATTTACCAATATGGTATTTTGCCGTAAAGCCACCTTCGATGGACTCCAAGTCCATCCACCAGCCCCAAAATTCACGTTTCTCAGGTGACTTTTTGTCGTCTACACAGACAGATAGACAGTCAAAATAGTAGTGCCCTTCTTGTGATTGTGGTTCGCGCAGGTACGGACCTACCGCCTTCAACTTTGACATCAAGCGAAAGTGAGTCGGCCCTTGTGTCGTCTCTGACATAAGAATCTCCGTTTCCATAGTAAGGATATTTAGCTATCCAAGAATGATTATTATTTTTAATTATCATGAGCTTATTTTTTGCTCACATATATCACTCTTAACTAAATTAGGAGATTTGTCATCTTAATAATTCGTCCTCCAACCACTTTATGGCTAAATCGAGGGATTGCTCATAACCTTTTGTAATTGTCTTGGAACTGATTTTCTTGGCTTGTCCGTACTGGCTAAACAGTGCTACCAACTGGTTATCACTATGAGGTGAAACTGGGTCCCCTTCAAGACTCAATGCTAAAATTGGCACCTTAGTTTTACGGCTACTTAGGAAACCTTGTACCTTGAGTGACCATGCCATCATCTGTCCGGCCATGCTATTGATGTCAACAGCACTCTTACCAAGGCGAGACGCTAATAGGTCAAGGTACATCTTCGGCATTTGCTGCAACTTTTTAGGTGACGTAAACAGATCATGCACTGGCGCTCCCAAAGCCACACAAGCTTTGATCTTTTCTTGCTCAACAAACGAAAGACGAATCATGGCATTACCGCCAAAGCGGAAGCCAATCAATCCAACCTTGTGGTGATCAACCCAAGGTAGAGAATACAGTTCATTCAAAACCGCTTGATGAAGGCAACTGGAGTTTTCAGTCAGCGGCCAATGTGAACTATGACCGACTGACGGCATATCAATAGTCACCATCGCAATGTCTTTTGGAGCTAAGTGGTTTCTGAACAAGCGCCACATATCCGTTTGCAAGCTGTCCAAACCAGCACTGACCATTACAACTGGTAATTGTTTATCTGTGCGAGGAAGATGTAGGTTCGCGATGATCTTGCGTTTTTGGTAAGGCACTTCGATCTGCTTGATCACGTATTTAGTTTTTTCTGAGCCTTCTGAATACGCTTTGTTCGCCAATACCTGTGCTTGAATGGCTAAGTTATCATTCTTTAAATGTGGATAGCCTGCAATGCTAAAACACAATGAAGCCGTAAACAGCTCATCAGCCGCTTCCTCCCCCTTCATTTCATTCGCGCGGCGTTGATGCTCCATGCCTAACTTAATCCACTCAAACGTCCAGTTACCACCGTGGTAACCCATGACCGTATCAAGCCATTTATCTTCGGTACGAGAATGATTCGATGACGCGATTTTAGAAAGTACCCCTTCCATTTCGATAGGAGATAAGCCCTGCCACGCCCATTGAAGACGTCTCAAATGACGATACCAAGCACGATCTTCATGCTCTTCTCGCTCATCAAGAATCTTTTGGCTGGTCGGCATGTATTGAGTAAGTGCAGAGGTTTCTTTCGCTTGTTTGTGTTTGACAAACAAAGTTTCGGAGAGGTTTTTACTGACGTCTTCTGACATAGGAAGAACTCTAGGCTGGTTGCAATAGCGTAATAATAATAAAAAAAATGCCCCTATAAAGGGGCATTTCTCAATATTCTTAGTGCAAACTTATTTTTGCTTGCGATTTACTGGCTCAGCGTACTGGATAGACATATCCCAAGGTTGCTCGATCCAAGTGTCTTGTGCGATGTCTACTACGTAGTCATCAAGTAGCTCTTTACCAGAAGGCTTAGCACATACAGCAATCAGTTTTGCTTTCGGGTACATTTCACGAAGTTTACGCGCTGTATCACCGCTATCTACTAGGTCTTCAATGATTAGGTAACCTTCACCGTCACCTTCTGGCGCTTTAAGCACTGTCATGTCACGTTGATGATCGTGGTCGTAGCTTGAGATACAAATTGTATCTACGTAGCGAATACCTAGCTCACGAGCCAAGATAGCACCAGGAACCAAGCCACCACGGCTTACCGCCCAAATACCTTTCCATTGCTCAGCTGGCATTTGTTTCTCAGCCAGTTCACGGCAGTAAGACTGCATCGCATCCCAAGTGATAATGAATTTTTTACTCATTGTAATAACCTAATAATTTCAAAATATGCATCCCCGTGACCTAGCTGATGGCGCTGAAATGGACTCATCAATCTAGATTTCCCACACCAGAGGAAATGGGGGTTTCAAGCTACGCAAACGATTATTCTACCGAAACCCATGATTAATACCAACGCTGATATCAAAATTCTCCGTCTATTACGCAGAAAAATCGAATTCAGTGAACACGGCAAAATAAAGAAGGGAATGAATTTGAGAAGAAATGCTCCATAAACAAGGAGAAATTCCCCTCCAGCAAAAGCCCACAAACAAAAAGCCAGTGTGAACGTGTGCCCACACTGGCTTTTCTTTTAATCGTCAGAGTTAGCCTAGGATGTACTTCGCAATGAAGATAGCGGACATAACCCATACACTCATTGAGACTTCACGTCCTTTACCACTGAACAGTTTGATCGCAGCGTAAGCAATGAAACCAAGCGTGATACCTTCTGCAATAGAGAAAGTCAAAGGCATAACCAAACACGTTACGACAACAGGAGCCGCTTCTGTTAGGTCACGCCAGTCGATGCCAACAAGACCAGAAAGCATCAAGATAGCCACGTAAAATAGTGCACCAGACGTTGCGTAAGCTGGAATCATTCCCGCTAGTGGCGAGAACAATAGAGCAAGAAGGAACAATACGCCAACAACCACAGCGGTTAGACCTGTACGACCACCAGCGGCTACACCAGAAACGCTCTCAATGTATGACGTCGTGTTTGATGTACCTAGTAGAGCACCGACAGATGTTGCTGTTGAGTCTGCAAGTAGCGCTTTATTTAGGCGTGGAATGTTGCCGTTTTCGTCAGTCAAACCCGCTTTTTGCGAAACACCAACTAGCGTGCCTGCAGTGTCGAACAAGTCAACGAATAGGAAAGCAAATACTACAGAGATCATACCTACTTCGAACAAGCCAGAGAAGTCTAGCTGCATGAAGGTTGGCGCGATGCTTGGTGGTGTTGACATGATGCCGCCCCACTGAACGTCACCAAAGATCAGACCAAGAATTGTTACGCCTAGGATTGCGATCATAACCGCACCTTTCACACCACGGTGAACCAATGCAATCGTCATGAAGAAGCCAATCGCTGCAAGTACAGATGGTAGAGAAGTGATATTACCCATTGAAACTAGCGTTGCTGGGTTATCTACAACAATACCTGCGTTTTTCAGTGCGATGAAAGCAAGGAACAGACCGATACCTGCTGAGATACCAGTACGAAGAGAAAGTGGAATCGAATTGATGATCCATTCGCGAATCTTAAACACACTCAAGACGATAAATAGCAGACCGGAAACAAATACTGCTGCTAGCGCGACTTGCCATGTGTAACCCATGCCCAACACAACGGAATAGGTAAAGAACGCGTTTAGCCCCATACCTGGAGCCTGAGCGATTGGGTAGTTTGCTACTAAGCCCATGATGAAACAGCCAATAGCGGCAGCAAGACACGTCGCAACGAACACGGCACCACGATCCATACCTGTATCTGCAAGGATAGCTGGGTTTACAAAGATGATGTAAGCCATAGTTAGGAAGGTAGTAACACCTGCGATGATCTCAGTGCGCACATTGGTGCCATTTTCACTAAGTTTAAAGAGCCTTTCGAGCATGATCGAATCCTGTAAAAGGTAAAAAGTAAACGGTTGCGTAATCGATTGGCTCGAATTATAAAGTTATCAAATAACAAATTCCAGATAGAATTTTCACTCTAAAGGGATTTTTTTCTTGGGGTATGAAACCCATTCGCTAGCGTTTTAAACAGCAAATAAATTTAGGTCTTAATAAACAATAACTAACGAACTTGTACTGAAAACAAACGTATGTGTATAAACTGAGCAATGTATTAAACTTTCAAACGCAAAGTCATCGTTTTGGACGCTAAATACCCAAAGAATTGGTCAGAAAATGAAACAAGTGAGATAAGCAATCGGAGAATTGAAGCTTGGTGGCGATAAAATAGGCGAGATTGGGATCAGAAGATAAAAAAACGCCACTCAATTTGAGTGGCGGTGAATCATGTCAGCACTATGCACTGAAAAAAAATTCCAATTTATAGGGGTGAACAAACTTGTTCGAGTCACATGCGTTGGCTTCAATTAGTAACCAAAGCTTGTTGGGTATACAAAGTTACCGGTGTAAACAGATTTGCTGTTCCAGAACATTGCACTTGGTAAACCTTTCATAAATATCACCTTCTAAATCAATTAATACTGTTAATTTGGTTGATTTCTCAGTTCCTTGGAGGCGATAAACGGACTCATCCTTTGAGCATTTCATTCTTCTCTCAGAAGCTGGTTACAAATATACCACCCAGAAATTTAATTACAAGCATTTTAGTGACCAGAATCACAAAAACTTAATAAATTGACCTCCATCAAGAATTAGCTGTAATTAAATTACAGTTTAGTAAATTAAAAATTAAACAAACTTTCAGAACATACTAAGCTCGTTGCATTGGTGTATTACGTTGTGTTCATAATCTGTGACAGTTCTAGGGCAAATCCTTTTCACCACAACTACTAGAACCGCTTTTCTGGTGGTATGCTGAGGGCAATTCCAAGCCAATACCGATTAGCATTTACTGCTAAACACTCATTAAATTTACGGTTTAAATTTGGCAAAGCACATCAAAAGGAGTCTTCCGTGTCTGAATTCCATTCTGAAATCAGTACCTTATCACCTGCTCCACTTTGGCAGTTTTTCGATAAGATTTGTTCAATCCCTCACCCTTCAAAACATGAAGAAGCTCTAGCACAGTACATTGTTACTTGGGCAACAGAGCAAGGTTTTGACGTACGCCGCGATCCAACTGGCAACGTGTTCATTAAAAAACCTGCGACACCAGGTATGGAAAACAAAAAAGGTGTAGTGCTTCAAGCACACATCGACATGGTGCCACAAAAGAACGAAGACACTGATCACGACTTCACTCAAGATCCAATTCAGCCATACATCGATGGTGAATGGGTAACAGCAAAGGGCACAACGCTAGGTGCAGATAACGGCATCGGCATGGCTTCTTGTCTTGCTGTACTTGCTTCTAAAGAGATCAAGCACGGTCCTATTGAAGTTTTACTGACTATTGATGAAGAAGCAGGCATGACAGGTGCATTTGGTCTTGAAGCTGGCTGGTTGGAAGGCGATATCCTTCTAAATACAGACTCAGAACAAGAAGGCGAAGTGTACATGGGTTGTGCAGGAGGTATCGATGGCGCAATGACCTTCGATATTACTCGTGACGCAATTCCAGCGGGCTTTATTACTCGTCAACTAACACTGAAAGGTCTAAAAGGCGGTCACTCTGGCTGTGACATCCATACAGGTCGCGGTAACGCAAACAAACTGATTGGTCGCTTCCTCGCTGGTCACGCGCAAGAGTTGGATCTTCGCCTGGTTGAATTCCGTGGCGGTAGTTTACGTAACGCGATTCCTCGTGAAGCTTTTGTAACTGTAGCACTACCGGCAGAAAATCAAGATAAACTAGCGGAACTGTTCAACTACTACACTGAGTTACTAAAAACAGAGCTTGGTAAAATTGAAACAGACATCGTGACTTTCAACGAAGAAGTTGCAACAGATGCACAAGTGTTTGCGATTGCAGACCAACAACGTTTCATCGCAGCATTGAACGCTTGTCCAAACGGTGTAATGCGTATGAGTGATGAAGTTGAAGGCGTGGTTGAAACATCACTTAACGTTGGTGTTATCACAACAGAAGAGAACAAAGTAACCGTTCTATGCCTAATTCGTTCCCTGATCGACTCAGGTCGTAGCCAAGTTGAAGGTATGCTTCAATCTGTCGCTGAACTGGCTGGTGCTCAAATTGAATTCTCTGGCGCTTACCCAGGCTGGAAACCAGATGCTGATTCAGAGATCATGGCAATTTTCCGTGATATGTACGAAGGCATCTACGGTCACAAGCCAAACATCATGGTTATCCACGCAGGTCTTGAATGTGGTCTGTTCAAAGAACCTTACCCGAACATGGATATGGTTTCTTTCGGTCCAACCATCAAGTTCCCTCATTCTCCAGATGAGAAAGTGAAGATCGATACCGTTCAACTGTTCTGGGACCAAATGGTTGCGCTTCTTGAAGCCATTCCTGAAAAAGCGTAATTCAAACCAATACGCGAAAAACACAAAAGGGTGCCTCGGCACCCTTTTTTTATTGTGAGCTTTTTATTACAGACTCTTTATAACAAGAGTATCGCAAACTATGCGCGAGTTTGCGCGTATGCCGCTAGCTCATCCATAGAAGTTTTAGCAACCACTTCACCATCGATGTAGTAAGTAACGAAGTCACCTTCACGAACGCCCATTAGTGTCGCTTTGTCACCGTTGTTGTATGTAATGTCCATCTGAACGGTGTTCTCGTCGATCTGTTGCATTTGACCTTGCTCGATAACACGGTTGTGCGTTAGAGGACCGATCGGTGCAGTCGTTAGAGATTTGTCTAACTGGTGGTTCACGTCGATGTAAGTATCCATCTTGGTATCAAAGATGTGTGGCTTACCGTTTAGTGGGTTTTTACCAGTCCAGAATTCTAGAGAGTTGAATACGATGTAATCCGCTGCAACAGCAACACCATAAACAGGCGCCAAAAGCATGTTTAGACCACCACGAGCGTAACGGTTATCTACTGCTTTTAGGTTAAAGCCCATTACGTAACCTGTCACTGCATTACTGCCCACACAGCCAGAAAGAGAAACTGCGACTGCAGTCAATGCGCCAATTTTAGCGAACGCCTTTTTCATCAAAACCTCTAGTTAAATAGTATTAGGTCAAAAATTCGGCGGGGATATTAGCGGATTAAAACCATAGGTAAAAGTCAGTTTTTCTTCAAAAAAATATGAGTATTAAATTTAACACAGCCTTATTTATTCGATGAATGTGCTACTTTAAAACACAGCGTACAGCCACTCAATAAACACAGAAATTAACCCAATGTGCTTACACAACTCATACATCTGGTGAAACTTTAATCTTTTCAATAAAAATTATTTTTCGTCACCTAAAGAAGAATGATTAGTGTGATTTTGAACCAGTTGTTACATTGTTGCTAACGTATTTGACAGAGATGGTTTATGGCCAGAAGTAAAAAAAGCAAAGTATTTGAGCTACTCGGGCATCAAGTACAACCAGGACAACGACTAGAAACCGAATTTGAAGCAGCACAGCTTTACACGCACTCACCACTTTCTATTCCTGTGGAAATCATCCATGGTAAACAAGAAGGTCCCGTGCTAATGGTGAATGCGGCGATCCATGGTGATGAGCTTAATGGCGTAGAAATCGTTCGTCAGATGATCAACCAACTGGATCCGCAAAAGCTGAAAGGCACCGTGATTGCGGTTCCTATTGTGAACGTATTTGGTTTTATTCATAAGTCACGCTACCTACCGGACCGCCGCGACCTAAACCGTTGCTTCCCAGGAAGCGAAAAAGGTGCATTGGCATCTCGCATGGCGCATGGGTTCTTTAACAATATCGCCAAACGCTGTGATTACATCTTGGATCTTCATACGGGTGCGATTCACCGTACTAACCTACCGCAGATCCGTGCGAACCTGAGTAATCCAGAAACACTGCGAATCGCAAAAGCGTTTGCCACACCAGTGATCGTAGACTCGGCACTGCGTGATGGCTCTTTGCGTAGTGAAGCTGAAAAATGCGATATCCCAGTGCTAACTTATGAAGCTGGTGAAGCTCTGCGCTTTGACCCTCTATCTATCAGCGCAGGTGTACTTGGCGTGCAGCGCGTCATGCAAGCCATCGGCATGCTTCGCGCAAGCCGCAAAAAGCTACCAGAACCAATTATCGCAAAATCCACCAGTTGGGTACGTGCATCAGGTAACGGTATTCTGCGTACTGTCGTGAACCTAGGTGACAAAGTTGAAGAAGGTGAAACACTCGCATACATCAGCTCGCCGCTTGGTCACGACGAACTTGAACTGGTTGCACCAAAAGGCGGTATCGTGATCGGTCAGCAAACACTGCCTCTCGTTAACGAAGGTGATGCAATCTTCCACATTGCTTACTTCAAACAAGACGATGATGTCGTTGAACAAACCGTAGAAAGCTATATTGAAGAGCTAACAGAGTTCGATGTTGATCAAGTCACGACAGGGCAAATTCCGCTAGAAACTCAGCAATAAGTTTTTGCATAAACTGAAAGCCCAGAAATTCATCTGGGCTTTTTTGTGGCGAAAAGATAGACACATTCACTTCCCTACATATCTTAATCCCTATCAAAATCTGTTTTACCGTCATTTGGTGGATATAAAACTTTACAGGCATTCAAAAAAACACCATTGATAATTAATCTCATTATCATTTATTAATTTGTGCAGCATTCATATAATCCTCGCCTAATCAAATTACTATAAATGACGAATATGAAACGTTTATCCACTCATGGCTTCAAGGTAAGCCTTGTTTCGCTCGCAGTGCTCAACTCCCTTGCTTCCTATGCAGCAGAAGGCTCAGATGAAGAGCTTGAAGTCATTGGTGTGCATTACGCGAAACCAATCACTGTTGCAGAACCTGCTCAAACGACCATTGATTGGTCTCTTATCGAGGAACAGCAGTATTCCAATTTTGCAGATATGATCGACTCCGTGCCAGGAGCAACATTAGATGGTGGTGCTCGCTCTGGGGGGGAACGTATCAATATCCGCGGTTTTGATGACCCAAGTGACATCGCTGTATTTGTTGATGGCGCACCTATCGGCTTCCAACAATACCGTTACGGAACCTTCTTCTTTGACCCGTTCTTAATTGGCGAGGCAGAGATCATCAAAGGCGCGCACGACTATCGCGCATTGAATGGTAAATTTGGTGGCTCCATCCGTATCAAAACGAAAAGTGTCGATGATCTCCTCGATGGCGATCGTAACTTTGGTGCTCGTGTCTCCACTGGCTATAACAATAATGGTGATGAAAACTCATACACCTTGTCCTTATACGGCAAGAACGACGCCGGCTTCTACTTCTTAGCCAATGGCTCGGTAAAAGATTCAGATGACATCCAAGTTGGCGGCGGTGAAACGTTGGATTACTCGGGTTACGAGCAAGAAAACATGCTGGTGAAAGTCGGCTATGAAAATGACGACCACGAGTTCGAAATCAGTCATACGCGCTACAAAGACGAAGGCCGCAAACCTTGGGCGAATCGTCGTGGAAAAATGCCGAATATTTCCGACTACAACATCAAAAAATATGGCTCATTGGAGAAGGCGAAATACGCGTACACGGTCGACAACAAATACACCGATAATACGACGACGCTCTCTTACCATTACATGCCTTCCAATCCTTACATTGATTTCAACATCAAAATGGCACGCTCTGAAAACGATCGCCACTGGGTACGCCCTGATGTTGCATTCGAAAAAATGTTCGTCTCTGTCGGCAGCTACGGTCACGAGTCTTGGCTAAGTTACGAACGCGATTACGTTGATGTCTTCAACCAAGCACAAATTGGAGATCACGCACTAGTCACTGGTCTTCAGTACCAAAAAACTGATCGCGATTCACTGGTCTTCAATAAATCGTATGCCAAAAAAGAAGCAAAGAACTACGGCTGGTACACGCCTTATTACGAACCATCGGGTATACAGACGATTTACGCCGCTTATGTAGCAGACCATTACCAAGCGACCGATCGTCTAACCATCACGCCATCTTTGCGTTATGAATACATCACCAGCGAAGGTAAAGGCAATGCAGCGCCAGACTACAACGACCCGGCGGCTGGACATGACTACAGTGAGACGAGCCACAAAGGCTTTAGTCCGCGTCTCGATATCGATTTTGATGCCACTAATAATACGCGTTTGAATTTCTCTTACGCATACGCATTAAAAGCGCCAACGGTTGATAACATCTACTCTGTACAATATGCCCGCGCTACGGCGACAGCAACAGCAAGAGATCTGGATGTTTCGCGTATTCATGCATACCAAGCGAGCGTGATCAATTTAACCGAAGGTCTCGTCAGTGACCGTGACAACCTTGCAACGGAGTTTACCGTGTTTTACAACGACGTAAATGACACGGTCGATATCCGAACAGGCGCAAATCTAGATAAAAACAGTACAGAAAACCAAAGCTGGAATACGAACTTAGATGGGTTCAAAAACTACGGTTTTGAGTTGATTTCACAGTACCGTATTTCAGATTTCTATACTGATTTTTCAGCGAGTTACGTACGTGGTAAAAACAAAGGTAGTCTATCTGACTCCACTGGTTCTGATGACGATCATCCAGATGTACCACCATTGAACATCAACCTAGGCTTCGGTTACGAATGGCTCCCAGGTCTACGCTCAGGTTGGGAAGTACGTTGGTACGATGCACAAACCAAAACGAAGGCAGAGGGTAACAACCTGAAAGTAAAATCGCCTAGTGAGCAATATACGCTGCAAAATGCGTATGTCGTTTGGGATGTGCAACAAGTCAAAGGCTTGAGCGTTGGAGCGGTCGTGAAAAACCTGACTGACCGTTACTATGAAGCCTACCTATCTAACGGCGTGCCTTCACCGGGTCGTGAAGTTAAACTTAAACTGACTTACCAGTACTAATTAATCACATTATCTGTATTGGTCTTCAACCAGCTCGGGGCTATGAATGGCTCCGAGTTTTCGTTTATATCCAAGTAACCTCAAAATGCTTGATTCAGCCAGAGTGACTTGGGTCTATCACCCTCATTTTACATACGAGACTTATGAGCCTTCGAAGAAAAACGCTGACATGGAAACAAATGTTATTTGTCGCTGCCCTAGCCTCTCCGCATGCAGCGAGTATTTCACAAGACAATATCTCTCAATATTTGGAAGAACACAGTAAGCGCCAGCAATTAGAAGATCATTACGCTGCCACTGTGACAGACAACTTAGATCTTGATGCTCAAACAGATGGTTTAACGTGGAAAGAAGATGGCAAACCCGATCATTGCCAATACACAAAAGGAGAGATAACGGAAGCGAGAGATTATGATTATGGGGAAGCCAAAGATCTTTCTGACGGCTTGCATAACATCGATTTGCCGCCCGTACATACTCCCAAAAACAGCCACAAGTATCGAACCTATTCGAATAATCCTCAATTGCTTGCTGGTAATAAACAATTTGCAGCCCCTGCAGAAGGTTCGGTGAGCTTTTCGGTATCTTCGGACTGCTTTTAAACGACACAAACAAAAATGCCCCGAGATGATCTCAGGGCATTTTTTAATTCATAATCGACGGCACAGATAAGCCATCTAGTAGGCTGAGATTACTCTTCGTCAGCTTCTACTTCACGCGCTTTGCGAGCTTCTTCTTTGCGAACTTTCGCCGCTAGTTGCTCAGCTTCACGCTCTTGACGCTGTGCTGCTTTACGCTCGTTACGAACAACTTGGTTTTGAACAAAACCCGCTAGTTCTTGCTCAGCCCAAGCTTGTGCTTTCTCTTCGCTGTCAAAACCAGTTTCACGTTTTGATACTACTGTCTTACGAGATGTCACTTGACGAGTGATCTCTGCGCTCCAGCCGTTACGTTTTTCAGTTACGCGGATAGCAAATTTTGGATTTTTAGACATTTCTTTCATTTCCTAAGGGATTAATCAGGGATTCGGTCAACTTGATAACTCCATCTAAGCTGAGCTGTTTAACACCATCCCTTGGTAAGCGCGGTATTAGAGCATAAAAGTTACCGAAACGCTGCAAGTTTTTTAAGGGAGACGGGAGACGTTCTCGATTCCCTTAAATAAAAAAGCGCCAGTCTTTCAACCAGCGCTTTATTCTTTTCGTTAACCTTGGACTACGCCGTAATTAGCCGATGTTCTTACGTGCGTTTTGGAACATACGCATCCAAGCACCATTCTCGCCCCAACCTTCTGGAGCCCATGAGTTCGCTACTGTGCGGAACACACGCTCAGGGTGCGGCATCATGATTGTGACACGACCATCTTGAGTCGTTAGACCCGTAATAGCGTTTGGCGAGCCGTTCGGGTTATTCGGGTATTGCTGCGTTGGATTACCGTGGTTGTCCACGTAACGAACCGCAACGGTACCTGATGCTTCAATCGCTGCTAGATGGTCAGCATCACGTACTTCTACACGACCTTCACCGTGAGAAACTGCGATAGGCATACGAGAACCCGCCATGCCGTCAAAGAATACAGAATCAGACTTCTGAACTTCAACTAAGCTAAAGCGCGCTTCAAAACGCTCAGATTCATTACGAACAAAGCGTGGCCATAGGTCTGCACCTGGGATTAGCTCTTTCAGGTTCGATAACATCTGACAGCCGTTACACACACCTAGAGAAAATGTGTTGTCACGATTAAAGAAGCTTTGGAACTGTTCACGAGCTTGTGCATTGAACAAAATAGACTTAGCCCAACCTTCACCCGCACCAAGTACGTCACCGTAAGAGAAGCCACCACAAGCCACTAGACCGTGGTACTCATCCAGAGCCGCTTGACCTGTTAGGATGTCGCTCATGTGAATATCAGTCGCTTCGAAACCTGCACGATCAAACGCTGCTGCCATTTCTACATGAGAGTTAACGCCCTGCTCACGCAGAATAGCCATCTTAGGCTTCGCACCGGTATTTACCATAGAACCCGCGATGTAAGGCGCTGCGATGTCTTCGTTTACGTCGAAGCTTAGCTTAACGTTTAGACCTGGATCAGAGTTGTCTTTCTTCGCTTCATGCTCTTGGTCAGCACATGCTGGGTTATCACGTAGACCTTGCATCTTATGCGTCGTCTCAGCCCAGATAGTACGCAGTTCAGTACGGTTACGCTCAAGAACCACTGTGTCACCAGAAGTAATCACTAGCTCATCAGACGCTTCGACTGAGCCGATTACGTGAGAACATGCTTCAAGACCGTTCGCTGCTAGCGTTGAAAGTACAGCGTCTAGGTCATCGTTTTTAACCTGAAGCACTGCACCCAACTCTTCGTTGAATAGTGCTGCTAGTACATCTTCACCTAGGTCGGCGATGTCTGCTTTAACACCACAGTGACCAGCGAATGCCATCTCTGCAAGCGTTACAAATAGACCGCCATCGCCTTTATCGTGGTAAGCCACTACTTGATCGTTTGCTACTAGAGTTTGAACTCCTTCGTAGAAACCTTTCAGTTGTGCTGCGTTATTTACATCTGCTGGCTTATCACCAAGCTGCTTGTAAACCTGCGCAAGTGCTGTTGCGCCTAGGCGGTTTTGCCCGTTACCTAGGTCGATAAGAACCAGTGACGTGTCACCTTTATCTGTGCGCAATTGCGGTGTGATTGTCTTACGAACATCTTCAACACGAGCAAACGCAGTGATGATGAGAGATAGCGGAGAGGTTACTTCTTTCTGTTCGCCGTTCTCTTCCCACTTGGTCTTCATCGACATTGAGTCTTTACCCACAGGGATAGTCAGACCAAGTGCAGGACATAGCTCTTCACCCACAGCTTTCACCGCTTCGTAAAGACCTGCATCTTCACCCGGGTGACCGGCTGGAGACATCCAGTTTGCAGACAGTTTAATATGTTTGATATCACCAATGTTTGTCGCAGCGATGTTTGTGATTGCTTCACCAACCGCTAGACGAGCCGATGCACCAAAGTCTAATAGAGCAACTGGTGTACGCTCACCCATCGACATTGCTTCACCGTGGTAAGTGTCGTAACTTGCTGCAGTTACCGCGCAGTTTGCTACTGGAACCTGCCACGGACCAACCATTTGGTCACGCGCGACAAGACCTGTTACCGTGCGGTCACCGATAGTGATTAGGAATGTTTTTTCTGCAACCGTTGGAAGGCGTAGAACGCGATCCACGGCTTCGTTCAGCTCGATGCCGTCACGGTTAACCGCCGGGTTGTTTGCTTTTAGCGTTTTCGCATCACGGTGCATCTTAGGCGTCTTACCAAGAAGCACATCCATTGGCATGTCAATTGGCGTGTTCTCGAAGTGTGAATCTTCAAGTTTAAGCTCACGCTCTTCAGTTGCGATGCCTACTACTGCGTATGGTGCGCGCTCACGCTTACAGATTGCATCGAATACTTCCATGTTCTCTGGCGCAACCGCCATTACGTAACGCTCTTGAGATTCGTTACACCAGATCTCAAGTGGGCTCATGCCTGGTTCGTCATTTGGTACGTCACGCAGTTGGAAAATACCACCACGTTCGCCATCGTCGACAAGCTCTGGAAGTGCGTTAGAGATACCGCCCGCACCCACATCGTGGATGAATGCGATTGGGTTAGCATCACCAAGTTGCCAACAACGGTCGATCACTTCCTGACAGCGACGCTCCATCTCTGGGTTTTCACGCTGTACTGAAGCGAAATCTAAGTCTTCTGCTGATTGACCAGATGCCATTGAAGAAGCAGCACCACCGCCAAGACCGATGTTCATTGCAGGACCACCAAGTACGATTAGGCTTGCACCTACGGGGATCTCTTTCTTCTGAACGTGCTCGTCACGGATGTTACCCATACCACCAGCAATCATGATTGGCTTGTGGTAACCACGAACCTCTTCACCTGCGTGAGAGTTAACTTTCTCTTCGTAAGTACGGAAGTAGCCAAGTAGGTTTGGACGACCAAATTCGTTGTTGAACGCCGCGCCACCGAGTGGACCTTCTAGCATGATATCTAAAGCGTTAACGATACGACCCGGCTTACCGAAATCTGTTTCCCATGGCTGCTCAAAACCAGGAATACGTAGGTTAGAAGTAGTGAAGCCAACAAGACCTGCTTTTGGCTTACCACCGATACCAGTCGCGCCTTCATCACGGATCTCACCGCCTGAACCAGTAGAAGCGCCCGGCCATGGAGAGATCGCTGTCGGGTGGTTGTGCGTTTCCACCTTCATTAGGATGTGCGCTTTCTCTTGGCTGTAACCGTACTGGCGAGTTTCTGGGTTCGGGAAGAAACGACCTACATCTGAACCCACCATAACTGCTGCGTTATCTTTGTACGCAGACAGTACGTTTTCTGGTGTGGTTTCAAACGTGTTTTTGATCATCTTGAACAGAGACTTCTCTTGCTTAACACCGTCGATAGTCCAATCTGCATTGAAGATCTTGTGACGACAGTGCTCTGAGTTCGCTTGTGCAAACATCATTAGCTCAATATCAGTCGGGTTACGTTCAAGCTTATTTACGAACGCATCGTAAAGGTATTCTATTTCATCATCTGCAAGTGCAAGACCTAGGGTAACGTTTGCGTTTTCAAGTGCAGCACGACCGCCGTTTAATAGGTCAACGTCTGCCACTGGTGCAGGTTCTGCAGCTTGGAATAATGCGCTTGCGTCGTCGAAGTCAGTAAAAGTAACTTCCATCATGCGATCATGGATGAGCGCTTTTACATCTGCAATTTGAGCATCGTTAAGAGGTGTCGCTGTTTCTACGTAGTATGCTGTGCCGCGCTCAAGACGTTTTACTTTGTCTAGACCACAGTTGATGGCGATGTCTGTAGATTTAGAAGACCAAGGCGAAATAGTGCCCGGGCGAGGAGTCACAAGAAGTAAAAGACCTTCTGGCTCATGCTCTTCGATCGTTGGACCGTAAGTCAGCAATTTTTCCAGTTTTTCCAACTCTTGGTCATCAAGGTCAGACTTTAGATCCGCAAAGTGCATAAACTCTGCGTAAATGCCAGTGACAGGCAGATCTTGTTCACGACATAGTTCCAGTAGTTTATTAACACGAAACTCAGAAAGAGCTGGGGAGCCACGCAAAATTCTCATGTGCTTAGGTCTCTTATTGCAAGTGATTAAGGTGATATTGGAATAAATTCAGTGGGTTATACTGTTTTCTTCGAAGCTATTCCCGAAGGTTTTTCAAACCTATGCCGATGCCACCTCTTCGTTGCGAGCGCATTATATAGCAATTGTTTTTGTGATGTAACACCAAAAGCAACCGTTTGCGTCATTTTTTTTGCCAAATTTGAATTACGACTAAAATGTCGATAAATCACACAATGTCGCACTCTATCTGTCTGATTCACTTTGCCCCACCAGCGCGCTTTGATATAAAGGCAACTAGAAATTTATCGAGACGTACCGAATTAATGCAAATAAGTCAGTTCAACCGACTCAAGCGCAGCGCCCTACTTTTCGCTTCTGTGCTTTTACTTTCTGCCTGTCAGATTGAGTCGGAACCTAAAAGTGAATTCGAGCAAATCCAAGAGCGTGGTGTCCTACGTGTTGGCACGCTAAATAACCAACTCTCCTACTACATTGGTCCAGACGGTCCTGCTGGCTTGGATTACGAACTGGCACGTAAATTTGCAGAACAACTAGGCGTGAAGTTGGAAATCAAACCTGCTTTCCGTCAAGCCGAGTTATTCCCTGCCCTCAAAAAAGGCGATATCGACATCATTGCGACAGGTTTGAATCAAACTTCGCAAGCGGTGCAACGTTTCCGTCCGGGACCTGCCTACTACTACGTAAGCCAACAGGTGGTATATAAGAAAGGACAACTTCGTCCTCGCGACATTGATCAGCTCATCAAGTATCAACAATCAAAAGATGAAAAGGCTGTCGATGAAAATGCCAATGCAGGTGCAGAAACGCTACAGATCGTTGAACAATCACAATTTGTTCCGACACTAACGTTACTACAAAAAGAATATCCAGAGCTTCAATTCGAGATTGTTGGCGATGCAGACACTCGCGATTTGCTAAAACACGTATCGACGGGTGAACTGCGTTTTACTGTAACTGACTCGGTCGAATTGTCTTTAGCTCAACGTTTATACCCAGATCTTGCACTTGCTTTTGAGCTAACAGAAGACCAACCCGTCTCTTGGTTTACTCGCCGCTCTGAAGATGAAAGCTTATACGCGATGCTGATTGAATTCTTTGGCAATATCCAGCAGTCAGGCGAGTTGGCGACACTAGAAGAAAAGTACATCGGTCATATTGAAGCATTTGATTATGTCGATACTCGCGCCTTTATCCGAGCGCTAGACAACAGCCTGCCTAAGTGGGCACCACTATTCCAAAAATACAGCGAAGAGTTTGATTGGCGCTTGATCGCCGCATTGGCTTACCAAGAGTCCCACTGGAAACCAAAAGCAAAATCACCGACGGGTGTACGTGGAATGATGATGCTTACATTGCCTACTGCGAAGAGCGTTGGAGTAACGGACCGACTTGACCCAGAACAGTCTGTTCGAGGTGGTGTGGAATACCTGCGTCGTATTGTCGCTCGTGTACCAGATTCCATTAATGAACACGAAAAGATTTGGTTTGCGTTGGCATCTTACAACGTTGGCTATGGTCATATGATGGACGCACGACGCCTAACTAAAGCGCAAGGCGGCGATCCAAACGCATGGGCAGATGTAAAAGAGCGTCTACCATTGTTGCGTCAGAAACGTTATTACAGCCAAACCCGTTACGGTTATGCCCGTGGTGATGAAGCACGTAACTACGTAGAAAACATCCGCCGTTACTATCAATCGATCATTGGTCATGTCAGTCAGAAACCAGCCATTGACGAAGATACGGAAGATCTTCAGGTCATTCCGCCACTCGATCCAAACCTATTGGTTTCTGGGGCGGTTGAAACCTTGGCTGAGCAAGTTTCAGGGGCTAAAAGCACAACACCAAATGAAGTGCAAAAACCAGAGACGAAAACCGAACCTATTCCTGTTTCAGGGGCGGAATAAACCTTTCGAAAATAGCGAGCTCACAGCTCGCTATTTTTTTGTTGAGTCAACAAAAAAAGTTATCTAGAATCCGGTCTTTCGAGCTTATCTAGTTTGCGTTGCTATTTGGTGCCATACCAATACGAAGCGCGCAGAAAAGTAAGTTCTTTTGGTCACCTCTCCTCACTCGATGTCACCTTCATCGGAAGTGTGCATCACCAGAATGTCATCAATTGATAATGAATCGGACGCTTTGCTATGCGAGTGTCGGAGAGTGTGTTCGTTGTCTGCAAGAGGTTCTGATTATGAGAAAACGCAGAGTGCAGTCAAAACGTTTGAATAAGACAGTGGCTGCTAACCGCCGTAAGCGCAAGCTTACGTGTATGAAAAAGAAAGTCAGTGCACGTAATCGTGTTTTCGTTCACCTAGTGAATCACTGAGAACTTGAAGCAAACATCTACTTCCGAGTAGGTGTTTGCTAAAGAGATGAATTATTGCCGCGAACCTTAATTTACTCACCTGAATTTATTCGCCCTTTGTATCCTGCTCATTATCTAACGCTTTCTGCGCTTGTTTTTTGGCTTTAATTTCTTTACGACGACGCTTAAAGAACGCTTGCAACTGAGCACGGCACTCCTCTTCTAGCAATCCATTTTCTACTGTTGCGTAATGGTATGCCGCTTGGCTTTCGAACAAATTCAATACCGTCCCTGCTGCCCCTGCTTTTAAATCAGGCGCACCGTAAACCACTCGCTTTACTCGGCTATGTAGCAACGCACCAGCACACATAGGACAAGGCTCTAACGTGACATACAAAGTCGTATCAAGCAGTCGATAGTTACCTAGTGCTTCTCCTGCTTTTCGTAATGTCTGGATCTCGGCGTGTGCGGTTGCATCGTGAGCACAAATAGAACGGTTCCAACCTTCCGCAATAACCTCTCCATCTTTTACCAACACAGCGCCAACTGGCACTTCCCCTTCAGCTTCGGCTTGCTCGGCAAGTTCCATCGCACGGCGCATAAATAGTTCGTCTTGAGGAGAAAACTGAGAATCTGACAAAAGGAAGCTCCGGAATTTGGGATAGATCGTGATTGAAAGTGGATTTTAACCTTCAAAGAGGGGAAGTGGAAGCGGGATGATTTTGCCTGTTAGGGTGCAAATACCGTGATTCAAAGCAGTTTGATCGTCATCCTCAAGAGCGAGGTACGAGCGAGTTGGGGATCTCTTTATTTTGTATCCCGAAGGGCAAAGTCCGTTCCGACTCCCAAAACAAAAAAGCGCCAGTCTCTCGACCAGCGCTTTCGAATTACCAATACCTAAATAGTTGGTGTTGTAGCTAGGCAACAAGCAAGTTCAGCCCTATGAGCATAGAGGCTCTATGTGATTAGGGTGAACTTGCGCAGTTAACAACGCTACAGCGCCAAATATGACGGTATTTACATTGTGTAAGTGTATGGCGCTTGGATACCTAGAGGAATGCCTAGCATCCAGTAAACCACTAGGAATACTGACCAGCCGATTAGCATTGCAATCGAGAATGGCATCATTAGCGATGCTAGCGTACCGATACCTGTCGACTTCACGTAACGTTGACAGTAAACCACGACTAGAGGGAAGAATACCATCAGAGGTGAAATGATGTTCGATACAGAGTCACCTACGCGGTAAGCCGCCTGAGATAGCTCAGGAGAGATACCCACAGCCATTAGCATAGGAACTAGGATTGGACCGATAAGAGCCCATTTCGCCGATGCAGAACCGATTAGAAGGTTTACAGAAGCTGTTAGAAGAATCATACCGATGATAGTAGCTTCACCAGGTAGGTTCATTGCTTTCAGACCTTCTGCACCGTAAAGCGCTAGCATCGTACCGATGTTTGATTGCGCGAATGCTGATAGGAACTGTGCACAGAAGAACGACATTACGATGTATGCGCCCATAGTAGACATAGTATCCGCCATAGCTTTGATGATGTCGTTACTTGTCTTGAACGTGCCTGAAACGCGACCGTAAACGTAACCCGGAATGATAAACAGGATGAAGATCAACGGAACGATAGACTTCATGATTGGCGCAGAGAACGCAGTGATCTCACCCTCAGGTGAACGCAGTGCAGAGTTTTCTGGAATAAGCGCCACAACAAGAAGAGCGATACCCGCCATCATTGCCCAACCAGCGTAACGGAACGCTTTAGACTCAAGCTCAGTGAAAGAACCTAGATCTGGTGCTTTCTCTGCGTCTTCGTCGATTGGTGTGTTCTTTAGGCGTGGTTCGATGATTTTCTCAGTTACGTACCAA
Source organism: Vibrio sp. L85 (assembly GCF_963871815.1). Taxonomy (NCBI): domain Bacteria; kingdom Pseudomonadati; phylum Pseudomonadota; class Gammaproteobacteria; order Vibrionales; family Vibrionaceae; genus Vibrio; species Vibrio sp. L85. Next base: position 104,253 of record NZ_CAWMYL010000012.1, read on the forward strand.
CCGATAGCCACAATAATTACTGAAGATAGACCAGTAAAGAAGATGTTCGCTAGAGGGTTAACCACGTACTCAGGATCTAGAACCTGCGCAGCTGTTTGCGTGAAACCAGCCAATAGAGGATCGATACCTGAAGGGATGAAGTTTGCAGAGAAACCACCCGATACACCTGCAAACGCTGCCGCGATACCCGCAAGAGGGTGACGACCTGCCGCGTGGAAGATGATACCACCAAGAGGAATAACTAGAACGTAGCCCGCATCCGCCGCAGTGTGCGATACGATTGCTACAAGAATGAGCATTGGAGTAAGAAGTTTAGCTGGCGTGAAGTTCAGCATCTTCTTAAGACCAGTGGTGATGAAGCCAGAAGAATCGGCAACACCTACACCCAACATCGCTACAAGAACGATACCAAGTGGTGCAAAGCCAGTGAACGTTGTCACCATGTTAGCAAGGAAACTTGCTAGTGCTTCGCCTGTTAGAAGGTTAGTGATTGTGAGAGCTTCGCCAGTTCGAGGATTTAGAAGGTCGAAAGAAACATTCGACAAAAGTGCAGACGCAGCCCAAGTAATGATTAGTGCCCAGAAGAACAGAATCGCTGGATCAGGAATTTTGTTACCTGCTCGTTCGATAAAGTTCAGGAAGCGATCCATCCCGCTCGGCTTCGGTGACGGTGCCTTATTTACTGCTTGGTTACTCATCGTAACTCCATATGAATGATGTTGGTGCCATGGCCTATTTGAATAATTATAACGGCCTATTTTCAACAGAGCATTCTAGTAAATAGCGCCTCAGAAAGCACAAGGTTCTATGTTTTTTTCCATATTTGGAGACATATTTTGCAAAAACGCCATATCAATTAAACATAAAAAAAACAGTAGCACACCATTCGCATTAACAGTTGTAAAACCACCCATTAACCACGCAATTTAGCAATAAAAAGCGTCAATATTAACGATAAAAGTAATTATAAGAGGAATACCTAATCCATCACTTTTCGAATTCACTATGACGCGAAATCATAGTTTTCAATTCAACTGATTGCGTTTCCCCCATTCGGTCAACCCAACTCGATTTGATAGTAATGGTCTTAAGCGATCCTGAAACCGTAGCTGCTGGAACTTCCCACTCAACAACATAAGATCCACTAGCAGAAGATCCGGTTGCAATCGAAGCAAAATTGGCAGGCGTAATGGTAGACATCGCCTCAGAAGCACCACGAGAGCGGAACCACTCAAGTTGATTTTCAGCCAGTCTCAACGCCTCGATACTATGAATCGCATAATCCGATTCACGTTCCATGTAAATTTGTAGTTTAGTGAGTCCGAGCGCCCCAATGCCCAATAAAAGAAAAGAAATCAGCACCTCAATTAAACTAAAGCCTTGTTGTCTAGAGATCATTCCAAGACCCCTTTTGCCAATATACTTTCTTTAGCTTCTTCCAAGGTTCGTCAATCACATCACGATTGTATTGGAAGGATAAAGCCGCATTGAAGAGTGCAAATGTTCCAGGCGCGTCCATGACAAAACCTCCTAATGGGTTAAACGCTCCGTGCTGAAAATAGCCAATCTTTGTCTTTTCCATAGGCACCGTTGCATCTAAAGCCGCGATAACGCCATCCAATGCAGGGTCATTCGCGGAAGCTGCCCAGTCGGTAAAATCTAATGTAGCCCCGGTTGTCGGGTCGACATACAGTGGAGAAATAAAATGGTAAAGCATACCTTTAAAATTCTGTGTCCCTATCGTAGAAAAAATACCGTCTTGAACAACTAGGATTATTCCATTGCCCCCTAGGCTGTTATCTATTGCGTTCTTTATACTCGTGAAATCTGCCGTGTTTATTTCACAACCACCGTAAACCCAAATGAGATCTTTTCCATTTTCGATATTGCTAACTATCCCCTCCGCGCAAGTATCATTGAATACCGGAGAAGGAAGATCCGCTTCAGAGTCCAATGTCATACCATTCAACGACAAAGGTACATATCCAAACAAAGAGCTATCAGACATCACATCGAACCATTCACTACGCGGGACATCAAAGACATCTTTAAATGGGTCCATGTCCGAAGACTGGCGATAATCGCTCTTAGATGCCGCAACACTTGTGCCCCAACTGTAGTGTGTAGATGCACATTTTTGTTCCTGTCCAGCAGGACTATCAGGGAAACTTGAATAAGGTTTGTCGGATAGTTGATAAGGGTGAAAAGTACTTACACTGGTAGCGTAGAAAAAGTTGTAATAAAGAACGGAGGTGCACTCCCACAAATTACTACCGAGACTTTTACTCGGATCTGGAGAGCTCGTATAGGAACCATTAATAACCAGATCAGATTTAGATTTGATCGCCCCCGCCCCGCTACTTGAAGGCAACTTGATGGTCTTTTTCGTTTCCCGATGACCAATCGTTGAAGTTACGAGACTTGAAGGACCTGAGGAAAATGTAAGTGCATCAAGACCCATCGCTGTGATGCAGTCATTGACATTAGTTGGCAATTCTTTATTTAGTTTGGTTTTGCTGTAAACACACTCTAACCCGCCTTCTGCACGCCAATGCTCTTGTCTGGATTCAATTTGATTGTTGGCACGTTTGATTTGATAGAAAAGGGACTTGTAGCTTCCCAGTGACATCATTAATGCCGCAACCAGCAACACGCTCACAACTAATAATGCTGCGGCTCCCTGTTGATTTCTCATTACTGCCAGTTCCTCTGCTTCACGGTAAACGACTGCTCTGTTTGAACACTTGTTGCGCCAACTAATTCCGTTCCTAAGGTAATGGTGACTACCGCGCTTTCAGCATCTGTGTTTTTCAGCGTGCGAGCGGCAAGATCAAAGCGGTTAATATGAATCGCTCTCTTATCAAAAAGCGTATTGCATGTACCGGTACCAGAAAGCGCAATAACTTGACTGACGTTCCATATCGTCGTTTGTTTTTTCTCACAGACAAACAAAGACTCGGGCGTATTAATCCGCTGCTCATATACAACATTTTTATAAAGTGGTGCTGCACCTGAAGTCCCAACTTGATAGGCGTATGCAATCAACCCCATCCCCGGAGTATCAAGAGTGTAAATCGTATCGGTCGCACCTGAAATTTTGACTGAATCACTGCCACTTTCATTAAAGCCAGCTCGTTGGATATCGTTTCTTAACATCGCTAATACGCTGCCCGTGTTTTGCAGTAACATCAGCTCTTTGGAACGCTCCATCGCCACTTTTTGTCCACTGATGTAAAGCGATCCAACAATAGCTAGAGCAATCAGCCCTAAAGAGGATGCAATCATAAACTCGACGAGGCTCGCGCCTTTCTGCTTATACATATTCATTCCTCAAGAACAGGTTGAATAGCCGAAGAACTCGGTATTGTTGTTGTCGCTGCATACCCGGACACGCGCAGACAAAGTGTGAGAGATAAGTTTTAAGGCTTTAGAAGACTCTCCGACCGGGTAAAAGCGAATGTTGCCTGAAGAAGGGCGACCATGGACGTCATCAAAACTGATTTGGTCTGAAGCGTAGCTCGGAGTAACCACAATGCCCTTGTAAGGCGCGCCTGAAAACGAGAATAAAACCGTACCGACTCCCTCGGAGCTATTATCTGTGAGCTCAATGCGCCAATTACCATCACTGGATGAACCTCCAGACATGATCAGGTGTGCCCAAAGCCTCTCTCGGCGCAATACCGCTTCTGACTTACCTTGAATAACAAAGCCATGCAGTTCATTCGCTAAGCGCTGCATTTTGTTGGTTTCAAAAACATTTTGGAAAGAAGGAGCAGCAGCCGTGAGCAAAACACTCAGCACGGCGATAGTGATCAGAAGCTCCAATAATGTAAACCCGCGAGGCATTTCCCAAATTCCTATGCAAACGGCAAGAGGACCGTAATTCATCTTGCGCAGATGCTATCACCTGAGAAAAATAGGCGGAAAAGTGAAAAGGAAACTACTCGTCATGATTCGAATTTCTGGTTGTAACGGATACAACAAACGATTTAGAGGGATGACATTGATCGAAATACTGATAGCAGTTGTGATTATTGGAATCATCGCGGCTATCGCTTATCCGTCATATACCAACCACACCATTACGGCACACCGCACCGTTGCTCTAAGCGATATCAGTCGCATACAGCTGGAGCTAGAAACCTCTTACAACGGTGGGTACGATTGGAGTAGTATCATCTCTGGCGGGACTTGTACGATCTGCGACTCCGATTCAAATCGCTTTTCATTTAATATCGCAAGCACATCCAGCGCAGCTTATGTTATCGAAGCAACGGCAAAAGCCGATTTAGGGCAAAACGGCGATAGCTGTTTCCCTAGTGGGGTAAATAAAATAACCCTAACATCCACCAACATAGAGTCACCGAGTGCATGTTGGGATTAGCCCTTTCGAGAATAGATAAAGACAACTTAGACGACAAGTTCGATGCCATAAAGTCACTTTAAATAAAAAGAAAGCAGATACAAAAAAGCCTGCATCACAGCAGGCTTTTTCTTGGATTCAACTAACCAGCAATTAGCTTGTTAGGTCATCAAAGAACTTCTTCACGCCGTTGAAGAAGCCTTCAGATTTTGGTTTGTGCTTAGTTGCAGCATCGCCACCACAAGATTCATCAAACTCTTTAAGTAATTCTTTCTGACGAGCGCTCAAGTTAACTGGAGTCTCTACTACAAGCTTAACGATTAGGTCACCAACACCGCCACCACGAACGCCTTTCACCCCTTTACCGCGCATACGGAACATACGTCCTGTTTGCGTTTCTGTTGGTACTTTAAGGTTCACACGACCATCTAGTGTCGGAACTTCAACTTCACCACCTAGAGCAGCCATAGCAAAGCTAACTGGCACTTCACAATACAAGTTGTTGCCTTCACGTTCGAAGATATGGTGCTCTTTCACGTGAACTTGTACGTATAGGTCACCTGCTGGTGCACCCATTTCTCCAGCTTCGCCTTCGCCAGATAGACGAATGCGATCGCCAGTATCAACACCTGCTGGGATCTTAACGTTAAGTGTCTTAGTTTTCTGTTTGCGACCTTGACCATGACATTCGTTACATGGGTCTTTGATGATCTTACCTTTACCATGACAGGTAGGACAGGTTTGCTGCACAGCAAAGAAACCTTGGCGCATTTGAACTTGACCGTGACCATGACAGGTTCCACAAGTCTCAGCTGAAGAACCTTTCTTCGCACCGCTACCGTCACAGGTATCACAATGAACAAGCGTTGGTACTTCGATTTCTTTCGATACGCCACGAACAGCTTCTTCTAGCGACAGTTCCATGTTGTAACGTAGGTCTGCGCCACGTTGCGCACGTTGCTGACCACCGCCACGACGACCGCCGCCAAAGATATCACCAAAAACGTCACCAAAGATGTCGCCGAAATCAGCACCACCGCCACCAAAACCGCCGCCGCCGAAGCCGCCACCGCCTTGTTCAAAAGCAGCATGACCATACTGATCGTACGCCGCTTTCTTTTGAGGGTCAGTGAGAATTTCGTACGCTTCTTTTACTTCTTTAAACTTATCCGCAGCAGATTCATCACCCTGGTTACGGTCTGGGTGGTATTTCATTGCTAGACGCTTGTACGCCTTTTTGATATCGCGCTCAGAGGCATCACGGCTTACGCCTAATACTTCGTAAAAATCACGTTTTGACATGTTCTTCGTCACCAATTAATTACTGCAAACGGCATGATTTACCGCTTGGTGTTTGTATCGTTCTAGGTAAGTGCACTTATTGCAAAATACTTAACTAGAAAGACAGCTTGGACAAACAGACGGGCGTAAGAGTTACCCCAAACGCCCGCACACAAAAGTCTTATCGACTCTAGGCGACCATAAGCCGCCTAGTTAAGAAATATTATTTCTTGTCGTCTTTAACTTCTTCGAACTCAGCATCAACAACATCGTCTTCTTGAGACTGTTGTGCACCAGCGTCAGCACCTTGTGCTTGTTGCGCTTGAGCTTGTTGTTGAGCGATTTCCATTAGCTTTTGAGCTGCAGTCATTAGCGCTTGAACTTTAGCGTCGATCGCTTCTTTGTCATCACCTTTACGTGCAGTTTCTAGCTCAGAGATAGCTGCTTCAATCTTCTCTTTCTCTTCTGCAGGTAGGGCTTCACCAGCTTCTTCTACTTGCTTACGAGTACCGTGAATCATTTGGTCAGCTTGGTTACGTGCAGTTGCTAGCTCTTCGAACTTTTTGTCCGCTTCTTTGTTAGCTTCTGCTTCTTGAACCATTTTCTCGATGTCGTCATCGCTTAGACCGCCAGAAGCTTGGATAGTGATCTTCTGCTCTTTACCAGTCTGCTTGTCTTTCGCTGAAACGTGTAGGATACCATCCGCATCTAGGTCGAAAGTAACTTCGATTTGTGGCATACCACGTGGTGCAGCTTGGATACCTTCTAGGTTGAATTGACCTAGAGATTTGTTGAAAGACGCTTGCTTACGCTCACCTTGAAGAACGTGGATAGTTACCGCGCTCTGGTTGTCTTCTGCTGTAGAGAAAACTTGGTTCGCTTTAGTTGGGATAGTCGTGTTTTTCTCAACTAGCTTAGTCATTACGCCGCCCATTGTCTCGATACCTAGAGACAGTGGAGTAACGTCTAGTAGAAGTACGTCTTTAACTTCACCCGCAAGTACACCACCTTGAACTGCAGCACCCATTGCTACTGCTTCATCAGGGTTTACATCGCGGCGAGCTTCTTTACCGAAGAACTCAGCAACCTTCGCTTGAACCATAGGCATACGAGTCTGACCACCAACTAGGATTACGTCAGTGATGTCGTTTACTGATAGGTCAGCGTCAGCTAGAGCAACTTTTAGTGGCTCAAGAGAACGTTGTACTAGGTCTTCAACTAGAGATTCTAGTTTCGCACGAGTCACTTTGATGTTCATGTGCTTAGGACCAGTTGCATCAGCAGTAACGTAAGGTAGGTTTACGTCAGTTTGAGAAGTAGAAGAAAGCTCGATTTTCGCTTTTTCTGCTGCTTCTTTAACACGTTGCATTGCTAGTGGATCGTTCTTAAGGTTGATGCCTTGCTCTTTGTTGAACTCGTCTACTAGGTAGTTGATTAGACGGTTATCAAAGTCTTCACCACCAAGGTGAGTGTCACCGTTAGTTGCTAGAACTTCGAATGTTTTCTCACCTTCAACTTCATCGATTTCGATGATAGAGATATCGAATGTACCACCACCAAGGTCGTATACCGCGATAGTGCGGTCGCCACCAGACTTGTCTAGACCGTATGCTAGAGCAGCCGCTGTTGGTTCGTTGATAATACGTTTAACTTCTAGACCTGCAATACGACCAGCGTCTTTAGTAGCTTGACGTTGAGCATCGTTAAAGTAAGCAGGAACTGTGATAACTGCGCCAGTTACTTCCTCACCTAGGAAGTCTTCAGCAGTTTTCTTCATTTTCTTAAGAACTTCAGCAGATACTTGAGGAGCCGCCATTTTCTGGCCTTTTGCTTCTACCCATGCATCACCGTTGTCAGCCTTAACGATTTTGTAAGGCATGATTTCGATGTCACGCTGAACTTCTTCGTCTTCAAAACGACGACCAATTAGACGCTTGATTGCAAATAGCGTGTTAGTTGGGTTAGTTACTGCTTGACGTTTCGCTGGTTGACCTACTAGCGTCTCACCGTCAGTGTAAGCAATAACCGATGCAGTAGTACGTTCACCCTCTGCGTTTTCAATTACACGTGGTTTGTCGCCGTCTAGTACAGCAACACATGAGTTAGTAGTACCTAAGTCAATACCAATGATTTTACCCATCAGGCTATCTCCGAATAAATTCTATTTTGTTTTGCTATATCCCCTATGTGGGGACTTAGAATCGGGTTTCAACCCTTGCTCACAAACTAAAGTAATGTTGTTTGCTTCTCTTATGCCCAATAGATAAGGGCTGCAAATGGCTTTTCAAGGGAGAGAGTGAAAAAAAAACAAAAAAAAGTTGCGCAAAAGGCGAGAGACGAGCGCAACTCAGCCCCTTCGACTCTTCAATCTCGATTCTCGTTTCTATAAAAGAAAAAGCGAGGCATATAGCCTCGCTTTTCAACTAAGAGTGTATTGCAAATTATGCGCTTGCTTGTGCAGGCTCTGCGTCTACGACTTCTTCTTTACCAATCTCGCCTTCAGACTTCGCAACAATAGTGTTTACTGCTGTATCACCAACTACGTTAGATGAAGTACAGAACATATCATTGATACGGTCTACAGCTGCAATGATTGCTAAACCTTCTGGTGGAAGACCTAGTTGGTGTAATAGAACACCTACCATCACTACGCCGCCGCCCGGAACACCACCAGCACCGATAGAAAGTAGCAAGATAGTTAGACCAAGAGTAAAGATATCAGCAGTATTGATTGGCTGACCAAACGCGTTTGCGACAAACATAGTTGCTAGTGCGATATAGATAGAAACACCAGACATGTTCATTGTTGCGCCCAGCGGTACACCGAAACCAGCAACCGACTTAGAAACCTTAAGCTTCTCAGTTAGCGTGCGCATTGTTACCGGGATAGTTGCGTTTGAACTTGCAGTTGATAGTGAGAATAGGATCTGCTCTCGAGTTGCACGTAGGAACGCTTTTGGAGAAGTGCCCGTCGCAATACCTACCGCCATTGGGTAGAAGAAGAAAATCCAGAACACTAGCATTGCAACAACAAGTGCTACGTAGCCAGCAACAGACATCAGCGTGTTTGCATCCAGTGTTGCACCTAGTTGAATCATCAGAGCAAATACACCGTAAGGTGCAAGGCTCATTACTAAACCAACCAGCTTCATCATGATTTCGTTCGCCATTTTAAACGTACGAATTGCCGGACCGCCTCGAGAATCCAAAGCTTGAATAGCAAGACCTGTCAAAATTGCCATAAAGATGATTTGTAACATGTCGCCATTTGCAAACGCTTGTACAGGGTTGCTTGGAACGATGTTTACAACCAACGAGAAAATGTCAGGTGTTTCAGTTGTTGTTAAGTTAACAGTTTCTGAAATCGTGCCTGCCAGATTTGCATCAGCACCCGGTTGGAAAATAAGACCAACAGTCAGTGCCGCAGTAATCGCGATGATGGTGTTGATAATGTATAGAGCAAAGGTTTTACCACCAAGACGACCAAAAGCCGTGATGTCTTTTAGGTCCACGATACCGCATACGATAGATACGTAAACAAGAGGTACTACTAACAGCTTAATCAATGATACGAACATACCACCAGCGCCTTCCGCTGCGCCAAGTAAATATGTATCAAAGAGAGCAACGCCACTAAAAAGATACTGAATTGCAGTACCGATCAGAAGACCCGCAAACAAGCCGATAAAAATCTTGCTAGAAAGCGATTTATCCATCATAAATCTCCAAAATGTTGTGTTTGCTATTTATGCTTTTATAGTTACATCTGCTGGTTTTTACGGCAGACCTCGCGAATAATACACACCACAGTTACAAAATAAAGACTTTCTTTACAGGATTGTTAATAAATGACATTAGAAGTAAACCACTAGTTCTACATTCATATTCAGAATTAAATTTTGATTGCGAGTGATAACAGGTACTTATAGACACACCCATTCCATAAGTAAGCAAGATAAAGAAAGGATATCCCTTATTGGAAAATTTTTTACCAATAAGAAAAAATTTGAAGGGGATCAAATTTCATTTTGCGCACATATTCAGAGAGATGAATATGTTGATAGAGATGTTTGAAACAAAAACGCCCGCTATTGAATAGCAGGCGTTTTAATATATTTATATCAATGAGTTATTTGATTACTTAGCAACCATAACCATTGCAGGACGAACAACTCGACCGTTTAGCTCATAGCCTTTTTGCATCACAAACATAACTGTGTTTGATTCGTGATCTGGGCTTTCTTGAATAGACATAGCTTGGTGGAATTCAGGGTTGAATGCTTCACCTTCTGGGTTGATCTCTTTCAAACCAAATTTCGATACTGCATCTACAAACGTCTTGTGTGTCAGCTCAACACCTTCAAGAATTGGCTTAACCACTTCGTGCTCTGCATCTGCAGCTTGGATTGCACGCTCAAGGTTATCGATAACTGGAAGTAGTTCTTCAGCGAATTTGTTCAGAGCGTACTTACGAGCTTTATCGATTTCTTGCTCAGTACGACGACGCATGTTTTCTACTTCAGCTTTAGAGCGAAGAACCGCATCTTGCTGGTCTTTCACTTTTGTTTCGCTAGACAGTAGTGCTGCTTCTAGTTGAGCAATCTTAGCGTCTTTCTCATCACCAATTTCTTCAAGTTCTGCTTCAGCTTCTTGCGCTGCGGCTTCTACTTTCTCAGCTTCTTCGATGATTTGATCAAGCTCTTCTTCTGTAACTTTGTTTTCTTCGTTGCTCATGATATCTCCAGAATTCAACTTAATGTCCTTAAAGCCACTCACGTTTTGTGGGCTTTAACCACATAAAAATTCGCATATTTAGGTAACTTGCCATTATTATGGGGATGAAGATTCCTGATTCAAGCCTCTTTAATGCGGAAATGCTATGAAAAACCCATGTAACGTGATCGCGATTATCGGAAAACCACGAGATCAGCAGGCAATTCAAACTCATAGAGAGTTATACGAATGGCTGACATCCGAAGGTTACCAAGTATTTATCGATGATCGCCTTGCTGCAATTTTAGACGAAATCCCGCAAAGCCAGTTTGCTAGCCTCGTAGAGCTAGGTAAAAACGCAGATCTCGCTATCGTAGTTGGCGGTGATGGCAACATGCTGGGTGCTGCTCGTATTCTATCTCGTTTCGATGTTGCTGTGATTGGTGTCAACCGAGGTAACTTGGGGTTCCTGACGGATCTAAACCCCGACGATTTCAAAGAAGCATTAAAAGCCGTATTAAAAGGCGAATATATAGAAGAAGAGCGTTTCTTATTGGAAGCAGAGATCCATCGTCACGGTCAAATCAAGAGCCATAACGCGGCATTAAACGAAGCCGTGCTCCACCCAGGACAAGTGGCGCACATGATTGAGTTTGAAGTTTATATTGATGACAGCTTTGCGTTTTCGCTGCGTGCCGATGGTTTGATTGTCTCTACTCCAACAGGCTCTACGGCTTACTCCCTGTCAGGTGGTGGACCTATTTTGTCACCAAGCTTAAACGCGATTTCTTTAGTGCCAATGTTCCCGCACACATTGTCTAGCCGCCCATTAGTCGTCGATGGCAAACGTCGTATCAAACTGGTCGTGTCACCAGAAAACCGCGGTACTCAGGAAGTAAGTTGTGACGGACAAGTTTCGCTCCCCGTCTCTCCAGGTGATGAAATACATATCTACCAGAGCCCGAACGTTCTCAAACTTATCCACCCGAAAGACTATAGCTACTATCACGTACTAAGAAATAAGCTTGGATGGTCGAGCAAACTGTTTTAGCAATAAAGGTTGGTGTGAAAGCATCAACCTTTTTTCTTTGCTCATATTTCAGCTTTCTACTCTATCCCGATTAAGGCGACACAAAATAAAAACCTACTAAATCTAGATTTATAAAATTTGATCTTGTGGGCAGATTTTATACAAATCTTGGAGAGCAAATTGAATGATAGGTGTCTGGTGATATTCTTGCCATGAATAGAATATTAACTCTATTTCATACAAACTATCTCAAAGGACACACTATGAAAAAAACAATTATATTGTCCGCTCTCAGTACTTTAGCGCTTATGGGCTGCCAGTCTGAGGAGGCAAAGGTTAACAATATATCAAACGCAAAAGCCGAGGATATAACCAACACAAAACGCGCACTCGCTCAGCAACTTAGTGAGAGCTATACCAGCATGGAACCAATGCTACGTCGGGACATTACCGCGGAGCACACTAGCGTCCCAGTATCTTCCTTTGTTGAACAAACGCCTCAAGCTGCTTTCAGTAAACAGCTTGTACAAGCCGACAACCAAATCCGCACATGGAAAGGCATCGAACAATACTCAGATCAGTTGCTAGAAGTCCGTCTAGCGAATGAAGAGATGCTAAATGTATGGCAAGAAGGGAAAGTCGATCCCCTATTCGCTTTCGAGCCAAGCGGTGATGACTCGCAATGGCAGTATATCGAAGCGTACGATGTATATGGTCAAATCCACCAGCTCGATGTCTATCAGCTTCCTGACGTACCAGTATTGGTTGTCGACAATAACAGCTCTGCAGAACTAAAAGCAGGTCTGCAAGCGATGCAAGCTGAGATGAAGAGCTTGGGTCAAGCCACGATGGTTCAGCCATACCTAGCGGACAAGCAGCAAGTTAATTCCCCACTTCTCGCTAGCGCTGAAAGTTCAGTTCAACCGATTCAGACTACACAACTGAAGAAGATCCGTCTTTCTGATGACCAAGAACCATGGATCTCGGGTAAAGCAGAAATCTACGCCATCGTCACAGGGGTGAACCCAAGCCGCGACGAGCCGACGTTAGATTTAGTCGAGCTTCCATATTTGGATTATGACAACAAAGACTATTACCCGAATCAAATCATCATTCATTGGTCTCGTTACCGTTGGGGCGCGGCTGACATTGTATTGATGGAACAAGATGACGGTACGGATTACAAACAGTTGGCAAAACTGCTCGTTCAAGTTGCTGAAGAAGTATTAAAGGCGATTCCAGATCCAGAGGTGCAGGCGTATGCCATTATTCCTCAGATCACCAACAAGATCATTGATGCAATTCCTGATGGGGTTCTGACCAATGATGACGATTTCGTTGATGTTTACTACACCCTGATGCAAGACACATCTTACGTCGACCATCCTGGCGCGGGAGTCAATGCAGTCGTCACATTAGAACCGCTCACCATTAACCCAACTCGTCCGTAACTTGTTCAATTTAAATAGGTCGTTGCATTTTGCACGACCTATTTTTCTTCTCTTCATCACAAAAAGCCGCTTCTTTAAGAAAAAATACCGCACCTGACTTTACTGTATAAAGAAACAGTATATACTGTTTTCTTATACAGTATTGTTCAGTTATACAGGTAAATAAAAATGCTGGCTCATCTAAGTGTTAATAATTTTGCGATTGTTAAGTCTTTACAGCTCGAGCTTTCAAAGGGCATGACCACCATTACTGGTGAAACAGGTGCAGGTAAGTCTATTGCAATTGATGCGTTAGGTCTTTGTTTAGGCGGACGTGCCGATGCAGGTATGGTGCGCCAAGGCGAAGAGAAAACAGAAGTCAGCGCTGCCTTTTTACTGGATAACAATCTACACGCAACGCGTTGGCTAGAAGATAACGACCTGCTTGATGGCAGCGAGTGTATCTTGCGTCGCATCATCACCAAAGAAGGTCGCTCTAGAGCCTTCATCAACGGCAGCCCAGTCCCACTTTCACAACTCAAATCTCTTGGGCAGTTGTTGATCAACATCCATGGACAGCACGCACATCATCAATTGATGAAGAGCGAGCACCAAATGGCAATGCTTGACCAATATGCAGGACATTTAAACCTATTAAAAGGCACACGCAGTGCTTACCAGCATTGGCGTCAGGCAGACAATAACCTCAAGCAACTAAAAGAGAACAGCCAGCAAAATCAGGCACAAAAGCAGTTGCTCGAATACCAAATCAAAGAACTGAATGAGTTATCGCTAGGTGAAGAAGAATTCGCAGAGCTCGAACAAGAGCACAAACGACTGTCCAATAGCGGTGAACTTGCCGCTACCTGTCAGCAAGCCATCGAACTTATTTACGAAGGTGAAGAAGTCAATGCGCTTGGTATTTTGCAATCGGCCAATCACTCCCTAATTCAATTAGCTGAATTGGATGAGAAATTAGCAGAGCTACCAAATATGCTGGCAGAAGCAATGATCCAGCTAGAAGAAACTAAAAACGAACTTCGCAGCTACCTTGATGGCATTGATGTCGATCCGGGTCGCATGGCTTATGTCGAAGAACGCTTTTCTAAAGTGATGTCAATGGCTCGTAAACACCACGTTATGCCTGATGAGCTATATCAACACCATCAAGATCTGTTGGCTCAAATCGAAGCGCTCGATTGCTCTGATGAACGTTTGGATGAACTCGCTCAAGAAGTTGAACAAAAATATCAAAGCTTCTTGACCCAAGCGGAAAAACTGCACAAATCACGCAGTCGCTACGCAAAAGAGTTGAACAAACTGATCACACAAAGCATGCACGAATTGAGCATGGAGAAAGCGGTATTCAGCATTGAAGTGAACAACGAAAATACCCACCCATCACCGCTGGGAATGGACAGCGTCTGCTTCTTGGTTTCAACCAACCCAGGTCAGCCATTGCAACCCATCGCTAAAGTGGCATCGGGTGGTGAGCTATCACGTATCTCATTAGCCATCCAAGTGATCACCGCGCAGAAAGTAGATACTCCAAGCTTGATCTTCGATGAAGTAGACGTAGGTATCAGTGGTCCAACCGCCGCTGTTGTCGGTAAGATGCTGCGCAAACTAGGAGAGTCGACCCAAGTAATGTGTGTCACCCACTTACCTCAAGTCGCAGGTTGTGGTCATCAGCAAATGTTTGTCGCAAAACACACCAAAGGTGGTCAAACTGAAACACAAATGCGCTCACTAGATAAAGAGCAACGTGTGGCAGAATTAGCTCGTCTACTTGGTGGTAGTCAAATTACAGATTCCACATTGGCAAATGCTAAAGAACTGCTTATCGCCGCTTAAGATTATTACTGAGCCACCGCATATCAATCAGTTCAGTGGCTCTCTCCCATTTCAACTGCCCCAGTACTTTTGCTTTTCGCTAAACGAATGCGCAATGTTCCGCCAATTATTGTTCAATCTCAGCGAATAAATGCAACTCAACTCAAAATTCGTTGTCAGATTCCCTACCATACGACGCATAGCTTTTTACATCTGCGTCGAGCTTGTTTATTATCAGCGCAGTATTTTAAAGGTTACTAAGAAATTATTATGCAATTAAAGAAGTGGTTAGTTGCCGTACCATTAGCAATGACATTGCTGACAGGATGTTCGGTATTGGAAAAACTGGTTTATCGCATTGATATCAACCAAGGCAACTACGTAGAACAAAGTGCGGTTGATAAATTAAAGTTTGGGATGACTAAAGCACAGGTTCGCTACGTTCTTGGTTCACCTATGTTGGTTGAAAATGGCTACCCGAATACGTGGTACTACATTTACCACCACACTCCTGGTCACGGTGACTCAGTGCAAAAAGATCTTATCGTTCAGTTTAACGACCAAGGCACGCTGGCAGACATCACTGGTGACTACCCGAAAAGCGATGCATTTTACGAGAAGATTCAGTAAACAACCTTTATTTTCACAGTATTCTTAAAGCCTCCTGACGGAGGCTTTTTTATTTCTGCTCAACAGAGCAAGGAAAGTTAGCCTCACAAAAAACAACACCTCCCAATTGGGAGGTGTTGTTCGTAATCAAAAGCATTATTCCTCAGCTTTTCTCAAAGCATTGGGCTTACCGCCTGTCACAGGGTCTGCACTACCAGCGGCTTTTGCTTGCTCCGCTCGTTTACGACGAATCTCTTTTGGATCTGCCAATAGTGGGCGGTAAATCTCGATACGGTCTTTGTCGCGTACCGTTGCATCTAATCGCACGTTACGGCTGTAAACACCGACTTTATTCTTCTTCAAATCAATCTCAGGGTATAGCTCAAGCACACCTGACTGGCGGATAATATCTTCAACCGTTGCTTGATTGTTTACCACCAAATTGAATACACGCTGCTCTTGAGGAAGCGCATAAACCACTTCCACGTGAATCATGTCCGACTCAATACTCATAGCACTCGTACACCTGTTTCGCGCGTTTGGTAAAAGCATTCACCATGTTATTGGTTAGCTCATTAAAAATCTTGCCGAAAGCCATTTCGATCATCTTGCTTGAGAATTCAAACTCAAGCTTCAGTTCCACTTTACACGCCTGCTCATCCAAAGCAGTGAAGATCCAACCACCACGCAGTGTCTTAAATGGACCATCGACCAAATTCATCATGATCGCTTGACCCGGAATAATCTCGTTAGAGGTTGTAAATGTCTTACTGATACCTGCTTTTGCTACATCGACAGAAGCCACCATACCATCGTCCGAAGACTCAATGATTCGTGAACCTGAACAACCAGGTAGAAACTCAGGATACTTAGAAACATCATTGACCAGATCGAACATCTGCTCTGCACTAAAAGACACCAAGGCAGAACGGCTGATTTGCTTCATACACACTCCTATCGATACGCGTACATGTTTAAGGCTTGTGCCAATTCTACTTTTATTCCACGATAGCGCAAATAAAAGGATTTCCTAACCCATATCCAACCCGTATAATGAGTCCATTATGGTAAAGAAAAAATCAAAGCAAAAAGCGGGTAGCAACACTATCGCGCTGAATAAAAAAGCTCGCCACGAATACTTCATTGACGATGAAATTGAAGCAGGCTTGGAGCTACAAGGCTGGGAAGTGAAAGCACTTCGCCAAGGTAAAGCCAATATCGCTGAAAGCTACGTTTTCATGCGTGACGGAGAAGCTTTTGTCAGCGGAATGACCATCACGCCTCTTAACCAAGCTTCTACTCACGTTGTCGCAAACCCTACACGTGTGCGCAAACTATTGATGAGTCGTCGTGAACTCGACAACCTTCTTGGTCGCATCAACCGTGAAGGTATGACGCTAGCCGCATTGTCACTGTACTGGTCTCGCTCTTGGGTGAAGATCAAAATCGGTGTTGCGAAAGGTAAAAAACTTCACGACAAACGTACCGATCTGAAAGAAAAAGACTGGGCTCGTGAAAAAGCACGCGTGATGAAGAGTTCACTGCGTTAAACTTGACCACTTAGACGCATAGTACTGGACAGCTTAGGCTTTTCTGTTACTATGCCGATATTACCTCTGGGGCTGATTTAGGATTCGACGGGAATTCAGAAGTCTGAGGTGCATGCCGAGGTGCGGTAGGCCTCGTTAACAAACCGCAAAAAAATAGTCGCAAACGACGAAAACTACGCACTAGCAGCTTAATAACCTGCTCAGAGCTCTCTCGCCCTAGCTTCCGCACGTAAGACGGGGACCAACGAGGGATCAAACCCAAACGCGCTAGCCCGGATTCTCCCGCCTGAGAGATGAACGGCGAATTTTAATTCAGGATAGTCATTCATTAGCGTGTCGGTTCGCAGGTGGGTGGTGAATTTAAAGATCGACTAAGCATGTAGTACCAATGATGAAAGGTTTTCGGACGCGGGTTCAACTCCCGCCAGCTCCACCAAACGTTTGGAAAGGGCCAACTCGAAAGGGTTGGCCCTTTTTGTATCTGCGATTCGTATTTCCCCTCAACTCATCGCTTTGATTCCTAGCCAAAATCTCTTAGTCTGTGGTTAAGCATTCATCAATGGACATGAGTTTATGCTAAAAGGCAGTGAGTACCCTTCTATTCGTGCGCTGCGAACCTTTGTTGCAGTTGCTAACCATCTGAGTTTTTCTAAAGCGGCAGAGAGTTTGTGCGTAACTCAAGGTGCCGTGAGCAAACAAATTGCGACGTTAGAGCAACTGGTTGGGTTACCTTTGATTCAGCGTGGTATCAATGGTATTGAGCTCAGCGAAGAAGGAAAACGTTACTTGCCCAAGGTGACCGAAGCGTTGGAGATCATCCAACATGCGACGGCGAGCTTAATTCAAACCGATACAGAGCAAGAGTTACTGGTGGTCGATGTTACGCCTTCTTTCGCCAGTTTGTGGTTGGTGCCAAACATTGATGAATTCCATCAAATCCATCCTGACATCCGCGTTAAAGTTCGCACCAGTGATGGTCCAATAAATCAGTTGGATGTAGACAGCGACATCACCATCCGTTGCCTTCCTCTCTCTAGTCACTACGAACATGGTCGATTGTTGCGTCAAGAAACGCTGCTGCTAACGGGCTCATCAAGTTCTTCAACGTGTAACGACAAACAATCCATTACGGATTTCGCTTTTATTCCTCAAACAACGCGCCCGCAGTTGTGGGAGCAGTTCAAACTAGAGCAATCTCTGCGAAGCGCGATTCATTATCACCCTGTCGGTCATGAGCATTTCTATCTCTCTTATGAAGCGGTAAAGCTTGGTAAAGGTCTTGCCCTCCTGCCTGATTTTATGGTGCAGCAGGCGATGTCGAGAGATGAGGTCTACCACATCCAACAATTGCGTATGCATAGCCATTATGGCTATTACGTATTTGTGCCGAACTACCGTCTAGCGGCGCGAAAAGTCTCGCTGTTCAATGATTGGCTATTTACTCAACTTGGAAAAGGCGTCGGTTAGATAACGACTCCGCTTCAATTTTTCAAACTGTGGTTGAAGCCAGTGCATCTAAAGATATTCGCGTTACACTGAAGATGTTGCCAACTGTAATGAGGGTTTATGACGTTATCTCCTGCCTTTCTGCGTAAAATCTGGTACTCCCCTTCTTTCAACCTTGGTTTGCGTGCCACCAGCGCGATTGTCCTATTCATGGGATTGGGTGTGCTATTCAACCAAATCAATCTCGCCATGACAGCTTTAATGACCATGCCTGCAGCATTGATCAGCGGTTTAGACACTGCCGGTCCTAGACGCTGGACACGCTTTGCGATTACCGCTTTTACATGGAGCATTACGCTCGTCATCAGTTATGCTCTGCTGAATATGGGCTTACCGCTGTGGCTGACTTACGGCGTTATGGGAGCAATATTGGCAAGTACAGCAGTGAATGGTCCATTTTGGGGACGTCTTGGCATGTCGAGCTTACTGATCGCGGTCGTGAGCTTGTCACTACATAATTCCAGCGCGGTACTTGGTCTCTATCCTATGTTGGTGTTGGGACCACTCACTTTTGCGCTGTTCAGTTGGCTTTGGTTTGCCTTATGGAAACATTACGCGCTGCGTGTTTGTCTTTCTGCGATTTACGAGACGCTAGCGGACTACATTCAATATCGCCAAGCTTTCTTACTTGGAAGCGAAACCGATGCTCCGAAACGACGCATCAAATATCAGTTGATTGAACTGTTCCAACAAGCACTGCAATCAGAATCTTTTCGCTCGAAACATGAAGACGCCAACTCTCTACGTCAGGCTTTGTTTTTGGCGCTCGATACATTTGAAGTCGTCTTGAGCAGCCATACCAGCAACCCTGATCTGCTTAAGCAATTTCAATCCAGCAAACCGAAACGAGATCTGCTCTTGGTTTGGAGCCAACACTGCCAGCAAAGATTAAGACACAAAGCCAAGCAGCTTTTACATAACACGCATGAAGAGATGAAACACTTGAGCTCACTAGAGCAGGAAGCCCATGATTTGATTGAGGCGGTGAAGCTAGAAGACCAACCTCGCTTTCGCTACTGGGCATACGCGGTAAAGCATATTTCTCGTCGTATTGAGCTCAATGAGCCCGCTTATGAACGCTCCTTTGAGGTGCAACCATTCGAGCTGTCTTTTCGTTTGCCAAGTCGAGGCAACCCAATTTGGCGCCATGTGACTCGCGTTGGTTTGATGTTCGCTCTTGGAGCTGGGATTGCTGAATACTTTGAATTGATTCGCCCGGATTGGGTGTTGATTTCCATGTTGATGGTCATTCAACCGAGTTTCTTGGCAACCCGAAGTAAAACTTGGCAACGCTGTTTAGGCACAGCACTTGGGGTACTCTTCGCCACCTCCTTGATTCATCTTGGCGTACCAACGACCATCTTGTTTGTATTAATCGCGGTCCTATTACCCATCGCAATGCTCAATATTATGCGCCATTACTCGCTGGCGATTGGCTGTATTACCGCGCTGTTGATTTTGGTTTATCAAACCATGGCACACCAGGGGCTCGACTTTGCCGCTCCGCGCTTGATCGACAATGTCGTCGGTGGCGCAATTGTCCTACTCGGTTATGGCTTATTGTGGCCGCAGTGGCGAGGTAAGGAGATTCATACCCAAGCATTAAAAGCGCTCGATAGTTCAAAAAGCTTATTTGTGTATTGCTATGAGCAGTTACAAGTCGACACAGAGCAACGTGATCACATGGCGCTCACTAAGCAACGTGCCGCCATGCTCACTGCAGAAAGCGATCTTGAACTGATTTACAACGAGATGCAGCAAGAGCCAAGGCACACTCGCGCCGATCCGCATTATTATGAAGATATGTTGAGCCATTATCGCTTGTTGAGTCACTACCTCTGCTTGCTGATCCCTCTAGTGAGAGGGGGCACCCATTACCAAGGTTCATTGCAAGTAGAACGCCTGATTCATGATGCGATGGATGCGTTGATCAGTACGATTCGTGACAATCGTGTTCATGAGCTGCCAGCACTGAGCAATAAAACCGATGCCAATCATCCCTCCTCGACCGCAGGACAGCGCTCTGTCGAAGAGATCATCTGGTTAGCATTGATGACGATTAAGCAAATGCACGACTTAGTAAGGCGTAACCTAAAAGACTAAATACGCGCCACTATTATCAACGGAATGTCAGATTTGACTATTTGAGAACAACGTCGATTGACCAAGCTAACTAACAGGAGTATCACTCCAGCTTCGTTCCACTTTGGTTAGAGGAAAGCATTTGGAACACATTAATGATTTACTGATGGCGATGAAGCCGCTGCTTGAGCAATATGGCTATCTCGCCCTTATCGTCAGCATCTTTCTTGAAGGTATTGGCATTCCGATGCCGGGGCAATCGCTGATGATTGCGGCGTCTATCATCTCATCTGAGCATGTCATGAACCTTAGCCTAGTGATGATAGTCTCTTGGTTGAGTTGCTTTTTTGGCAACACGTGCGGCTACCTGATTGGCTATTACTTTGAAGGTTGGTTAGACAAGAAAGGCTATATTTCTGGCCCTAAAATGCTGAAGCTACAAAATACAATTCAGAGGTATGGTCCTGCTTGCTTGGTTGTCAGCCGCTTTATTGAAGGAATGAAACAGTTTATGCCGCTTGCTTGTGGCATTGCTAAGATGTCGCGTAAAGAGTTCTTATTGGGCAACGCCCTTGCAACCACCATTTGGGTTGCCGTGTTCAGTTTGCTCACTAACTTTGCGTTTGAGCATCTAAGCGTTCTCAGCCAGTTCTATACCGAGCATCGCTACGTGGTTTGGTCGAGCGCAGCGTTGTTGTTCTCACTGATGATCTTCGCACTCCTCAAACGAAAAAAAGCATAAATACTCTACACAAGTAAAATTCTACAAAGGCTCACAGTATCAATAAGATATGTTATGTGAGCCTTTTTTCTTGGTCTTTTCGATTAAAAATAACCAGCCATTTAGACGTCTAGACGTTGACAAGTCTTTGGTGTCAGATTAGTCTGCTCGCCTTATTTGTTGATTATGTTGTCGTTCACATGTCTGGTTCTAAAAATTCTAATAAAGCAATCGCACCATCAGCGGTCGCACTTTTACCTTTAGTGCTATTCCTTGCGCTGTTTATTGGCGTGGGCACTTACTTATCCTTGCAAGGCGTTGATTTCGCCTTCTACCAACTGCCAGCGCCTATCGCGGTATTGCCTGCTGTGATCCTTGCGCTCATCCTAAGCAAAGACAAACTCAATCGCTCTATCGAACACTTTATGCGTGGCGTTGGTCATCAAGACATCATCGCGATGTGTATGATCTACCTGCTTGCCGGTGCCTTTGCTGCAGTTGCAAAAGCGTCTGGCGGCGTAGATGCGACAGTTAACCTTGGTCTTTCTGCGATTCCAACCAGCATGATCTTGCCGGGTATCTTCCTGATTTCTGCATTTATTGCGACAGCGATGGGCACCTCAATGGGTACCATCGCAGCAGTTGCGCCTGTTGCTCTGGGCATTGCTCAATCAGCAGGTATGAGTCTTCCATTGACTGCTGGTGTAGTGCTTAGCGGCGCAATGTTTGGTGATAACCTTTCGATCATCTCAGACACCACGATTGCGGCAACCCGTTCTCAAGGCTGTGAGATGAAGGACAAATTCAAAGAGAACATCCGTATCGCACTACCAGCAGCACTGGTTGCGCTTGTGATCTTCGCCTTCAACAGCACAGCGACTCAAGTACCAGAAACCGGTCCTATTGAATGGTTGAAAGTGCTGCCATATGTGACGATTCTTATCCTTGCTGTATCAGGCATGAATGTGTTTGTCGTGCTTACTATTGGTATCGTTTTGGCAGGCGGCGTGAGCTTGTCTTCTATCGATGATTACGGTCTAACCAACTTCGCGCAAGACATCTACTCTGGCTTTGGTAACATGCAAGAGATCTTCCTGCTATCCATGCTGATTGGTGGTCTGAGTGAGCTTATGCGTCGCCAAGGCGGTCTCGCGTTTCTAACTAACCTAGTGAGCGGCATCATCCGTACGTTTGGCTCTAGCCACTCGAAAGAAGCAAATGGTCGTGCAAGTGAACTAGGTATTGCTGGTCTGGTTTCGATGGTGAATACCTGTACCGCCAACAACACCGTTGCCATCATCGTATCAGGTAGCGTGGCTCGCCAACTAGCAGAAGAGAACAACGTTTCACCGCGTCGCTCTGCAAGTTTGTTGGACATTTTCTCGTGTGTTATCCAAGGTGTATTGCCATACGGTGCGCAAGTTCTGCTATTGGGCTCGGTATTTAACCTTTCTCCACTAGAAGTTGTCGCGAACTCTTATTACTGTTTCGCGCTTGCAATTGCAGCTATCGTGGCGGTGTTTATCAAGCATCCGGCACGTCAGCCTGTCCCTCAGACTGAAAGCTAAAATTAACTTTGAAGAAGGGCTCCGATTGGAGCCTTTTTTGTGTCTTAAGAAAAGAAGCGATTCCCTACTCGCTCCTTCGTCGCTCTAGGGAATGACATGGTGAGGGACTGAGCATCTAACTGGCTGAGGTAAACGTCGAACCGAACAAATCCCCAGTTAGAAGAGTAACTCGTAAACAGAGGTGTCCTAATTGCTCCTTCGTTACATTAGGAATGTGACGCTATGTAAAACCAAGCATCAACCAAGGCTAACTCCGTTACTCTCGAGAAGGAGGAACGACTGAGTCGGGAATCTCTCAAATCAACTACCACTCAGGCTAAGGCGAAAACTCTCCGCATCATGCAGGGGCACATCGAGCAATTCACAAATCTCTTTTAATCGCCGAACTTGCTCTGCATTGCTTTTCGCGAGCTGACCATCCGAACTCAAATGGTTGTTCTCAAAGCCTACCCGAACATCCAATCCCAGTAACATTGCATGGGTTAAACAGTCTTGCTCTCTCGCGCCAAATGCGCACACGGCACATCTAACGTTCTCTTCGATAAAGCGCTCCAAATGCAGTGCCCGTAAATCCCATGGCGAAGATTGTTGAGCCTCATGATATCGACCAAGTACCACTAACGCGTGTTGGTTTTGCTTTGGTAAAACGCCTCGCTCTCTTAGGGAGAAATAGCGCTCGATGTCTGCCTGATCATACAAAATGATTTGGCTGAGAATGCCCTGATCAGCGACCCAATCAAAAAAGATAAGACCTTGCTCCTCACTCTGCTCATCAGGAATCAGTTCACGCAAAGCAAAAGAGGCGGCTTCTGGTTTTACCGCTTTGATCAGCGCCATTTGCTGTTGTGGTGAATACATACCAACAGCCTCAGTTGTGAGCTGAACTATCATCGAATTCCCAACCGCAGCTTTCACCGCGTGGTAGATTTCTAAGTTGTCATCAACCTCTAGAGAATGCCTGCCTTGCACATCTCTCGCGTGCAAATGGATCATGGTAGACCCTGCCGTTTGACATGCTTTCGCCTCGGCAACCATTTCTTCAGTATTCATCGGCAATTGAGCATGGTCTTGCTTGTTTTTTTTCGCTCCATTAGGCGCAGCAATAATCGCGATTCGAGCTCTTTCTATTGGGGAATTTATTACCATGTTTTCGACACCTCTCTGAGTGTACGAGTGAGCTTTTCCACCAGCTCGTCGATGTGGCTTCGTTCGATGATAAAAGGCGGAGCAAGAAGGATATGATGCCCATTGACACCATCAATCGTGCCACCCATTGGGTAACACATCAGTCCATTTTTCATCGCTTGATGTTTGATCTTTTTGTCTGCCAAAATTGAATTAGGCAGAGGGATTTTACTTACTTTGTCTGCCACAAGTTCAATGCCAAGAAACAGCCCTTTACCACGAATATCCCCAATATACGGGAAGTCTGAAAGTGCTGACTCGAGTTCTCTTTTTAACATTGCTCCTTGTTGGTTGACGGCTTGCAGGAGCTTTTGGTCACCGATGGTCTGAATGGTTGCAACGGCAGCTGCGCATGCGACGGGATGCGCCATAAAAGTATGTCCATGTTGAAAGAAGCCACTACCAGACGCGATTGCTTGATAGACTCTGTCATTGGCAACAACGGCTCCGATAGGTTGATAACCCGCACCTAATCCTTTCGCCATGCAGACTAAATCTGGGACGGCTTGCTCTTGTTCAAAAGCAAAAAAGCTACCGCTACGTCCAACGCCACACATCACCTCATCCATGATCAGCAACACATCATAGCGATCGCAAATCTCTCGTATTCGTTTGAAGTAACCTTGAGTGGCAGGTACTGCGCCAGCTGTTGCGCCAACAATCGGCTCTGCAACAAATGCCATGACGTTATCCGAGCCCAGTTCTAAAATTTTAGCTTCAAGTTCATTGGCAGCTCTCAGTGAATAATCGAGCTCTGATTCACCTTCTCTTTGATGACGATAGGCATAGCACGGCGCAATGTGATGGCTTGGGTGCAAAATGGGTTTAAAAGGCTCACGCCGCCATTCGTTACCACCAACAGCCAACGCACCAAGCGTATTACCGTGATAACTTTGCAGGCGAGCAATAAACTGCTTTTTCTCTGGCTTACCACATTCCACAAAGTATTGTCTTGCCATCTTTAGTGCAGATTCAACCGCTTCAGAGCCCCCACTGACTAAGTAGACGTGATTGAATTGCGATGGCATTTGCTGGCAAATCAACTCAGCCAACTGCTCACTTACTTCACTAGTAAAAAAGCCAGTATGAGCAAAAGGTACTTTTTCGATTTGATCGAGCATGGCTTGTTTAACAGCTTGGTGGCTGTGCCCAAGGTTTGATACGGCAGCGCCACCGCAAGCATCGAGATATTGATTACCTTGGCTATCGAACAGATAAACCCCTTCCCCTCTGGCAATAGTAGGCAACTTGGCGTGACAATGGCGGTGAAACACATAAGACATGAGCGTCCCTTCCTCGTGACTATTTGCTAAGCATAGTCAGGAAGATGCGATTTATACGCAAGGTAAGAAAAGTGCACCGCGATGAGCATTTGGAATAGACCGCTGGAGTAACGATAAAAACGTATAAGAAGCCTTGATTTATAAATGATAATAATTATCATTAAGATCTAGTAACAGATGGAAGGTGTTTTATGGATTGCGTGATGACATGGTTAACTTCAGAGATTGACGACTATAAGGATAGATTACAAACGGCCACTTCAGAGTTCTTTCTTGCAGAGATGAATCTTAATCGTCATGGTCCGTCTGAAAAACGGTTATCAGAGTATTATCATGCGAGTCTCGACGTCGCCCTGACTGCTCGTGATAGCGGTGATGATATGAGTTATCTACTTTGCCTAAAAAAGCTCTACACCAGAATGATGGCTGAATTGAATGACACCAATAACGAGCTTTGCTGCCGCTCCCAATGCAAAGCCTACGCGCTTGATTCACTCAATCTCACTTGTCAACTCTACAAAGGCTATGACGTGATGGACAAAGCCAAGATCCTTCGCACTGACTTTGCCAAACGCTCGTCCATTACCTAACACAGAAGCTCTGCAGAAATCACGCCATTTCTAGCGCTTGAACTTGCTTAAAGATACTCTTAACCATAGCTTCAATGCCTTGGTTTCTGGCCGGAGTTAATTGTTGCTGTAAACCTAACTCAGCAAAAATGCTTTTAATGTTAGTCTCCAACAACTGCTTCGGTGTTTTATCTTGCAATAACAAGCACACCACAGCGACAAGCCCTTTCACTAAAGCCGCGTCGCTGCTACCCAACAATTGCACTTTTCCTTGTTCTACTTGTACCTGAATCCATACTTGGCTTTGACAGCCGTAAATGGCCGTCTGCTCAGTCTGTAACGCTTCTGGTAAACGAGCAAACTTCTCGCCAAGCGAAATGATGTATAAGTACTTATCTTCCCAATCAATACATCGATTGAAGTTTTTAATTAATTGTTTTTGGTCCACTGCTTTCTCTTTCCTATCCGACTAACAAGGTATGGATACGTTTTAGACTAGAAACCAAAACATCAATATCTTGTTGATTATTATATAAAGCAACCGATGCACGACACATCGCAGGTACTTGGTAGTATTTCATCAGAGGTTGAGCGCAATGATGTCCCGTTCGAATCGCAACACCGTACTTATCTAAAAAGCTACCCACATCAAAGGCATGCACTTGTGCAAGGTTGAATGACACTACGCCGCAGCGCTCTTGAGGACCATAAATGACAATGTCTGGTACCGTCTTTAGTTGATCGTAGAGGTAGTCAACCAATGTTTGTTCATAGCGACCAATCGCTTCAAACCCAAGATCGAGCACATAATCAATCGCACACCCTAAACCGATAATGCCAGCAACATTAGGAGTGCCAGCTTCAAAACGCCATGGCGCTTCGTTATAAGTGGTCCCTTGGTACAGATCGACCTCTTTTATCATCGCACCACCACCTTCCCACGGAGGCATAATATCAAGCAGCTCTTTCTTCGCGTATAACACCCCAACTCCTGTCGGGCCATAGAGCTTATGCCCTGAAAATACATAGAAGTCGCAGTCAATTTCTTGTACATCGACCGCTTGGTGCATCACTGCTTGTGCCCCATCTACCAGCACTCGGGTGCCATTCTGATGAGCCAACTCGATGATATTTTTGACCGGATTAATAGTACCAAGCACATTAGAGACGTGGGTGACCGCTAATAAGCGAGTACGCCCAGTCATCAGCATTTTCAGCGTATCCAAACTCAAGCTTCCATCAAGCTCTAGCGGCCACACCACCACTTTGATCCCGATGTCTTGTTCTAGCATTTGCCAAGGCACGATATTGGCGTGATGCTCCATCTCAGACACGATGATCTCATCGCCTTCCGTCAACTGCGCTTTCGCATAAGCATTCGCAACAAGGTTAATGCCATGCGTGGTTCCATGAACAAAAACCACCTCTTCACGCTGCTTGGCATTAAGGAATTGCTGAACCTTATCACGCGCTTGTTCCATCAAGTCTGTCGCATGAGCACTCAAATGATGGATTCCACGATGAACCGCTGCGTTTTCATGTCGATAAAAGGTGTCGACTCGTTCAATCACGACCGATGGTTTATGTGCACTTGCTGCGCTGTCTAAGTAAACCAAAGACTTGTTGTTCACTTCCTGATGTAAGGTTGGAAAGTGTGCTCGTTGCGCTGTTATGGAAGAGCTCATGCATTTACCTCTGCTAGCTTGGACTCTATATGCTGTAAAACCAGCGTACGAATAACGTCAATATCAATCGCCTCTGCGACTTCCGCGGCAAAGGCAAGGGTGATCAATTGTTCAGCTTGGTGCTTTGGTAATCCGCGAGCCTGCAAATAAAACACCTGCTCTTTGCTCAATGCTCCTGTGGTAGTACCGTGACTGCACTTCACGTCGTCCGCATAGATCTCCAGTTGAGGCTTACTGTTGACCTCACACGCTTTACTTAGCAACAAGTTGTGATTGTCCATTTGTCCGTCAGTTTTGAGCGCGTTTGGGGCGACTTTGATCATGCCGTTAAATACTGCTTTGCCTTGCTGACTGGCAATAATTTTGTGCAGTTGCTGACTCGTGCAATGCCCTTTGTTGTGTTCAAGGTAAGTACGCGTGTCGTACGTTTGCTGATGGCTAGGTAGCGCTAGGCTGTTGATTTCAATCTCTGTATTTTCGCCATTTAACTGGCAGCTGGTGTGGTGGCGCGTCAATTGACCAGCGAGCAAAAAGGTCTGGCTTGATACATTTGCATCTCGTCCAACGAAAAGATCATTGTGAGCAAAATGGTAATGTTCCGCAGAACCCAAGCAGAGCTTGTAATGGGTAAGTTCAGCGTTGTCCGAAACCTCCATCGTAAGCCGCGAACCGGAATAACTTGCTGCCACACGATTGCCATGACAAGCAGAAAGAAGGTGCTCAACAATTTTAACTTCGCTACTTTGTCCGACTTTTAGGTGTACGCGATGATGTGCCATACCACCTTGAGGTCGAGACTCAATTTGCATCAAGTAAATAGGCTTGTCTACGGTATGTTTGGCATCGACCTCAATCAACAAAGTCGTATCGGAAAATGCTTCCGTGAGATGCAAAAAGATTTCTGGTGCAATCGCGGCAGGCAACGCTTGTTTTGCATCACCATTAAGTAAAGAAAGTCGAAATGCCTCGCCATCAATATCACTCAAATTAGGTTGGAACTGACCGTTCACAAATACTAACCTTTCTGCATCCATATCAAGCTTGTGAGCCTGAACGAAAGCCATCGATACATCAGTCTCACGCTGGCTGGAAAAATCAATGGCATCGAAGCCTTCAAGCGAGGTGTATTTCCAATCTTCATGCTGACGAGTCGGTAATCCTTGTGCTAACGCGGCTTGCCAATGGTATTTGGCAACCTCATCTAACTCAATCAGACGAGGCTTTAAATAGTCACTGAATGGCAATAGACAATTACTCCTCTCCGGTGAGCCAACCATAGCCCTTCTCCTCTAACTCAGCCACCATAGAGAAATCACCCGATTTGATGATTTTTCCTTGATACAGCACGTGCACAAAGTCAGGTTTGATGTAATCAAGAATGCGTTGGTAATGGGTCACAATGATGAAAGAACGCTTGCCGTCTTTTAGGCTATTTACGCCATTAGCAACTTCTTTAAGTGCATCAATATCTAATCCAGAATCGGTCTCGTCCAAAATGCAAAGTTGTGGGTCAAGTACCGCCATTTGCAAGATGTCATTACGCTTCTTTTCTCCGCCAGAAAAGCCGACGTTTACCGAGCGAGAAAGTAAGTCTTTCGGCATATTGAGAAGCTCAATTTTCTCCTCAATTAAATCCGCAAGTTCAAAGCGTTCCAATTCCGGAAGTTCACGGTATTTTCGCACCGCATTCACTGATGCTTGTAAGAAGAGATGGTTACTCACTCCCGGAATTTCGACAGGGTATTGGAATGCCAAGAACACGCCTTCGCCTGCACGTTCATCAGGATCTAATTCCAATAAATCCTTGCCGTTGAAATCGACAGATCCATCGGTAATTTCGTAGTCTTCACGTCCCGCGAGCGTGCTTGCCAGCGTGCTTTTACCGGAACCGTTTGGTCCCATGATGGCGTGAATTTCTCCAGGGTTAATCTGAAGATTGACTCCTTTTAGAATTTCTTGTTCTTCAATTTGGGCTTTTAAGTTGTTAATTGTTAACATTTTTCATTATCCAACGCTGTGTTCTAAGCTGATTGCCAATAATTTTTGTGCTTCTACGGCAAACTCCAGCGGTAATTCGGAAAACACATCCTTACAAAAACCGTTCACAATCATTGAGATCGCATCCTCTTCAGCGATGCCTCGTTGTGAACAGTAAAACAGTTGGTCTTCACCAATTTTGGTTGTGGTTGCTTCATGCTCGACCTGAGCGGAGTTGTTTTTTACTTCAACGTAAGGGAAGGTATGCGCCCCACAATCCGGACCGATGAGCATCGAGTCACATTGAGTGAAATTTCGCGCATTTTCAGCGCTCGGTAAGATCTTCACTAATCCGCGGTAGCTGTTTTCACTGTGCCCAGCGGAGACGCCTTTTGAGATGATGGTGGACTTGGTATTTTTACCGATATGGATCATCTTAGTGCCAGTGTCGGCCAACTGCTTACCCGACGTTAACGCGATGGAATAAAACTCACCGATCGAGTTATCCCCTTGGAGAATGACGCTTGGGTACTTCCATGTAATGGCAGATCCCGTTTCGGATTGAGTCCAAGACATCTTTGAACCACTGCCTTTACACAGCGCTCGCTTGGTCACAAAGTTGAGGATACCGCCGTTGGTATCTTTGCCTGAGAACCAGTTTTGTACGGTCGAATACTTCACGTAAGCATCTTTGAGGACGATCACTTCTACCACCGCCGCATGCAGCTGGTAATTATCATGCGATGGTGCCGAACATCCTTCGATATAGCTGACATAGCTGCCCTCATCAGCAATCAAAATCGTACGTTCAAATTGACCTGTTTTTGCAGCATTGATCCGGAAATAGGTCGAGAGCTCCATAGGACACTCAACACCTTTGGGGATGTAAACGAAGGTGCCATCCGACGCAACGGCAGCATTTAGCGCTGCAAAGAAGTTATCTTCTGGCGGGACGACTGTCCCTAGGTACTCTTGTACTAGCTCAGGGTACTTGTGAATCGCTTCGCTGAATGAGCAAAAAATGATGCCTTTCTCTGCCAATTTTTCACTGTACGTGGTTTTGACCGATACGGAGTCAAAAATTGCATCAACAGCGACTTCGCTTCCCTCACGAACTGGCACACCCAGCAGGTCAAAAGCTTGTTCGACTTCTTTAGTCAAAAACTCCGGGTCTAGTGATGCTTCATCGCCAGCACAAGTATCATCGCACTGACCACAAGATGGCGCGGAATAATAGCTATAATCTTGATAGTTAAGCGGGTCGTAGTGCGCTTTTAACCAATGCGGTTCCTCCATGGTTTGCCAAATTCGAAACGCCCGAAGTCGGAACTCCAGCATCCATTCAGGTTCGTTTCTTTTGGCAGAAATCGCACGTACAACATCTTCATTGATGCCTTTTGCTAACTGGTCTGTCGCAATATTGCTGTAGAACCCTTGTTTGTAACTATCATCATCAACCCAAGCTTGAACATCTTCTTGGATCTCAATACCACTTTGTGTCATTGTCGGTACCATTTAAAACCAGCCACTGCCCTAGAGCAGTGCTCGCTTTTACACATTAAAACTTTCACCACAACCACAAGCACTTTGTACTTTAGGATTGTTGTACTGGAACATCTGGTTCAACCCTTGTGAAATGAAGTCCACTTCTGTTCCATCGAGATAAGGCATGGCATCAAGAGGCACAAATAACTTGGCGCCTAAATGCTCATATACAAGATCGTCAGCGATGACTTCATCCACGGTGGACAGTACATACGCATAGCCCGCACAACCTGAAGGCTTAATTGTGAGTCGCAAGCCACATAGAGATTCGTCTTTTTCGAGCAGCTTGTTAATTTGATTGGCAGCTTTATCGGTCAGAGTTAGCCCTTGCCAACTGCTGCTTGGATCGAAGCTGTCTACTGAGTTGAGTCCCGACATGACTATTCACCTATTTAAAAACAAACACTGAGAATGATAGTTATTATCATTTATCCATTCAACCATAATGAATTTATGGGATTAAGGCATGCTGCTCGGTCACAATTTGGAATAGAAAACGAAATGGGATTTGAAAAAGAAACGGGGGCTGAAATGAAAGTTGAATATCGACGGTGTCTTTAAAAAGCAGCCCTATCAAAGAGCTGCTTTTCACTTTTAATTCAATAATTAAGCATTAAGGGCTTGTTCAAGGTCTACCAAGATGTCATCAATGTGTTCAATACCAACGGACAAGCGAATCATCTCTGGGGATACACCCGCTTGCTTTTGCTCCGCTTCACTCAATTGACGATGCGTAGTCGACGCCGGATGGCATGCAAGCGATTTTGCGTCACCAATGTTTACCAAACGCTTAAAGATCTTCAATGCATCGTAAAAGCGCACACCAGCTTCATAACCATCTTTCAAGCCAAACGACAATATCGCTGATGGTTTACCTTGCATGTATTTTTCTGCCAATGGATAGAATTCCGACGTAGGTAAACCCGCGTAGCTTACCCAACTCACTTTCTCGTGCTGGCTTAAGTATTCCGCGACTTTCAGCGCATTTTCGGTATGACGCTCCATACGCAGCGACAGCGTTTCCAGCCCCTGCATCAACATAAAGGCATTCATTGGTGACAAAGCAGAACCAGTATTACGCAAAGGAACGGTACGAGCACGACCAATAAAAGCCGCCTCACCAAATGCTTCGGTGTAAACCACGCCGTGGTAAGAAGGCTCAGGCTGATTAAATACTGGGAAGCGATCTTTATGCTGTGCCCACGGGAACTTCCCAGAATCAATGATGATGCCACCCAGCGTCGTACCATGCCCACCAACATACTTAGTGAGCGAATGAACCACGATGTCGGCACCAAATTCGATTGGCTTGCATAGCACTGGAGTTGCGACCGTATTGTCTACAATCACAGGCACGCCCTGCGCATGAGCCAGTTCGGCAACACGTTCTAGGTCTATGATGTTCCCTGCCGGATTACCGATGCTTTCACAGTAAACCGCTTTGGTATTCTCATCGATAAGCTCAGCAAGACTTTCAGGCTTATCGTCCTTGGCAAAACGCACTTCAATACCTTGGTTTGGCAACATATGCGCAAACAAGGTGTAAGTACCACCATATAATTGAGGAGTAGAAACGATGTTATCGCCAGCTTGCGCGAGCGTGAGAATAGCGTAGTTAATTGCCGCACTACCTGCACTCACAACCAAACCAGCAATCCCCCCTTCCAACGCTGCCATGCGTTTTTCCAACACGTCATTGGTTGGGTTCATAATACGAGTGTAAATATTGCCCGGAACTTCAAGATTGAATAAATCCGCACCATGTTGCGCATTATCAAACTCATACGCTACCGTCTGGTAAATCGGTGTCGCTACTGATTTGGTTGTTGGGTCGGTTTCGTAGCCAAAATGGATCGAGAGTGTTTCGTCTTTCATGCATCTTCCCTGAACTATTGAGTGAATGGTTATTCTTTTATATTGCCGATTTTTTCAACAAAGAAAAGCAGTTCAAGTCACAGGGGAGTGGATTATTTCTGTTCAGATGGTCCAAAAGAGAGGAATAACAACGTTAGCTTTTTCCGCATATGAAAATCATTGACTAAACTTATCCAATAATCATAAGGCTAGGATAATGTTATGAAAACAATCACATCATGGATGATCGTTGGGTGTTTGGTGCTTCTCGCTTTCTTCACTCAGGCAAATGAGACTTTCCCCCTCGCACCTCCCGATCTCTCTAGCCCTCGAAAAGCACTCACAAGCTTTGATACTTTGGTGTCACAAGCCAATCAGCAACTAACCGAAATCATTGAAGATCCAGCTCAAAATACAGAGCAAAACCGACAACGTATTTACGCGTTGTTCGATAAAGCAACGCAAGCCTTCGATCTGTCTAAAGTCCCAGAATCTAGCCAAACTCGAGTCGCTATTGAATCTGTCATGTTGATGAAGGAAATACTCGACCGAGCTCCACCTACAGACTTATCTCTCATTCCCGATAGCAACACCCTAACCCGCTGGCAAATTCCAGATACGGGGTTAGAGTTGATCAAGCAACCTGATGGTCAGTATCGTTTTTCCGAGCAAACCGTGCACGGCTTGTACAGTGATTATTTGCTGGTTAAACACTTACCCTCTCATTCCGGAGCTAGCTTAGATTACTATCAATATTACTCGCTAAGCGCGGGAAGACTTATTCCGCCAACATGGTTTCACCTCGTAGAAGCATTACCTAGCGTATTTATGCTGGAATATGGCGACCAAGCAATCTGGCAATGGTTAGGGCTGGCGTTGTCTCTTTCTGCGACCATCTCTGTGCTTGCTTTACTCTACAACCATATCCAGTCGCCAATTTCAAAAGCGATACTTGCCGTACTCACACTAAGCGGTTTTCTTTATCTCGCAGACTACCAACTCAATTTAACTGGCGTACTAATGTCGACACTCAATATCGTCATAGAGCTCATTTGTTGGCTATTGCTCAGCCAAGTCGCTTATCTGTTGATTTACAAAACGTGTCGCCTACTAATGAGTAAACAACGCACTAACACCACACTGCGCCAAAGCCTGACACAAATTATCGGTACTTTGCTGGGTTCGATGGCCGCTATTGCTTGCCTTGGTTATGGTTTGAATCGCTTGGGCGTTCCCGTTTACGGCATCGTGACGGGGTTGAGTTTAGGGGGGATGGCAATCGCGCTCGCTATCCGTCCAACTATGGAGAACTTAATCGGTGGGGTTATCTTGTTCTTAGATAAATCCTTGTCAGTTGGAGATTACTGCCAAATTGGCAGCCAGTCAGGAGTCATAGAACAAATAGGAGTGCGCTCAACACGCATCAGAGCAAAAGACAGAACGCAAATCACGATTGCTAATGGTGACCTTATCAAGCGAGAGATCATCAACTATAGCCGCCGTGACCGTTATCCTTTCAAAGCGACTATCGGGTTGCGCTATGAGACGAGCATGGCGCAATTACAGCTCATTACAGAGAAAATCACGGCATTACTCCAAGAACATCCAGATGTTTTAGATTCTCCCCTTCGAGTTCACTTTAGTGCCTTCAATGCGTACAGTCTGGATATTGAGGTTCTCGCTCATTTAAACACCACAAATAGGGAAACCTTCCTTAACCTGCAACAAGAACTTCTGATGCTGATTGATAAGATCATTACGGCAGAAGGAGCTCAATTTGCTTTCCCTTCCACTACCACGTATCTCACAGCAGATTCTGTACAACTGACCACGGCACCCACGCCGGTTCAAGCCGTACCTCAAAACGCATAAAGCTTAAATGCATAAAAAAACCGCCTCGTAAGAGGCGGTTTATCTGAGGTTATAACTCCGCATTGTTAATCTTCTGTGTTCACTCATTGTGGCTTCTTAAACACATGAACCAAACATAACTCTCGGTAGTTACAACCGGACTTGTTGTAAAAGCCACTTTTTAAATCGTTCGGTTGGTTCGCTTTTCGTGTTAACGATCAAGTAGTACCCTGCGTTGGCATCAACGGGTTCAAATGGTGAGACCAAACGACTATTTTTAAGTTCATCCTCCACCAGCGCCATACGTGCCATCGCAATACCAACGCCGGCTTCAGCTGCGGACATCGCCATATCCGTTCGATTAAAGAAATGCCCAGAATCCGTTTTAAAATCCAGCCCCATACTTGATGCCCAATAGAGCCACTCATAGTCACGCGGCGCTTTATCCCATGGCATAGCATCGTGCAATAACGTCGCATCTCGCCATTGCTCTGGTGTCGTTTTAGGTGTTTTTAGCCACCCATGATCC
Organism: Vibrio sp. L85; assembly: GCF_963871815.1. Lineage (NCBI taxonomy): Bacteria > Pseudomonadati > Pseudomonadota > Gammaproteobacteria > Vibrionales > Vibrionaceae > Vibrio > Vibrio sp. L85. The sequence goes on from NZ_CAWMYL010000012.1 coordinate 139,417, forward strand.
TCAAGGTATTTGACACTCATCACTGGAAGAAGTTGCTCATCAAGAATCCGCTTCGCGTTTTTGTCTCGATACGGGTGCGGACCATAGTCAATTGCAACGTCGTAATCCTTCAGCTCACTATTCACAAGCGCTCCCTCTGCAAAAATCTGTACTTGCAGGTCGGGGTTATTTAGGTGGAAGCTTTCAAGCCTAGGAACCAGCCATTTAAATGCAAAAGAAGGTGTCAGTTTGAGGCGAATTTCATTGTGGGGCTTTTCAATCTGTAGCTCTTCAAGTGCTTTCCTAAGTTCAGAGAAGTGAAATTGCGAAGTCTGAGATAACTGCAAACCTTTAGGTGTCAGCCTAATTCCTCGCGAATGGCGTTCAAACAAAGTAAAGCCTAGTTGCTCTTCCAACTGGATAATTTGCTGGCTAATTGCGCCTGTCGTCAAGTGCAATGCCTTTGCTGCACTAGTAAAACTGTTGTGTTCCGCTACTTGGCTAAATAACCACAATCCACTTACGACACTACTTTTCATCCTGAGCCTATAGTTTTTCTAAACGCTGGATGTAATTTATATCGATTGTTAACAAAAGGTAAAGAAGACAAACTGCGCACATCTAAAATGTGTGGAGCACATCAATGGAAGTCATCGTATTAGGTAGTGGTGTTATCGGTTTGACCTCAGCTTGGTATCTAGCTCAAGCAGGTTATCAGGTCACCGTGATCGATCGCCAACCAAGCAGTGCGATGGAAACCAGCTTCGCCAATGCAGGACAAATCTCTTACGGCTACTCCTCACCATGGGCAGCCCCAGGCATTCCACTCAAAGCCGTGAGATGGCTAACCGAAGAGCATGCCCCACTCAAAATAAAACCGTCTCTCAGCCCAGAGCTTATCCGCTGGGCTACGAAAATGGTGTCTAATTGCACCTTATCTCGCTATCAGATCAACAAAGCACGAATGCTATCCATCGCCAATCACAGCCGCACTTGTTTAGAGCAGCTAAGACGTGATCATGCGATTGAATACCAAGGTCGCCAACTCGGGACGTTACAAGTATTTCGATCTCAACAGCAGTTAGACGCCATAGAAAAAGACCTTAAGTTGTTAGAACAAAGCGGTACACGTTTTCAGCTAATGAACGTCGAGCACTGCATCAAACAAGAGCCTGGGTTAGCGTTAGTAAAAGAAAAACTGGTCGGTGGGTTGTACCTACCCGATGATGAAACCGGAGATTGTTTCCAGTTTTGTCAGCAGTTAACTAAGCTGGCGAAAGCTTATGGTGTCAGGTTTGAATTCAATACAGAGGTAAGTAATTGGGTTACCGTAGGCAAAAAGGTCATGGGTGTCCAAACGGATCGCGGTTTATTTAAAGCAGACCAGTTTGTACTTGCTTCGGGCAGTTACTCAACGGCGTTACTCAAGCAGCTTGAGATTGATATTCCGATCTATCCCGTCAAAGGGTATTCACTGACGGTTCCGATTGAATGTGAACAATTTGCACCGCGATCTACCGTCATGGATGAGACCTATAAAGTGGCAATGACACGCTTTGACGATCGCATCCGGGTCGCAGGGACCGCTGAACTTGCGGGCTTTGATCCTTCATTACCGCAAAAGCGCAAGAATACGATTGAAATGGTGATTCGAGATTTATTTCCGCAAAGTGCCGATTTCACTCAAGCCGAATTTTGGACAGGATTTCGCCCCATGACGCCCGATGGTACACCCATCATTGGTGCGACCCCTTACGACAATTTATTCACGAATACCGGACATGGAACGCTAGGTTGGACCATGGCTTGTGGGTCAGGACAACTCCTTGCCGACATTATGATCGGTGCAGAAAGCAAAGTAACAAATCACTCAGAATTGAGCCTAAGCCGTTACGCCTAAACACCTGCAAACCATTTCAAATAGAACATTATTCCACATGTTGAATAGCATTCAGAAGATATAACTTCCATATCTCGCAGCATATTTTCATGACAATGTGCTGCATATTCAATCAATTCATTGTCATTTCCAATAAAAACCACACACAAACATAACAAGAACCAATTTTTAACAATATTTAACCATTCTGTGTTCATCATCACGCTACAAAGGATTTTTAGTCAAAAAGGTTAACAATTGCATTACAAAAAAGGGTAATGTGTTGTACGAAAAACAACCACAACCATAACAAACAGGGAAAATACTCATGCAGTCATTAGTTGATTTTCTGAATGGAATTATCTGGAGTCCGGTACTGATTTATTTGTGCCTTGGCGCTGGTTTGTTCTACTCGATCATGACGCGCTTTGTGCAGATTCGTCACTTCTTTGAAATGTGGCGCTTGCTACTTTCTGGTAAGAGTTCAACCAAGGGGATTTCATCATTTCAGGCTTTGGCCGTTTCACTATCTGGCCGTGTAGGTACAGGTAACATTGCAGGTGTTGCAGCCGCTATCGGTTTCGGTGGTCCAGGTGCTGTTTTCTGGATGTGGGTTGTCGCCTTCTTTGGCGCAGCAACCGCATACGCAGAATCAACACTCGCACAGATTTATAAAGAAGAAGACGAAGGCGAATTCCGCGGTGGTCCAGCTTATTACATCGAAAAAGCAATGGGTCAAAAGTGGTACGCTTGGATCTTCGCTATCGCAACCATCTTTGCATGTGGTGTTCTACTTCCTGGCGTTCAATCGAACAGTATTGGTAACGCAGTAGAAGCAGCATTTGGCTCAGGTGACATGATTGAAACCGCTATTGGTACCTTCAGTTTCGCTAAAATTTTCACTGGTACGGTTGTCTGTGTCATTCTTGCTTTCATTATCTTTGGTGGTGTGAAACGAATCGCGAACTTCACTCAAATCGTAGTTCCGTTCATGGCTCTGGCGTACATCATCACAGCATTCGTTATCATCCTACTTAACATCGGTGAAATTCCACGTATTGTTGGCATGATCATTGGTGATGCATTCACACCGATGGCGGGTATTGGTGCTGCGATTGGTTGGGGTGTAAAACGTGGTGTTTACTCTAACGAAGCAGGTCAAGGTACTGGTCCTCACGCAGCAGCAGCAGCAAGTGTTGATCACCCAGCACAGCAAGGTCTGGTTCAATCGTTCTCTATCTACATCGATACACTGCTAGTGTGTTCAGCAACCGCATTTATGATTCTTATCACGGGTGCGTACAACGTACACGGTGCAGTCGAAGGTGCGTTCTTAGTACAGAACCTTCCAGCAGATATCGGTGCAAATGGTCCTGTATTTACGCAAATGGCGATTGAAAGTGCCCTTCCGGGTGTGGGTAAACCATTCATCGCGATTGCTCTGTTTTTCTTCGCCTTTACAACGATTTTGGCGTACTACTACATCGCAGAAACCAACATCGCTTACATCCGTCGCACAGTAAAAGTAAACGGTCTGATGTTTATCTTGAAGGTCATTCTGATCTCCGCGGTATTCTACGGTACGGTTAAAACAGCTAACCTTGCGTGGGCAATGGGTGACGTAGGCGTAGGTCTAATGGCATGGCTAAATATTGTCGGCATTCTGATCATCTTCTTCATGTCTAAGCCAGCACTAAAAGCTCTAGCTGATTATGAAGAGCAGCAAAAACGTGGGGTTACAGAGTACACATTCAACCCTGTTGCGCTTGGTATCAAAGGTGCTGACTACTGGGAAGAAAAGTACAAACGTAAAACAGGCAAGGCGCCTACAGCGGATAGTGACACGGCAGAAACAGTAGAACAACCATCTACCTAATGCCTCATTAACCTCCTCCCCCAGCAGGTTGGCGGGTATATAAGAAAAAGCAGTGGTCCGAAAAGGACATTAAAAAAGGGTTAGCCAGTGGCTAACCCTTTTCTTTTGCATTCAATTCGAAGCGATTATGCTGCGATTTCTTGCGTTGCAACTTGAGGCTTTTGCTTTTCGCCGATTGGAAGAACCGTGCGACCGTACTCGTTGTTTAGTACTTGAGCCATTGCGAAGTAGATTGCGCTTGCACCACAGAAGATACCTTCAAAGCCTGCGATAGTGCCGATCAGCTCACTACCAGTAAAGTCACGTGCAGCTAGTAGGAAGAACAGGATAGTAAGAGAACCAAATACGACTTGCTTCGCTACTGGGTAGCATAGAGAACCAATAAACATGAAGCCAGTGAAGATACCCCATAGCAGTAGGTACCAACCCATAAAGTGTGCTGGGCTTGCAGGAAGACCCATGTAAGGCATTACGATTAGGCCAACCAGTGTTAGCCAGAACAGACCGTAAGACGTAAATGCAGTCGTACCGAAAGTATCACCACGTTTGAAGCACATCATGCCAACAAGAACTTGGCTAAGACCACCGTAGAAGATACCCATTGCTAGGATCATTGAGTCAATTGGGAAGAATCCTGCGTTGTGGATATTAAGCAGAATCGTGGTCATACCGAAACCCATTAGGCCTAGCGGCGCTGGGTTAGCCAGTTTAGTAGACATGTAAGCGTACCTGTTTTCAAAAATGTTGATAAAAATTGCGCGCGAATTTTAATGGACTAAAAAACAAAAGAGAAAAGACGTTATTGGAAACTTAGATTGCACAAATAGGCAATCAAATGAATAAAAAAAGACCCTACTAAAAAGCAGAGTCTTTATAGATACTTAGACTATTTATTGTTCAATCACTGGCAAGAGATCTCATCCCAGAACCAGTTACTCTGGGTTGGCGTTTCCCATACACCCGGACCATTTTTCGCAATAAAACACTTACCTTGATAAGTCACTTTGTCACCATTGGCTACTTGAGTGACACCTGGTTCCCATGCGATAAAGTCCCCTGAAACAGGAGGCTCCGTCACCGGTGGTTCGGTTACTGGAGGCTCAGTTACTGGTGGCTCTGTCACAGGAGGTTCAGTCGTTGGTGGCTCGGTTGGCGTGCCCGAAACGAGCTTCCAAGGGTCACCTTTGGTCGGCTCATTGCCTTGTGACCACCACTTAGCTTCATATACCGCCCCCTTGTAAGAGACTTGGTCGCTTGTGTTATAAACCTTGCCAGCATCCCATGCAGCAACACCACCTACAGGTGGGTCAACCGGATCGACTGGGTCTAGTTTGTCGACAATGCGTACTTCAGGCCAACCCGCGTGAGATTGGTAGAAGTTGGTAACACATTTCTCGTAATCTCCTGCTACCAGAGCCGAATATGCGGTTTGGAAGCCAACCAATTCACACTCAAATGAATGACCCCCAGGGCGATCTGAGTAGTACTTCCAGTTACCATCCCAGTTGGTGTAAAGCACATCAGTCGCACCGTTAAGGTTTAAGCTACCGTACGGCGTTTGTTGCCAACAAGTATTGGTTTCATCAGCTTCGATAGGAATTTGATAATGCGCTGCTAAACCTTCCCAGTAACGAATACGGTTAACAGGCTGACCTTTGTCTTTGTTTTGCTCGCCACATTCAATACCGCCATTGATGACGTTGATAGTGGTACCAAAACCGTAACCAATGCCCGCATCGATCTCACGTTGCGATGGCACCCATGTACGATCAATTACGTGTAACATCGCTGGTTTTGGCGCTTGAGGGGTTAAGAAGAACCAAATTGCAGAAGCCAAGTTCAACCAAGAGTCAGCGACTAAACCCGGATTCTTCAGCAGCACCGATGCATCGCCATCAAACATGACTTCAGAGAATGCGCCATAGTTAAAGTGGTAAGAAAGCTGTTTGGCACCACGCCCAAAATACCCTTGACCAGGTTCGCATGGCCAGCGCTTATTTTGCCAATCGTTCTGACCACAGCCTGTGGTGTAACCCTCTTGACCTTCAGACCATCCCATTTCGCGTACATGCACGAGTGCCTGCTGCCACTCTTCTAATGCAAGTGGGTTGTCTGATACGTTATCAACCGCAATGTGACCACCAGTTTCTTGAGCAAAATGCGCAAATGCTGTCACGATGGATTTCTTACAGATTGCGTCAGAGTCTCGACCATCGGTGTACTCACCACAGAATGCAGGGAACTTACCTATTGCACGTAAGAAACGAGTATAAGTGTATTCAGGCGCAGCCATTTGCGTTAGGAAGTCCCACTCACTTTCGGGGAATACACGTTCAACACGTTTAACGTTTTCTGGGTTACCTGCTGCGCCCGGTACGATAGCTTCTACAACGCTGTTCGGGCGAGTCTCTAACGCCTGTGCCCAGGTGGCATACATTGGGTCAGATGTTTTGCTTTGCTCAACCGCTTGAATGTCACCACGAGCGATCACGTAGCCATTCGGGTTTTGAGGATCAGGTTGGATATTCATACTGGCATGAGCTTGTGCCGCGAGCACACAGCTTAATGCAAGAGGCAGATGTTTGAGTGCAAACATGTCTAATCTCCGTATTTATCAATACAATATACAAGGAATAACTAGACACATAGTGGATCATGTAGAAAAAACGCCGAGTAAAGCCCATTCATTCTGCGACGCAAAGTTTATAAATAAATACTGTTACACAGCGGGTATCACAAAAACTGTTACCTTGACTCAAAACAAAACGGGAGAACCTTCCCCCGTTTTTATTCTTGGTTATTGGTTGGCTGTTATCGACTCTAAAGCCTGCGAAGATTTCTGTTTAGAAAGCAATAAATAGACAGCAAACTGAACCACAACCGCCACCAGTACAATCACAGGCGAAGCCATTACCCCGGCGACAAGAAAACTTGCTAGGGCAATGGCACCATTAAGCACCGCATAAGGAAATTGAGTTCTAAAGTGTTCGTACTGCTCGCAACCAGCACCAGTCGAAGACAAGATGGTGGTTTCAGAAATTGGCGAACAGTGATCACCAAATAGACCGCCAGACAGAACCGCACCAATACACACCAACAATGGTGCATCAATCGCAACTGCAGTTGGGATAACCAACGGCATCATAATAGCGAATGTCCCCCACGACGATCCTGTTGCGAACGAAATAATACCAGCTAACAAAAATGCCACCGCTGGCAATAACCAATAAGGGAAACCAGCCTGCGCTTGTTCTGCAATGTACGCCGCTGCGCCAAGCTCCTTGCCAACCGAACTCAATGACCAAGCAAGAACCAAAATCACCGCAACGGACATCATGTTCGACATCCCTTTTAGGTAAACCTGAATGCCATCAGAGAGTTTTCTCACGCCATAAAACGCCATCAAGCTAATTAGGGTAATTGCAGCAAAGAAATACGCCGACGACAATGCAGCACGGAAGGTCGAGCCTGCGACTTTCTGAAATGGAAAACCGTGAGGCACTAGAATCGAGCAAAGCACAACTAGCATGACGAGCAGCGGTGCCCAAACAAAACTTGTTTTTGCATTTTTATGCTCAAACGCATTTAATGAATCTTGCACTTTTCCAAAATCAGAACCCTGCTCTGCAAGCTGTTCGGCTTTCGCCATTGGTCCAAAATCCAGCTTGAAGAAAGAGACAATCGGAACAATCGCGATCGCTAAAAAGGCATAAAACTGGTAAGGGATCGCGCCAATAAAAGCATCCCAATCACTGATACCTACATCCAGTGCAGCAAACTCTTTTTGAATCAGGCTCATGATATAAACGCCCCAACCGATGAAAGGGATGAGGATCGCCACTGGGGATGAAGTTGAATCGATGATAAAGGCTAGCTTCTGGCGAGAGACTTTCAGTTTATCAAAAAGAGGACGAAAGACAGGACCAACAATTAACGGTGTACCAAGGTCTGAAAAGAAAATAACAACGCCGCCAAACCAAGCAGAAAGCTGTGCTTGGCATTTGCTTGCAACCCACTGAGTGACCTTTTTAGCGAACGCCACGCCACCGCCAGATTTCTCCATCAAGGCAACAAAACCACCAATGAAAACCAAAAGAAGGATGACACCTGCGTTGTAACTGTCAGTCAGTTGCGGCAACAGGTAACTTTTCATCAGTGCGCTAAACGAATCGAGCGGACCTTTGTCAACGAATGTGCCTTCTAACATAGCCACACCGCTAACAACGCCAGCAAAAAGACCGACAACAACGTTTCTTGTCGTGAGCGCAAGGACTAACGTAATAATGATGGGGATGAGGGAGGTAACTTCTGCCTGTTCCATAGCAATACCAACTTTAATATTTAAACACTAAAAATGAATATACATTCAACAATCTCGCATGTATATATTTTCTAATAAAAAAGTTGAGACCTGCGTTCACACTTTTCAGGCATAAAAAAACCAGCCCGAAGGCTGGTTTTTAATTTGGTATATCTAACAGGAAATTATTCCCATTCGATTGTCGCTGGTGGCTTACCAGAAATGTCGTAAACCACGCGAGAAATACCGTCAACTTCGTTGATGATACGGTTAGAAACCTTACCTAGGAAGTCGTATGGTAGGTGTGCCCAATGTGCAGTCATAAAGTCGATAGTTTCTACCGCACGTAGAGATACAACCCAATCGTACTTACGACCATCACCCATTACACCTACAGAGCGAACTGGTAAGAATACCGTGAACGCTTGAGATACTTTGTTGTATAGGTCTGCAGCGTGTAGCTCTTCAATGAAGATAGCGTCTGCACGACGTAGCAAGTCACAGTACTCTTTCTTGATTTCACCAAGAACACGAACACCTAGACCAGGACCCGGGAATGGGTGGCGGTAAAGCATGTTGTACGGAAGACCAAGCTCTAGACCGATCTTACGAACTTCATCTTTAAACAGCTCACGTAGTGGCTCAACAAGACCCATTTCCATGTCATCTGGAAGACCGCCCACGTTGTGATGTGATTTGATCACGTGCGCTTTACCAGTCTTAGATGCAGCAGATTCGATAACGTCTGGGTAAATCGTACCTTGAGCTAGCCATTTCGCGTTTTTCAGCTTCTTAGACTCTTCATCAAATACGTCTACGAATACGTGACCGATTGTCTTACGCTTCTCTTCTGGATCCGATTTGCCTTCAAGTGCTTTTAGGAAACGTTCTTCAGCGTCAACTTTGATGATGTTCAAACCAAATTGGTCGCCGAACATATCCATTACTTGTTGACCTTCGTTTAGACGAAGAAGACCGTTATCTACGAATACACACGTTAGCTTGTCGCCGATTGCACGGTGAACTAGCATCGCTACTACCGATGAATCAACACCACCAGATAGACCTAGGATAACTTCGTCGTCACCCACTTGCTCTTTAATACGAGCAACCGCGTCTTCGATGATAGATTCAGAAGTCCATAGACGCTCACAGCCACATACGCCAAGAACAAAGTTCTCTAGCATTTGTAGACCGCCTTTCGTGTGCGTTACTTCTGGGTGGAACTGAACACCGTAGTACTTCTTCTCTTCGTTCGCCATCGCAGCGTACGGACATGTGTCTGTCTCACCAACTTTCACGAAGTCAGCAGGAATTTCTACTACTTTGTCACCGTGGCTCATCCACACGTCTTGAGTTAGCTCAAGATCTTTAAATAGTGCAGATTCACCAGAAACTTTAACTTGTGCGTAGCCAAATTCACGTTCTGTAGAACCCGCTACTTTACCACCTAGCTGCTCAGCCATAGTTTGCATGCCGTAACATACACCTAATACTGGCACACCAGAGTCAAATACATATTGAGGAGCGCGTGGAGAGTTATCTTCCGTTACGCTTTCTGGACCACCAGAGAGGATAATACCGTCTGGATTGAATTCACGAATATCCGCTTCTTCAACGTCCCAGCTCCACAGTTCACAGTAAACACCGATTTCACGTACACGGCGCGCTACTAGCTGAGTGTACTGAGAACCGAAGTCCAAGATCAGAATACGTTGGTCATGAATATTTTTAGTCATTTTGAGCAGTCTTATAAGCTAGGTTATTAAAACGGAGGCGAGTGTACTCGCCTCTTATTAATGCTTCAAGGAAAAAAGCAAACGTTTACGTCGAGTGTATAGGTTTTATTTTTACAACAGTAAAAATTAACCGCGACGGTAGTTTGGAGCTTCCTTAGTGATTTGAACGTCGTGTACGTGTGATTCAGCCATGCCCGCACCTGAGATACGAACAAATTCAGCTTTAGTACGCATATCTTCAATCGTTGCAGAGCCAGTAAGACCCATGCTTGAACGTAGACCGCCCATTTGTTGGTGTACGATTTCTTTTAGACGACCTTTGTATGCGATACGACCTTCGATACCTTCTGGTACTAGCTTGTCTGCTGCATTATCAGACTGGAAGTAACGGTCAGATGAACCTTGAGACATCGCACCAAGAGAGCCCATACCACGGTAAGACTTGTAAGAACGACCGTTGTAAAGAATCACTTCACCCGGTGCTTCTTCTGTACCTGCGAACATTGAACCAACCATCACACATGATGCGCCAGCTACGATTGCTTTACAGATGTCACCAGAGAAACGGATACCGCCGTCAGCGATAACTGGGATACCGAATGAGTTAGCCACTTCTGCTGCGTCTGCGATTGCTGTTACTTGAGGAACACCAACGCCCGTTACGATACGAGTAGTACAGATTGAACCAGGACCGATACCCACTTTCACAGCGCTAACGCCCGCTTCGATAAGTGCTTTAGCACCAGCACCTGTCGCAACGTTACCGCCGATGATGTCTAGATCTGGGTAAGCTGCGCGAGTTTCGCGGATACGGTTTAGTACACCTTCAGAGTGACCGTGTGAAGAGTCGATAAGTAGAACGTCAACGCCCGCTTCAACTAGAGCAGCAACACGCTCTTCGTTACCAGCGCCAGCACCAACGGCTGCGCCAACACGTAGACGACCGCGCTCATCTTTACATGCGTTTGGTTTACGTTCTGCTTTGTGGAAGTCTTTCGCAGTGATCATACCGGTTAGTTGGAACTCATCGTTCACAACCAATACTTTCTCAACGCGTGCTTCGTGCATCTTCTCTTGCACTTCTTCACGTGTTGCACCTTCTTTTACTGCTGCAAGGTTTTCTTTTGCTGTCATTACTGAAGACACTTTCTTAGAAAGGTCAGTAACAAAGCGCACATCACGACCAGTGATAATGCCTACAAGCTCGTTGTTCTCTGTGATTACAGGGAAACCAGCGAAGCCGTGTTTTTCAGTCAGTGCAACCACGTCAGCGATAGTCGCTTCAGGGCTAACAGTTACTGGATCAGAAACGACACCAGCTTCAAACTTCTTAACTTTACGAACTTCAGCAGCTTGCTGCTCAATAGACATGTTTTTGTGGATAAAGCCAATGCCACCCTCTTGCGCTAGCGCGATAGCTAGACGAGCTTCTGTAACAGTGTCCATAGACGCTGAAATCATTGGGATGTTTAGGGTGATGTTCTTAGTCAACTGAGTGCGAAGATCAGCTGTGTTTGGGAGAACGGTGGAGTGAGCTGGCACGAGTAGTACGTCATCGAATGTCAGCGCTTCTTTGGCAATTCTTAGCATTTGCAATATCTCACAATTAGAGGAGTAAAAAGACAATCCAATCTCATCGTTTCGCGTAATGAGGGTAACCAGTTTTAGGTTGTTGGCTACATTTGGATTAGATATTGCGGAGGGATTATACGGTTAACGCAATCGCTTGACCACAAATTTTTTAATTTTTTTCTTGCAATTACCCCCTTGATATGTATTATATTGCCGCTAATTTCCATACTCACGTCTACGGAATTAGCTGTGCTCTCCCAGACCAATCAAAACATCTTCACTGTTTCTCGTCTCAATGCCGAAGTGCGTCTGCTGCTCGAAAACGAAATGGGGATCGTCTGGCTTGTCGGAGAGATATCCAACTTTTCAGCTCCCGTCTCTGGTCACTGGTACCTCACTCTTAAAGATTCTCGCGCTCAAGTTAAATGTGCCATGTTCCGTGGTAACAATCGTCGCGTCACTTTCAAACCAGCTAACGGCAATCAAGTATTAGTTAAAGCACGTCTGTCTCTGTACGAGCCTCGTGGTGACTATCAATTGATCATTGAGAGCATGCAGCCTGAAGGTGATGGTCGTCTGCAACAAGAGTTCGAAGCACTTAAGATGAAATTGGCAGCAGAAGGTTTGTTTGCTCAAACCAATAAGCAGCCTTTACCTGAGCACCCAAAACGCGTTGGTGTGATCACCTCAAAAACCGGTGCAGCACTGTACGACATCTTAGACGTATTGAAACGTCGTGATCCTTCCCTACCCGTGGTGGTTTACCCAACCATGGTGCAAGGTGAAGAAGCCGCGATTCAAATTGCGCAGGCAATCGGCCGTGCAAACAGTCGTGACGAATGTGATGTATTGATTGTTGGTCGTGGTGGCGGTTCGTTAGAAGACCTTTGGTGCTTTAACAACGAAATCCTTGCTCGCACTATTGCTGCAAGCCAAATTCCTATCATCAGTGCAGTTGGTCATGAGGTTGACGTGACGATTGCTGACTTTGTCGCTGACATGCGGGCACCGACCCCATCAGCGGCGGCTGAATTGGTAAGCCGCGATAACAGCCACAAAGATCAAGCTTTGGTGACTCGCCAACATAAGCTAGCCAGTGCAATGCGTTACTACCTGGCACAACAGAAACAGCAATCCGCTCGATTAATGCATCGTTTAGAGCGCCAGCACCCAAGCTATCAATTGCAGCGCCAGACACAACAACTTGATGAGTTGGACATGCGCCTACAACGCGCGATGCAACGATTCATCACGACACGCCAACAAGCGGTAGAACGCAAACATCATCGCCTACAACTGAACTCACCAGTAAAACATTTGGCTGAGCAGAAGTCGAAGCTTGACCGCGTTGAGCAAAAGCTAATGGATGCAATGGCTCGCAAGTTACTGACTATGCGTCACCAACTGGCAATCGCGGCAGAGAAGCTAGATACGGTAAGCCCACTGGCAACACTAAAACGTGGCTACTCAATTACTCAGACTGAGCAAGGTCAGGTTGTTACCCAAGCAAAGGATGTAAAAACGGGCGACGTTTTAGTCACCCGCTTATCTGATGGTGAGCTTCGCTCAACGGTTAATTAACTGACTTTTTGAAACTCAAATCGAACACGTGATTTCGATTTGAGTTCATTACAACTATTGCAGAAATAGTTTGCCGCACCACAAGCCTGTAGTTTTTCTAACTCCGCATCGCAATCTGGGCAAAACCCTACCTTCTTATAATCTGAGTCGCACTGATTACAGTGATATTGCCCAGTCCATTCCAGTTCTACGTTGCAAGTTGGGCAAATATTTGGTTGCATAACTTCCTCTAAATAACTTCAATTCACTGACTTACAGTCTAATCATAAGCCAGCTTAACGCCTTGATCTTTATCACGCTCGCTTAGCACGCTTGTTCTGATACATAGCAACATCAGCTTGTTGAATAAGCTGCTGCAACACTGCACGCTCACTAGCTGTACTACAAGAAGCGCCAATGCTGGCTTTGACTTGATATTCTTCTAATTGGTAAATCTGATTAAGCTCATCCGCTAAACGAGAAACAAAGTGAAAGTAGGTCTGCTCATCTGGGAAACAACAAAAACCGACAAATTCATCACCACCGTAACGTCCGATCACCGAGCAAGAGCGAAAAGCTTGTTTTAAATGTTCAGCTACTAGTACTAAAACTTGATCACCAGTCTCATGACCAAATCGGTCATTAATATACTTAAACTCATCAATATCAACGAAGAAACAGGCGACTAAGGCATTACGACCACATTTACCGTTTATTTTCCGGTCAACTTCTGACAACAGAGCACGACGGTTAAAGCAGTGCGTGAGAGGATCTCGACTGGCATGAAAATGAAGCTGTTCTTCTAAACGGTATTTCTCTAGCGCAATGGCATACAAAGCAGCTAGCATTTCGAGCACTTCAAGTTCATAAGGGTGAGGCTTGGAAGGGGCGTTACTGTAAATAGCAAATGTCCCCAGAACATGACCATCCGATGCAATAATCGGCACTGACCAGCACGCATGAAGTTGGGCTTGTTGAGTGAGTTTAAGAAAAGGTGCCCAGTTAACATGATGATCGATATCGCTAACAACCACAGTTTGTTTTAAGAATGCAGCAGCACCACAAGACCCGACCTTTGGTCCAATGGGGACTCCTTCAATAGCTTGGTTGTAGAAATCAGGTAAATGCGGAGCAAATTCCAAGTGCAATGTATTGGTATCGGGGTGCAATCGAAGTATGGAAGCTTGCCTCTTACCGAATAGGTGTTCACTTAACTTAATAACCTCATTGTTGAGGCTATCGCGTTCCATTCCCAGAGCAAGCTTACCTAAAAGACGATTGACTGCTCGGTGAGCATCTAACAGTCTATCTTTATCCATAATGGCGTAATCATATCGTTATTATGTTTATTAACCTGAAATATAATAAATCTATTAATATGACACAGGTAACTAACTCACATTATGCGAACGCGGCACTATAAAAGATCGCATGCTGATCATCGGATATTACCCTTTTGATCAGCGATCACCCCTTAAAAGAATATTTATATAACCACACACCGAAAGCATAAGTTACATATTCTGTCTTTCAATTTAAAATAGAACTTAAAACCACACTTCCGAGCAACAAAACAATAAAACAGAATATAATAAAAGGATCAAAAAGCTAAATTAGCGAATTACATCGGTGTGCATTTCGATGGTTTGTGAGTCTATCTCCACCAATGTTACTTGGATAGAACCAAAGTCATTCAAATGGCTCGCATGCGTTCCCCCACAAGGGATGACAGCGATTTCACCTTCGCCTAAATCACACTGCCAGTAACGTGAATCGGTAAGGTGTTCACCATGGCAATCGATGGTGATCGCAACGTCCCTTTTTAGCCAATCTCTCAACAGAACATTCACCTGTTGTTCGATGCTTTTTAGGTCAGACAGCATATCTGCACTGTTTAACCCCCTTTTACGGAGTGTTTTACCTAAACGATAGGTATCCAGACATTTATCTGAGGTAACAAAGCTGGTCTCTTGGGCATAGCTGTTGAAGTCATAATTACCATGTGGGTCTTTACGATCTGCATCTTTACGCCAATAGTTTTGTGCAAGTACCTTGTTGAGCGCAAGGTATGCGATGTGCCCAGCACTATGACCACGACTCAGTGACAGTTGGTATTCCTTATCTACTTCTAGTAATGCAGCGTCACCAACGGCAATAGCTTCTGTACGTGGCAACACATGTACCACAACAAACACCCACCCTTCCGTATCACGTTTTACCGGAATTTCAGTACCGACGAACAACTTTCCACTCGCAAGTTCTACCGCACCAACTTGGCAATCGACCACTTCAAAGCTCATGCCCTTAATAGTTAGTGTGCCTTTGTCAGCAGGATGATCTGGCCAAATGTGGCTGACAGGATGAAAAGGGGTCTCCTCAGTAACAACGTAAGTGACTTCTTCAGTGGAGTGAGAAAGTTGTACTGGTGCTTCCAGTTGCCAAGTTTGATGACAGAAGCGAGTTTTGGTAGCTGTGATCGTCATGTTAGTCATACTTCTAATGCATTGGTTCGAGCAAAAATCTGCTTATAAAAAAATACCCAAGTCGAAACTTGGGTATTCATAAAATCTTAGGCGATTACTTGTTGCGGTTCTTCACTGCAGACATCATACGTTTGCGCTTACGCTCTTGAGAAAGAGTCAGCTTGTTTGTACGGTTCTCGTACGGGTTATCGCTGTTCTGGAAGTTAATACGGATTGGTGTACCCATGATTTCCAGAGACTTGCGGAAGTAGTTCATCAAGTAACGCTTGTACGAATCTGGTAGATCGCGAACCATATTACCGTGAATAACTACGATTGGTGGGTTGTAACCACCCGCGTGCGCATATTTTAATTTGATACGGCGACCACGGACCATTGGCGGTTGGTGATCGTCTGTTGCCATCTTCATGATACGAGTTAGAACAGAAGTACCAACGCGTGTCGTTGCTGACTTGTACGCTTCTTGAATCGATTCGAACAAGTGACCAACGCCTGTACCGTGAAGCGCAGAGATAAAGTGAATACGTGCAAAATCAACGAAACCTAAACGGCGGTCGAGTTCTTTCTTCACGTTCTCTTTCACTTCGTTATCTAGACCATCCCACTTGTTCACGGCTAGTACGATTGAACGACCTGCGTTCAATGCAAAGCCAAGTAGACTCAAGTCTTGATCAGAAATGTTTTCGCGCGCGTCGATAACCAATAGAACCACGTTTGCGTCTTCTACGGCTTTCAGTGTTTTAACAACAGAGAACTTCTCTACTGTTTCGTTGATACGACCACGACGACGTACGCCTGCAGTATCGATCAACACGTATTCACGACCATCACGTTCCATTGGGATATAGATAGAGTCACGAGTGGTGCCTGGCATGTCGTATACCACGACGCGCTCTTCACCAAGAATACGGTTTGTTAGTGTTGATTTACCAACGTTAGGACGACCAATGATTGCCAATTTGATTGGCTGGTCTTGCAAACGTTTGAACTCCGCTTCAGCATCTTCTTCGGTGTAATCTTCAATCGCTAGCTCTTCATCTTCGAATTCAGTCAGATCTTCAATCTCACCTTCTTCAGATTCGCTTGCTAGAAGATCATCGAAAAATGGCGCTAACGCTCGTTCCAACAATGCTGTCACACCACGACCGTGTGCCGCAGCGATTTGGTACATGTCATCAACACCAAGTTGCCAGAAATCGGCACAAGCAGCATCAGCATCAATACCATCGATCTTGTTTACTACCAGCATTGCTGGTTTTTCGATTTTACGCAGATGCGCGGCAATCGCTTCATCAGATGGTGTTAATCCAGCACGACCGTCAACAAGGAATAGCACTACGTCAGCTTCATCAATCGCTGCTAACGATTGTTCCGCCATCTTTGTTTCTACACCTTCTTCCGTGCCATCAATACCGCCGGTATCAATAACGATGAATTCATGTTCTTCGCCAAGGCGAGCTTGGCCATATTTACGGTCTCGCGTTAGGCCAGGGAAGTCCGCAACCAACGCATCACGCGTACGTGTCAATCGGTTAAATAGTGTAGATTTACCTACGTTCGGACGCCCCACAAGAGCAACAACAGGTACCATAACAACCTCTACAATAATCTTTCTTCTGTAGTTATAGGTAACGACTTGCTTGATGCCAAATCAAACCAGCTTTTTACCTATAACCACGTCAGGAATAACGGTTAATAAATAAAAATTTCAAACAACAAAACGGCTCCTAACTGTTACCAGCCAGGAGCCGAATGTGAATTATATCACGATATTATTCGTTGATGGTTAGTTTCTTTACATCGCCATTGCGAGTTGTAATCACGTAACCATCAGACAATAGTGTCGGACCAACAGCAAAACCACTGTCATCGACATATTGTTGTGCAACGAATTCGCCAGTCGAACGATCCATCCAGTGTAGGTAACCTAATGTGTCGCCTACCACTAGATAGTTATCAACAATCACTGGGGCAGTAAGCTGGCGGTATTCCAACTTGCTGTTTTCCCAAAGCTCTGTACCGCTGCGTGCATCTACTGCAACTACGTGATCTTTTTCTGTGATCACGAAGATACGGCTACCGTCTGTAGCAATATCAGTTGCTGACGAGTAGTTACGCTTCCAAATTGGATTTGCAGAACGTAAGTCGATTGCAATAAGTTGACCGTTGTAACCAACAGTGAAAAGAGTGCCGCCCAGTACAATCGGTGAAGAATCAACGTCTACAAGACGATCGATTTCCGTAGCACCTTTTGGAGTACCTACTGGTTGTTGCCAGATCAATTGACCACGTTCAACAATTGCCGCAGCTAGTCGACCGTTTGCTGTCCCCCAGAATACACCACCACCAATAGCCGTTGGCGTGCTATCGCCACGCAGCGTTAGGTTTGGAACTTCTGTGCTCAGCGCCCAGCGTTGCTCACCAGTACTTTCATCCAAAGCAATCAAAGTGCCTCGGCTAGTATTTACAATGATCAAACCAGAGTCAGCGACGGGTTTCGCTAACACCTCACCACCTACTTCGATACGCCAGATGATATCACCGGTTTCTTGGTCAAGTGCAATCACTTCACCATTTTCAGAACCAATGTAAAGGTGTTCATACGCAGCTGTGATACCACCAGAAAGGCGTGCAATCACATCTTCTTCTAGATCAGTTTGCCATTTGAGCTTACCGTTTTCTGGATCTAATGCTTTGACTAGACCATCACGACTTGCAACAAACAATGTGTCGTTAGCAACAACAGGAGACAGCTTCGAGAAATAATGACCTACGCCATCACCAATCGACGTTGACCATTCCGCACTTGGCGTAAACTGACTGTCTACCTGAGGCAATGGAGCCATGACAATGGTATCTTCCTCGCCAGCACAACCAGCCAGAATTCCCACTGTTAATGCCCCTAACAAGGCTTTCTTAAAGACTCTTTTCATCCAATGCGGTCCTTATTTCGCCAGGTCGTCCAATTTCATTTGTAGTGCAGGGCTAGCATCTGCAGCTTGTTGAGCTTCAGTGTATGCCGTGTATGCTGCCTCTTTGTCACCTTGACGAAGAGCGATATCACCACGAAGTTCTGCAATACGACCCGTCCATGCAGCGTCAGTTACTTTGCCTAGTTCTGCATTTGCAGCGTCAAAGTTGCCCATTTCTGCTTCAATACGCGCAATACGGTAGCTGATAAGTGGAGTTAGCGCGGCATCTTTAGTGTTGCTTTGAGCCCACTTAAGTTGCTCAAGTGCAGCTGAAAGATCTTTGGCATCTACTTGTACTTTTGCTAACTGAAGCGCAGCAAGTACTGAGTATTCTTTAACTTTGTTTGAGTCGATGAACGCTTGAATATCTGCTTGTGCGTCTGCACCTTTGGTTTGCAGGGCGTTCATTACTGTTGTGTAGCTTTGAGAAGCTGCTTCACTCGCCTGAATCACAGAATCCTGGTAGTAACGCCAGCCAAATAGACCACCTAAACCAACAACCGCACCGATGATGACGGCTTTGCCGTTTTCCTTCCACCAGTCTTTAATGGCTTCAACTTGTTGTTCTTCAGTATCGTAAAGTTCCACTTCCTGTCCTCTTAAAACATGTAAATGACAGCGAGGCTGCCATTGTTCCTATTTCGTCGAAAGGCTCCTATCTTGGGAGCCTTACTATTACGAATTAGGATTTTAATCTTTAGCTTATTAAAAGACTTAAATCAGTGCTGCGATCTTCTCAGCAACTTCTGTTTGGTTGTAAGTCTCTTGCTCACCACCCACCAAGTCTTTTAGTACTACGGTGTTTTCTGCAACTTCGTTTTCGCCCAGAACCAATGCTACTACAGCACCGACTTTATCTGCGCGCTTAAACTGTTTCTTGAAGTTACCACCACCGAAGTGACTCATCACACGAACGCCTGGAATAGCTTCACGAAGCTGTTCTGCTAGCTTCATACCAACCATCATTGTGCCTTCGCCTGCTGTCACAACGTAAACATCTACACTGCGACGAACGTCTGTTAGCTCTAGCGTTTCTAGCATCAGTACAAGGCGCTCTAGACCCATAGCAAAGCCAACGGCTGGTGTTGCACTGCCACCCAATTGTTCTACAAGACCATCGTAACGACCACCGCCACATACTGTACCTTGAGCACCTAGGCTCTCAGTGATCCATTCAAATACCGTGCGGTTGTAGTAATCCAGACCACGAACTAGACGCTCGTTAACTGTGTATTCGATACCTGCAGCGTCTAAAAGTTCACATAGACCTGCGAAGTGTGCTTTAGATTCTTCACCTAAGTACTCAGAAAGGCGAGGTGCATCACCTAAAATAGCCTGAACATCAGGGTTCTTCGTATCCAGAACTCGCAGTGGGTTCGTGTGCATGCGACGCTTACAATCTTCGTCTAGCACGTCGATATGTTGCTCAAGGAATGCAACCAGTGCCGTGCGGTAGTCTGCGCGATCTTCTTGAGAACCGATAGAGTTAAGCTCAAGACGAACATGCTCATTGATTCCCAGCTCACGCCATAGACGTGCAGTCATCATGATAAGCTCAGCATCAACATCTGGACCATTTAGACCGAACACCTCAACACCACACTGGTGGAATTGACGGTAACGACCTTTCTGCGGACGCTCATGGCGGAACATAGGTCCCATGTACCACAGACGCTGTTCGTCACGGTTGATCAGACTGTTTTGAATACATGCACGCACACAACCCGCCGTACCTTCAGGGCGAAGTGTTAGGCTGTCTCCGTTACGATCATCAAAAGTGTACATTTCTTTTGAAACGACATCAGTCTCTTCACCAACCGCACGGCTGAATAGGTTTGTTTCTTCAACGATTGGCATGCGCACTTCGTTATAGCCGTATGCGCTCACAGTACTTTTTACTGCGTTTTCAAGTTTTTGCCACAGCGGAGACTGAGTTGGAAGGCAATCGTTCATGCCTCGGATTGCTTGGATTTTCTTTGCCACAATTATTACCGTCGCTTAGTAACCCGAGCACACTTAGTGTGCTCAAGTTATGAGATTAATCTTCTTGTTTGATATCGATGCGGTTAGCTTGATCTAATACAGATGCTTTCGCACGGATTTTCGCTTCTAGCTGATTCACTAGATCATCGTTGTCAAAACGCTCTTTCTGACGTTTGCCGTCTTCGTAGAATGCGCTCTTCTTGTTGCTGCCTGCCAGACCTAGGTGTGAAACCTCAGCTTCACCTGGGCCGTTTACGACACAGCCGATGATAGACACATCCATAGGTGTGATGATGTCTTCTAGGCGCTCTTCCAATGCGTTTACTGTGTTAATCACGTCGAATTCCTGACGTGAGCAGCTTGGACAGGCAATAAAGTTGATACCACGTGAGCGAATACGCAGAGACTTAAGAATATCAAAGCCAACTTTGATCTCTTCTACCGGATCTGCCGCCAACGAGATACGTAGCGTATCACCGATGCCTTCAGCTAAAAGCATACCAAGACCAACCGATGACTTCACAGCACCAGCTCTTGCACCACCAGCTTCGGTGATACCGAGGTGTAGTGGCTGGTCAATCTGCTTTGCCAATAGGCGGTATGAATCCACCGCTAGGAATACATCCGACGCTTTCACACTAACTTTGAACTGGTCAAAGTTAAGGCGATCTAGATGATCCACATGACGCATCGCCGATTCCACCAATGCTTCTGGCGTTGGCTCACCGTATTTCATCTGCAGATCTTTTTCTAAAGAGCCACCGTTGACGCCAATACGGATTGGGATGTTTTTGTCACGGGCACAATCAACAACCGAACGAATACGCTCTTCGTTGCCAATGTTACCTGGGTTAATGCGCAAACAGTCAACACCGTACTCTGCCACTTTCAGTGCAATACGGTAGTCGAAGTGGATGTCCGCAACGAGCGGCACTGACACTTGCTGTTTGATAAGCTTAAAGGCTTCCGCCGCATCCATGGTAGGAACAGAAACACGTACAATGTCTGCACCCACTTTTTCTAATGCTCGGATTTGTGCGACTGTGGCTTCCACATCAGTCGTGCGAGTGTTTGTCATTGACTGTACAGCAATTGGTGCACCATCACCAATTGGCACATCACCCACATAAATACGCGTCGATTTACGACGAATAATTGGAGATTCGTGTTGCATAATATTTATAACGGTAAAGTGAATCTAGCTACTTTGCCTGAAGTATACCCAGAAAGGTCGACAGGTTCACTTGCAAATGTCATTGTTACGCCTTCAGGTGCGCCTAATATCACTTTAAACGGTGCTTTTCCGGCAAGTTCTACATCTTGACCCGGTTTGCGAGTACCACTTACCAGTGTTTTGCCGTTTGCGTCTTTAACTTGAATCCAGCAATCAGCTTTAAATTTCATAGTCAGTAACGTCATGCCTTCTGGAATAACTGGAATTACTGGCTCTTCTGCCGCTTGAGCATCTTCGATAACCGCAACTGGCTCTTGAGCGGTTTCCTCAACAGCTTCAGCTGTCGGAATTACTGTTGACTCAGCCATCCCCTCATCAGTCGCGCTCATTGTCGTATCAGCTTCAGAAACAACCGCTGGCGCAGCAGATACAGGAGCAATTTCAGCTGGAGTGCTTGCGATTAGCTCATCTGCGCTCATCTGATCGATATCAGCATCATTGGCAATATGTTCTGTTTCTGCCGTTTCAGAACTCAACTGTGTAAGGCTATTCTCTTGTTGGTTTTGCCACCACCATGCCGCGGAGATACCGGTAATCACGATCGCGATTGCCCAAGTCAGCAACATAATTCGGCTGTTGTGTTTCTCGTGCTTGGTTTTACGAGAGAAGCTTTGCATCTCTGTTTCTTGCGGCTTCACATGAACTTCAGATGTTTGCTCTAAAGCTGCCAAAACAATCTTTTCATCAAGACCAACAAGCTTTGCATACGAACGCAAATAGCCACGCGTGAATGTCGTGACCTGTTGTTCTTCAAATCGATTGTTTTCAATGTCTTCAATAACAGAAACGCGAAGTCTAAGGCGATCAGCAACGTGCTTCTGAGTCATGCCTAAAGATTCGCGTTTGTTTTTTAGTATTGTGCCTGCTTCCATAGAAAGCGGCACTTCATTAGTCTTTTCGTGTTCTGTCATAATGGCGGTATTTAATCTGTTTGGTGGCTAACGCAGTTATTTATTTTCGTTTTTGTTCTAATTAAGCCTCACTTAAAGATAGCTAGCCTAAACGCGTTAACCAAAAATAATCTTTTAGAAATTCTCAGTAGTCAGAGTAAGAATGCTCGTCTTGCAATGGTTCAGCAAAGCGTATTGGAAAAAATACTGAGAATAGTCAATGTCGTAGTTATATTTCACTCACCATGATAAGCGAATGTTTAACGAAGACAAAAACTCTTTGCTCTCAAATTAACAGATAGCTCAAGCTTTTGTCCAAAAATTGACACAGCAAAGTAAAATTAGCACCGTTCAGTCTGTCAGCATCAAATGACAATCCACTTGTAATAAACAAAATAGCCAGAGCATAAGGCTCTGGCTATTTCTTTATTCTTGGCGTCTTAAACCGCTTTTACATCGATAGTTTCAGCACCACGTGCTGCTTTTAAAGCTGCGGTACGTTTCGTACGGTCAATAACATCACCGACTAACTGACCACACGCAGCATCAATATCATCACCACGTGTTTTACGAACCGTTACGGTGTAGTCATATTGCATCAATGTTTTTTGGAAACGGTCAATACGTGAGTTACTTGGTTTCTTATAAGGTGAACCTGGGTACGGGTTAAATGGAATCAGGTTGATCTTGCATGGCGTATCTTTCATCAGCTCTGCCAACTCACGTGCGTGGTCCATGTCATCGTTCACATGATCAAGCAACACGTACTCTACCGTAACTTTACCGCGGTTAGCATTTGAAGACGCGATGTAACGGCGAACAGACGCGAGAAAATCTTGGATATCCCAACGGTCGTTGATCGGCATGATTTCACTACGTAGCTTGTCGTTTGGTGCATGAAGAGAAATCGCCAATGCTACATCAATTTTACCGGTCATCTGATCAAGACCAGAAACAACACCTGACGTTGATACGGTAACTCGACGCTTAGAAAGACCGAAACCAAGATCATCAAGCATGATTTCAAGCGCAGGGATAAGGTTCTTCATGTTAAGAAGTGGCTCACCCATCCCCATCATCACTACGTTAGTGATTGGACGGCGACCCGTTTCTTTCTGTAAGCCGATTTCACGTGCAGCACGCCATACCTGACCAATGATTTCAGATACTTTTAGGTTACGGTTGAAACCTTGTTGAGCGGTTGAACAGAACTTACACTCCAGCGCACAACCAACCTGAGAAGACACACATAATGTTGCGCGGTCATCTTCTGGGATGTAGACCGTTTCTACGTCTTGGTCACCCACCTTCATCGCCCACTTAATTGTGCCGTCTGAAGAATGTTGAGCCTCTGCTACCGTTGGTGCTTTGATTTCACACTTGTACTGCAGTTTTTCACGTAGTTTCTTGTTGATGTTCGTCATGTTATCGAAGTCATCAACACCGAAATGGTAGATCCACTTCATAACCTGATCAGCACGGAACGCTTTTTCGCCTAGCTCTTCCGCGAAAAATTGACGCATGCCCTTGCGATCAAAGTCGAGTAGATTGATTTTTTCAGTGGTCATGTTGCCTCTCAATGACTGAAACAAGAATAAGGGCGCGAATTGTACAGCCTTTATGCAGCTACAACAAGGGCTGTAAGACCCCGACTTCGCTAAGGCATTAAAATCTTAATGATTAAATTTTAGCCAATTATTATCATTCATTCTTTCTAAGTAACAGATAAGAAAAAGCCCCGGAAAGATCCGAGGCTTAGGAAGCAAATTAGTACAAGATTAGCGAGGGCAAATCTCTGACTCTGGGAAGAAGTACTCGATTTCACGAGCTGCTGACTCAGGGCTATCCGAACCATGAACAGAGTTATGGCGCATGCTTAGTGCGTAATCGGCACGGATAGTGCCACATGCTGCTTCTTCTGGGTTTGTTTTGCCCATTAGCTCACGGTAGCGTGCGATTGCACCTTCACCTTCAAGAACCTGAACCATGATAGGACCAGATGTCATGAACTCTTTCAGTGCAGGGAAAAAAGGTTTGCCTTCATGTTCTGCGTAAAAACCGCTCGCCTGTTCTTCTGTCAGATGAACCATTTTTGCAGCAACGATACGTAGCCCCGCCTTTTCGATACGGTGGTAGATTTCACCAATCAGGTTGCGTTCTACAGCGTCGGGCTTAACAATTGAAAACGTTCTTTCTAGAGCCATAAAGTTTCCTTTTTGTACTTGTAATAATAGTTTTATATGAGTGACTTGCGTCTCTCTTAGTTATACCAGTACAGACGGGGTGTCTGCACTGGTAAAAGTCTTATTTTGCTGCTTGTTCGTTCAAGAAACGAGCAAGTGTGCGAACACCCATGCCTGTTGCGCCTGCAGTCCACTTATCAGACGCTGACTTACGGTACGTGCCTGCACAGTCAAAGTGCAACCAACCTTTCTTGTAATCCTCGACAAAGTAAGACAAGAATGCTGCAGCTGTACTTGCGCCAGGTGAGTAATCGCCAGAACTGATGTTAGATAGGTCAGCAAAGTTTGACGGCAGCATGCCACGGTGAAAATCAGCAAGAGGCAGTGGCCACAGACCTTCTTTCTCTTGGTTTGCCGCCGTTAGCGCTTGATGAGAAAGCTCATCATCAAAGCTCATTAATGCATGGTAATCGTTCCCTAGTGCATTCTTCGCTGCGCCCGTTAGGGTCGCACAGTCAATGATCAGTTCAGGGTTTTGCTCACTTGCGTAAATAAGACCATCAGCAAGAACCAAACGACCTTCTGCGTCGGTATTCATGATCTCAACGGTCTTACCATTTTTGTAAGTGATGATGTCGCCCAGTTTAAGTGCGCGACCAGAGACCATGTTCTCCGCACAACAAAGGATAAGCTTTACACGCTTATTAAGACCACGAAGAATAGCAAGACCAAGACCGCCAGTAATCGTACCTGAACCGCCCATATCCGCTTTCATTGCTGTCATGAAGTTTGATGGCTTCAAGCTGTAACCACCTGAATCAAAGGTGATGCCTTTACCTACTAGACATGCAAAGACTGGTGCGTTTTCATCGCCTGTTGGGTTGTAATCAAGTTGCAGCATTGCCGATGTGCGCTCAGAGCCACGACCTACGGCATAAATACCTTCCCAACCTTCAGAAAGCAGATCTTTATCTTTAACGATACGAGCCGTTACTGTACCTTGTGGCGCGATAGATTTGATGAATTCAGCTGCCATGGTTGCCAATTGACGTGGCGCCACTTCTTCTGCAGTTTTGTTGATGATATCGCGAGTAAAGTCCGTAGAAGTGATGCGAGCGTGAAGCTCTGCTTGATCTTGCTCAGAAAGCTCACCCCATTCTAGTGTGCCGTGTTTTTTCGGGTTGCGGTAACCTTGGTGGAATGCCCAAACGCTCTCCAAATCCCAGTTATCACCAGCAAGTAAAACTGAACGAATTCCTTGGCCATCGAGTTGACGCGCTGCACGTTGAATCGCACCAAGATCGTGACCTTCACCTAGGTGAATGGTTGCGCCATTCTCAGCGAAAGAAAGCAGTGCTTTGTCGCCCCAATGTGGTGCCGCTGGTTCTTGGCTAAGAAATACAGACATCTGTGTAGACATGGTTTCTCCTTGTCTTATAACGGCGTTGCCTACGCCTCTTCTTTTTTAATAACTAACGGATGTTAGCATTATGTAGGGTAAAAATGTCAACTTGATAAAAAAACGGACCTAAAGGTCCGCTTTTTTTAGTGAGAATTGTTAACTCTGCTGCGTTTTACCGCCGAATTGAGCATTAGTCTGCTTCGTCCATCCAGCACAAGATAACCGCTTCTAGAATCTTTTCATTACAATGGTTTGGCTCATCGTCAAACTCATCCAACTCCATGATCCATTGGTGAAGATCGGTAAAACGTACGGTTTTAGGATCTAAGTCGGGAAACTTGTCACAAAGCTCAATCGCGATATCGCGAGAATCTGTCCATTTCATTGCTCATCTTCCTTTTGCTTCGCCCCTATGTTGGGGAGATAGTATTAGTGATCTTCCGACGCGTGGTTTAGCGTGTATTTTGGAATTTCAACAACCAAATCTTCATCCGCTACTTTTGCTTGGCAACCAAGGCGAGATTCAGGCTCAAGACCCCATGCTTTATCTAGCATGTCATCTTCTAGCTCTTCACTCTCTTCTAACGAGTCAAAACCTTCACGAATGATCACGTGGCAAGTTGTACATGCACATGATTTTTCACATGCATGTTCAATACCGATACCGTTTTTTAGTGCAACATCTAGAACAGTGTCACCAGTGTTTGCTTCCAACACTGCACCTTCTGGGCACAAATCTTCGTGCGGTAATACAATAATCTTAGGCATAACTACTTATCTCTTATATATCATTAACTGACTGACCTGACAGTGCAGCTCGAATTGATTTATCCATACGGCGCGACGCAAAATCTTGGCTTGCTTTGTCGGTGTCTTTGATGCCTTGCTCGATGGCGTCTGCATCTTCGCCGTTGCGCAGTGCAATCAGCGCTTCAATCACTTTAACTAGGTCTTGTTTCTCTTGGTCTGATAGTAGTTCATCACCATCAGCTTGCATCGCTGCAATCAAGCCTTCAATCACACGATCCGCTTCTACGCGCTGCTCAGCCAACGCACGAGCCTGCATATCTTCTTTCGCGTAAGTCATCGAGTCACGAAGCATGTTTGCGACTTCATCATCGCTTAGACCGTAAGAAGGTTTCACTTGGATTTCAGCTTGAACACCCGTGCTCTTTTCCATCGCGGTGACAGACAATAGACCATCAGCGTCCACTTGGTACGTCACGCGAATGTGTGCAGCACCAGCCGCCATCGGTGGAATGCCTTTTAATGAGAAACGAGCCAGTGAACGACAGTCATCCACCATTTCTCGTTCACCTTGTACGGTGTGCACGCTCATTGCCGTTTGACCATCTTTGAACGTCGTAAACTCTTGCGCACGAGCCACAGGAATAGTGGTGTTACGTGGAATGATTTTCTCAACCAAGCCGCCCATGGTTTCAATACCAAGAGATAAAGGAATAACGTCCAGAAGCAGCATCTCAGAGTCAGGTTTGTTACCCGCTAGGATATCTGCTTGAATACCCGCGCCGATTGCAACAACTTCATCTGGGTTAATGCTTGTCAGTGGTGTGCGACCGAAGAATTCGCCTACCATTTCACGAACAAGCAATGTGCGAGTTGAACCGCCAACCATAACCGCTTCAAGTACGTCTTCCGCATCCACATCCGCATCTTTCAATGCACGACGGCAAGACATCAGGGTTTTCTTCACTAGCGGACGAATCAGATCTTCGAACTGCTCGCGAGTCACAGAACCTTTCCAACCAAATACATCAACATCAACACTGTCTTGCTCAGAGAAAGCAATCTTAGTTGCTGTTGCAATGTTCAGTAGTGCACGGTTTTTCTCAGCAGAAAGCGGCGCTTCTAGACCAGCTTGCTCCATTAGGTAATCCGCTAATAGGTGGTCAAAATCATCACCGCCTAGCGCAGAATCACCACCTGTTGCTAATACTTCAAATACGCCTTTTGACAAACGTAGGATGGAGATATCGAACGTACCGCCACCTAGATCGTAAACCGCAATCACGCCCTCTTGACCAGAGTCTAGGCCGTAAGCGATCGCTGCAGCTGTCGGCTCGTTAAGCAGACGTAGCACATGAAGCCCCGCCAATTTCGCCGCATCTTTTGTACCAGCACGTTGAGCATCATCAAAGTAAGCAGGAACAGTAATAACCACGCCAGCTAACTCGCCGCCGAGTGTCTCTTCTGCACGTTTGCCTAGTGCTTTAAGAATATCGGCAGACACTTCAATCGGGTTCTTGTCACCTTGCGCAGTTTGCAAAATAGGCAGACCGTTGTCGCTTTCTTTAAATTGGTAAGGCAAAGATGGGTAGCGAGCTTGAATGTCTTTTAGTGAGCGACCAATCAGACGTTTTACCGAAATAATGGTGTTTTCTGGTTCTTGCTCTGCTTTTGCTTTTGCCTCGTAACCAACTAAAGCCGAGTCCTGTGCGTAGTTCACCACAGAAGGCAAAATGCTACGACCTTGATCGTCTTTCAGTGTTTTTGCGTCACCGCTGCGAACAGACGCAACCAAAGAGTTGGTAGTACCTAAGTCGATACCCGCTGCTAACTTGTGCTCATGAGGTGCCGAGCTTTGGCCCGGTTCTGCGATTTGAAGTAATGCCATGATGGGTCCTTGTCGCGCTAACTAGCCGAGGAGCTTGTCTTCAACCAGTTCAATTTCGTTCTTTAGCTTGGCAATGAATTTGAGTTTACGAACTCGGTCTGCAGCTTCCGCCCAAAGACCTTGGTCAAGTTCTTGTTCTACACTCGCCAAATGCTGTTTGTACATTTTGCTGACCTTAGAATCGAAGTCAAAAAGCGCTGATTCAGGATCAGAGCTGTCAGCAATATCTTCCAGTTCTTCACGCAGTTCCATTTGTTCCATTAGGAACATCGGGTCTTGCATGGTTTGTTGCTCACCACGAATTTCTGTGCCGTTTTCTGCCAATATGTATTCAGCGCGAGAGATTGGATGCTTAAGTATTTGATACGCATCGTTGATTTGCGCTGCTTTTTGAACAGCCATCAAGCGATCACGCTCTGAGGCAGTCGCAAAGTTGTCTGGGTGGAAGCGTTTTTGTAGTTCTCGGAACTGAGAAGAAAGAAGGCTACCATCCAGCTGAAACTGACTTGGTAGCCCAAATAATTCAAAGTGATTCATTAAGATCGGGTCCTAGTAAAGCCTTCTGGACTCGCTTGCCCAGAAGGACAGTCAATTAGACGTTGAAGCTTTCACCACAACCACATTCACTTTTCGCGTTAGGGTTGTTGAATTCAAAACCTTCATTCAACCCTTCCTTAACGTAATCCAGCTCAGTACCGTCTAGGTATACTAGGCTTTTCTTATCAATGATGATCTTTACATCCGACAGTTCAAAAACTTCATCTTCTTCGTTTAGATCATCAACAAACTCAAGAACGTAAGCCATGCCGGAACAGCCTGTCGTCTTCACTCCAAGACGCAAACCGATACCTTTACCTCGGTTATCTAGGAATGCTTTTACGCGACTTGCCGCTGATTCTGTCATTGTGATGGCCATACTGCACCTTAGTCTGTCTAAATTACGTTTTGGAATGGGAGCATTTCAAGGGCTCCCATTATATACGGAATAATTATTCCTGGTGTTTTTTCTTGTAGTCAGCAACCGCTGCTTTGATTGCGTCTTCCGCAAGGATTGAGCAGTGAACTTTCACTGGTGGAAGCTCTAGCTCTTCTGCAATCTCAGAGTTTTTGATAGATGCCGCTTCGTCGATAGACTTGCCTTTTACCCACTCAGTTACTAGTGAGCTTGAAGCGATTGCACTACCACAACCGTATGTTTTGAATTTCGCGTCTTCAATGATGCCTTCTGGCGTCACTTTGATTTGAAGCTTCATTACGTCACCACAAGCTGGTGCGCCAACCATGCCGCTGCCTACTGATGGGTCTTCTTTATCGAACGAACCAACGTTACGTGGGTTCTCGTAGTGATCAATTACTTTTTCGCTGTATGCCATGATAAATTACCTCGAATCCTCTATTCAGTCCGTGAGATTAATGGTGAGCCCATTCAACAGTGCTCAGATCAACCCCTTCCTTGTACATATCCCATAGAGGAGACATGTCGCGTAGCTTAGTCACTGCAACGCGGATTTGTTCAATTGCGTAATCAATTTCTGCTTCAGTCGTGAAACGACCAAATGAGAAACGTACTGAGCTGTGCGCCAATTCGTCGTCTAGACCAAGTGCACGAAGAACGTAAGATGGCTCTAGGCTCGCTGATGTACAAGCACTACCAGAAGATACTGCTAGGTCTTTCAGTGACATCAGTAGAGATTCACCTTCTACGAATGCAAAGCTCACGTTTAGGTTGTGTGGAACACGCTGTTCAAGATCACCGTTCACCGTTACTGCTTCTAGATCTTTAACGCCATCTAAAAGACGGTTACGAAGTGCTAGCGCGTGATCGTAATCTTTTTGCATGTCTTCCTTCGCTACACGGAACGCTTCACCCATACCCACGATTTGGTGAGTTGGAAGTGTACCCGAACGGAAACCACGCTCATGACCACCACCGTGCATTTGCGCTTCCAGACGGATACGAGGCTTACGACGTACGTAAAGTGCGCCAATGCCTTTAGGACCGTATACTTTGTGCGCAGACAGTGAAATTAGGTCAACTTTCAATTCTTGAACATCGATTGGCAGTTTGCCCGCAGACTGTGCCGCATCCACGTGGAACACAATCTTACGTTCACGACATAGTTCGCCGATTGCAGCGATGTCTTGGATTACACCAATCTCGTTGTTAACGTGCATGATTGATACCAAAACAGTGTCTTCTCGCATCGCTGCTTGAAGTTTGTTTAGATCGATCAGACCGTTTGATTCTGGCTCTAGGTAAGTCACTTCAAAGCCTTCGCGTTCTAGTTGACGACATGGGTCAAGAACCGCTTTATGCTCTGTTTTACAAGTGATTACGTGTTTACCCTTCTTAGAGTAAAAATGTGCTGCACCTTTGATAGCAAGGTTGTCAGACTCTGTCGCACCAGATGTGAATACGATTTCGCGAGGATCTGCATTTAGAAGGTCAGCAATTTGCTCACGAGCAGTATCTACAGCTTCTTCTGCCTGCCAGCCGTAACGGTGCGAACGCGAAGCTGGGTTGCCAAATGTGCCATCCATTGTCATGTACTGAACCATTTTTTCAGCAACACGAGGATCTACTGGACATGTAGCGGAATAATCAAGATAAATCGGCAGTTTCATTCTCTACTCCAATGTAAAATGCTGACCGCTAAGAGCGGACGTTTACACCGATGGGCGCGGCGGTTGTATTTTTGTTTGAAAGCCCATGAGTTACCGCCAGATCAATGTCCTGACGATCAGAAATTTCTAAAACTTCATTGTCTGTCATTAGCTCACCGAGCGTAATGTTATTCAAGAAGTCACTAATACGAGAGCTCAGGTCACGCCATAGGGTGTGAGTTAAGCAACGAGTACCACCCTGGCAATCGCCTTTGCCTTGGCATTTGGTTGCGTCTACTGACTCATCAACCGCGGCAATCACAGTGCCAATGGCAATGCTGTGCGCGTCTGCTCCAAGTCGGTAACCACCACCAGGACCACGAACGCTGGCTACAAGACCTGCTTTACGCAATTTTGAAAAAAGCTGCTCTAAGTATGAGAGCGAGATCCCTTGACGCTCTGAGATATCTGCAAGAGGTACTGGGTTTTGTTGCGAATGCAGTGCCACATCCAGCATGGCTGTCACCGCATATCTTCCTTTAGATGTAAGTTTCATACCACACCGTATCCACATGGTTTGTAATGATTAGGATTTTTCCATACCTGACTAAAACGGTCAAGTATTTATTTGACTATTTTAGTCAGGTATTCATCCTTACACCTAAAGTGGTTATTATTTGTTCAGAGTTTCTTTTCGATCGCCGTCAAAACACCGCGCAGAATATTCAACTCTTGCGCTTCTGGTCGTGCACGTGAGTACAAACGACGCAGCTTGTTCATCACCTGACCCGGCTGTTCTTTGTTGATAAATTGGGTATCAACCATCACCTTTTCAAGGTGCTCAAAGAACATTTCTAGCTCTTTATGACGTGGATACTCTTCAGGCTCACTTGGGGCGTATTGGCTTTGCTCTAGGTTGAGGTGTGCAACGCGAACTTCATAGCTCAACGTTTGGACGGCCATCGCTAAGTTAAGCGAACTGTATTCAGGGTTAGCAGGAATGCAAACATGATAGTGACACTTTTGCAGTTCATCATTCGTTAGACCGGTTCTTTCTCGACCAAAGACCAATGCGACTGGGTGCTTTTGCCCTTCAACTGCAAACTTTTCTCCACACTCACGTGGCTCAAGCATTGGCCATTCAAGTGTACGTGAGCGAGCACTTGAACCCACAACAAGACCACAATCTTCAATGGCTTCTTCAAGCGTACTTACTACAGTGGCATTTTGAGCAATATCACCAGCACCAGCAGCAAGCGCAAGGGTTTGATCATCGACTTCACATTGCGGATCAACCAATACTAGTTGGCTTAAACCCATGACTTTCATTGCTCGAGCTGCCGAGCCAATGTTGCCTGAATGAGAAGTTCCGACGAGTACGATTTTTACTTGATCCAACATCTGTGTTTGCTACCTGAATTAAAACCGAGGGATATTATCATAATTTTCTAATACACCCTAGAGTGAAGCGGGCTTCTATTCGCATTCTCATCAATTGTTTTCTTCTCTATCGACATAGCTGTCACAACTCGTTTTGCTTGCGCACAAAAAATAACCACTTCCCTTTTCGTTTGACTCTGGTATACTCGCCGCCGCTTTAAATTGTTCTTTAACATCCGTTGGGAAATTCGTATGCATCCAATGCTAAACATTGCTATTCGCGCTGCGCGAAAGGCAGGCAATCACATTGCTAAATCATTAGAAAACACAGATAAAATTGAATCTACGCTAAAAGGCACTAATGACTTTGTTACTAATGTAGACAAAGAAGCAGAAGCTATCATCATCGATACTATCAAGCACTCTTACCCAGAGCACTGCATCGTTGCTGAAGAAGCTGGTCTTATCGAAGGTAAAGATAAAGACGTACAATGGATCATCGACCCAATGGATGGCACTAATAACTTTGTAAAAGGTTACCCAACTTTCGCAGTATCTATCGCGGTTCGCTTCAAAGGTAAAACTGAAGTGGCTTGTGTATACGATCCAATGCAAAACGAGCTATTCACTGCACAGCGCGGTGCTGGCGCTCAGCTAAACAACGCTCGTATCCGTGTTACTCAACTTAAAGACCTACACGGTACTGTTCTTGCGACTGGTTTCCCATTCAAACAGAAGCAACACTCTGAGTCTTACATCAAGATCGTAGGTTCTCTATTCACTGAGTGTGCTGACTTCCGTCGTAGCGGTTGTTCTGCTCTTGACCTATGTTATGTGGCAGCTGGTCGTGTAGATGGTTACTTTGAGCTAGGTCTAAAACCTTGGCAGATGGCTGCAGGTGAGCTTATCGCTCGTGAAGCTGGCGCAATCCTAACTGACTTCGCTGGCGGTACTGACTACATGAAGTCTGGTAACATTGTTGCTTCTAGTGCTCGTGGCGTGAAATCTATCCTTAAGCACGTTCGCGAAAACGGCAACAGCGCGATCCTTAAGTAAGATTCTGAAGTCATACTAAGCCCGTCACGCTGATGACTTTTGAATAGCCCCGCTCATTGAGCGGGGCTTTTTTATATCGAACAATCTGCCTGTTTATAGAAACGGTCGTAGTCAGGTAAGTGGTCTATTTTTACGTGCTTAACCTTCCATACTTGTTCATTCATTAGAAACTGCAACGAAACCGTGACTGGCTGGTATACATCTCCAAATCCGTTAACGGAAAGACACCCAACGCCTCCATCCTCACTGTATGCTTCAAAGTAAGACAGCTCCGTAACCAAACTTGATGGGATGGATGATAAAAATGGAAATTGATGACCAAATTTTATTGGGTGAGATTTAATACTATTTAGCTCTTCAATCGATAGGTTTGGTCCTGCCATAGCTTCTACCACCTCGATATACTGCATCTTGTATAAATTATTGCGTATATCAAGGTAAGTATCGTGGAGTGGGCTTGCTATGCAGGGCCCTGAAACACTGAGTAAAACCGGAATAGGTAGAATTCTATTTAGCATCATCAACTAAACCCAAGCTTCACGGAGCGCTTGATCAATTTTACTCGGCTTAAATCTGTACTTACAAAGCCCCCACTCGCACTGCTCTAAAAGCTCTCGGACATTTACCTGCCCAGTAACTAGCTTGGTGGTAACGCCTTTATAGTGTTTGTAAGAAATCTCTACAAACTTCAGTAACTGTACTTTTATTTCAGCTTGCCTTGACATTATTTCCCCCCGAAATTGTTGAACATACTTCCGATATTCAACTCAATCAAAAAACTACAATTCAAGCTGGAAATACTTCAAAGAAAAGTGAAACAATCAAATCTATCAAGCATAAAAAAAACCGCTGACTGCTCAGCGGTTTTTGTTTTCGGTTCTCAATCTGCCTTATGGCATCTCGTCGAACTCTGCACCTTCTTTTTCTACTTGAGGTGGCATCAAGTGCTCTTTCTGAATGCCCAGTTTTAGCGCTAGCGCTGATGCTACGTAGATAGAAGAGTAAGTACCAACAGTGATACCTAGTAATAGCGCTGTTGCAAAGCCGTGAATCATCGCACCACCTTGCATAAACAGTGCAATTACCACGAACAACGTCGTACCAGACGTAATCAAAGTACGGCTCAATGTTTGAGTAATTGAAGCGTCCATGATGTCCGAAGGTTCACCCTTACGCATCTTACGGAAGTTTTCACGAATCCGGTCGAATACAACAATGGTATCATTGAGCGAGTAACCGACTACCGTTAGTAGCGCCGCTACGATGGTAAGGTCAACTTCGATTTGTAGGAATGAGAATACACCCAGCGTGATGATGATATCGTGTGCCAGTGCCATTACCGCACCAGCCGCTAGACGCCATTCAAATCGCATCGATACGTAAATCAGGATACAGATTAGCGATACAAGGATCGCCAGACCGCCCGCTTCTGTTAGCTCATCACCAACGTTTGGACCTACGAATTCAATACGACGCATTTCTACGCTTTCGCCAGTACCTTCTTTGATCGCACCAATGATTTGGTTGCCTAGCGTTTCACCTGAAACGTCGTCACGTGGACGAAGACGAACCATCACTTCACGAGCACTACCGAAGTTTTGAACTGTCGCATCGCCGAAGCCTTTTGAATCTAGTGCTGCGCGAATTTCTTCAAGGTTTGCAGGTTGTTCAAAACCTACCTCGATTAGCGTACCACCAGTAAAGTCTAGACCCCAGTTCAACCATTTGGTTGATAGCGTGAAGATAGAAGCAGCGATCATAAAGATGGAGAATACGAACGCGACTTTCGACCAACGCATAAAGCCGATCGTGTTTTCTGCTTTTAGAATTTGAAACATATTAATTCCCAGCCTTAGATCGACAATTTATCAACGCGTTTGCCACCGTAAATCAGGTTCACGATACAACGTGTACCCACAATAGCGGTGAACATTGAAGTTAAGATACCGATAGATAGTGTTACCGCGAAGCCCTTCACTGCGCCTGTACCCACTGCAAATAGAATGATTGCAGTGATAAGCGTTGTGATGTTCGCATCGGCAATGGTACTGAATGCGTTTGCGTAACCTTGGTGTATCGCTTGCTGAGGACTGCGTCCATCTCGAAGCTCTTCACGGATACGCTCGAATATCAGCACGTTCGCATCGACCGCCATACCGACGGTTAAGACGATACCGGCAATACCTGGCAACGTCATGGTAGCGCCTGGAATCATCGACATTACACCAATGATAAGAACCAAGTTTGCCATCAATGCAATGTTAGCAATCAGACCGAAGCCACGGTAGTAAAGCAGCGTAAACAGCATTACCGCAACCATACCCCAGATACATGCTTGGATACCCATATCGATGTTTTGCTGACCCATTGATGGACCAATGGTACGTTCTTCAACGATAGAGATCGGTGCGATTAGTGCACCAGCACGAAGTAGAAGTGCTAGGTTGTGCGCTTCTGCTGCAGAGTCGATACCCGTGATACGGAAGTTACGACCAAGAGCCGATTGAATCGTTGCTTGGTTGATAACTTCTTCATGCTTATCAAGGATAACTTTGCCTTCAGGCGTACGACGACCACTGTCTTTGTATTCTGCAAACACGGTAGCCATTAGCTTACCGATGTTCTTCTTAGAGAACGCGGACATTTTGTTGCCACCTTCGCTGTCTAGCGAGATGTTAACTTGTGGGCGACCGTATTCATCAACACTTGAACTTGCATCCGTGATGCTTTGACCACCAAGAATAACGCGCTTCTTAAGCACAACTGGGCGACCATCACGGTCCATCTTGATTTCGCTACCTGCTGGCGCGCGACCATTTGCCGCCGCTGATAGGTCAGCTTTATCGTCAACTTCGCGGAACTCTAGTGTTGCTGTAGCACCTAGAATTTCCTTCGCACGAGCTGTGTCTTGAACACCTGGTAGCTCAACTACGATGCGACTAGCACCTTGACGTTGAACCAATGGTTCAGCAACACCCAGTTCGTTAACACGGTTACGAAGAATCGTGATGTTTTGTTCAACTGCGTAGTTACGTATCTCTTGTAAACGTTGCTCGGTAAAGGTGGCAATCAACGCGTAACGACCATTAGAATCAGAGTCGACAAAGTTCATGTCTGGGTGATTCTTTTCTAGCGTTGCTTTCGCTTCCGCTAGCTGCTCCTCATTACGTAGCAGTACTTCCACACCTTCTGTACCAGAAGGACGGATTGCACGGTAACGGATCTTAGCTTCACGAAGTTCGCTACGGAAAGCTTCTTCTTGTTGACCAACCAACTTCTCCATCGCCGCGTCCATGTCAACTTCCATTAGGAAGTGAACACCACCGCGCAGGTCAAGACCTAGCTTAAGTGGCGACGCACCGATTGCTTCTAGCCAATCTGGCGTAGATGGAGCAAGGTTTAGTGCAACAATTTTATCTTTGCCAAGCGCTTCGCTGATGATATCGCGGGCACTGATTTGAGTGTCAGTGTCATTGAAACGAACAAGGATTGATCCATTCTCGAGAGCAATGGATTTATGAGAGAGATGCTCTTTATCAAGAGCTTTGGTGACAGCATCCAGCGTTGACATATCTACAGAGGCGCCACGCGCCCCTGTAACTTGAATAGCCGGATCTTCACCGTAGATATTTGGAAGTGCGTACAACGCAGCGGTGATGATGGCAAAAAATACCATCAAGTACTTCCATAATGGATAACGGTTTAGCACAGCGAGGATCCTTTAGCTGTTTTATAGAGACTTTAGCGTACCTTTTGGTAGCACTGCAGTTACGAAGTCTTTCTTGATTACAACTTCATTGTTTGCATTTAGCTCAATTGAAATGAAATCGTTGTCTTCAGCAATCTTAGTGATTTTACCCACTAGACCGCCGCTTGTTAGAACTTCATCACCTTTGCCCATAGAAGACATTAGGTTCTTGTGTTCTTTAACACGCTTAGATTGCGGACGGTAGATCATGAAGTAGAAGATCACCGCGAACATGCCTAGCATGATTAGCATTTCAAAACCGCCGCCTGCTGGTGCGCCTTCTGCTGCTGCGTGAGCTTGAGAAATAAACATTAAAACATCCTCATTATATTTTATTGATAATCCAACAAGTTGGGCTTTCGTAATTTAGATTCAAGTTTGAGATTAAGTAATAGAGATCACCTTCTCAAAAATAACGTACGTTAGCCTACTTTATTAGCAAAAGCCTCTGGCAACATGCCAAAGGCTTTAATTCTTTTAATCTGTCAATTACTGCTCTTTTGCAAGCGGTGGCACTTCACGACCACGACGCTCATAGAATTCAGTAACAAACTCATCGAAACGATCTTCATCAATCGCCTTACGAATGCTTTCCATCAGACGCTGGTAGTAGCGTAGGTTGTGGATAGTGTTCAGACGAGCACCTAGGATTTCGTTACAACGCTCTAGGTGGTGAAGGTACGATTTGCTGTAGTGCTGACAAGTGTAACAGTCGCAATGCGGATCTAGCGGAGTTGTATCCGTTTTATGTTTCGCATTACGGATCTTGATCACACCACCAGTCACAAATAGGTGACCGTTACGCGCGTTACGCGTTGGCATTACACAGTCAAACATGTCGATACCACGACGAACACCTTCAACCAAATCTTCCGGTTTACCTACACCCATTAGGTAACGAGGCTTATCTTCTGGAAGTTGTGGACATGTGTGTTCAAGAATACGGTGCATGTCTTCTTTCGGTTCGCCTACTGCAAGACCACCAACTGCGTAACCATCAAAGCCGATTTCTGTCAGACCTTTGATAGACACATCACGTAGATCTTCGTAAACACCACCTTGAACGATACCAAATAGGTTGTTCGGGTTTTCTAGTTTGTTGAAGTGATCACGTGAGCGTTGTGCCCAGCGTAGTGACATTTCCATCGATTTTTTCGCTTCGTTGTGTGTCGCCGGGTATGGCGTACACTCGTCGAAGATCATTACGATGTCAGAACCTAGGTCTTTTTGGATTTCCATCGACTTTTCCGCGTCCATGAAAATCTTGTCACCGTTTACAGGGCTACGGAAGTGAACACCTTTCTCAGTGATCTTACGCATTTTTCCTAGACTGAATACTTGGAAACCGCCTGAATCGGTAAGAATAGGACCGTGCCAGTTCATGAAATCGTGCAGGTCACCGTGCATTTTCATCACTTCTTGACCAGGACGTAGCCATAGGTGGAAAGTGTTACCTAGCAGGATTTCTGCACCAGTACCTTTCACTTCTTCTGGTGTCATGCCTTTAACGGTACCGTAAGTACCTACTGGCATGAACGCAGGAGTTTGAACAGTGCCACGTTCGAAGGTCAATTGACCACGACGTGCATTGCCGTTTTTCTTCTTAAGATCGAATTTTAATTTCACGATGCCTCCGGGTGTCAGAGAAACAGTCTGACTATTTATCCAGGGTGGTAAACCCTATTTTAAGGAGCGGTCGCTTTTCCGTGCGAGAGACAAAGCAGAGATTCCACTTTATTTCCTAGCTTA
Source organism: Vibrio sp. L85 (assembly GCF_963871815.1). NCBI lineage: Bacteria > Pseudomonadati > Pseudomonadota > Gammaproteobacteria > Vibrionales > Vibrionaceae > Vibrio > Vibrio sp. L85. The sequence goes on from NZ_CAWMYL010000012.1 coordinate 178,641, forward strand.
CTGCTAGCACTCGTAAATCGTTAACTTTCTCCCCCTCCTAGCCTCACCCTTTTTTGAGAGGAGGGCTAGAGAGGGGTCAAAACATTATGCGGTCTTCTTTTTAATAAACATTGAATCACCGTACGAGAAGAAACGGTATTTGTTTTCCACCGCGTGCTTGTAAGCATTCATGGTGTTCTCGTAACCTGCAAACGCACTTACCAACATGATCAGGGTTGATTCAGGTAAGTGGAAGTTGGTGATCAAGCAATCCACCAGCTGGTACTCGTAACCAGGGTAGATAAAGATTTCAGTATCGCCAAAGAATGGAACCAGTTCTGTGCCTTTCTTAAGCGCGTCTTGCGCTGCACTTTCTAGTGAGCGAACAGACGTTGTACCTACAGCGATGATGCGACCACCGCGCGCCTTAGTTGCGTTAATCGCATCCACTACGTCTTGTGGTACTTCAACGTATTCTGCGTGCATGTGGTGATCATTAATGTCATCCACTTTAACTGGCTGGAACGTACCCGCTCCCACATGCAAAGTAACGTATGCAAACTCAGCGCCTTTCGCTTTGATTTTTTCAAGCAGAACATCATCAAAGTGAAGACCCGCCGTTGGCGCAGCAACCGCACCAGGCTTTTGGTTGTAAACCGTTTGGTAACGCTCTTTATCCGCGTCTTCATCTGGACGGTCGATGTATGGAGGAAGTGGCATGTGACCAATTTCTTCCAGAATCTCTAGTACCGTGTTATCAGAATTAAATTTCAGTTCAAACAGTGCATCATGACGAGCGACCATTTGTGCTGAGTATTCATCGTTTTCACCAACAAAGATCGTTGTACCTGGTTTTGGCGATTTCGAACAACGAACGTGTGCCAGAATGCTTTTCTCGTCGAGCATGCGCTCCACTAACACCTCTAGCTTACCGCCTGATTCTTTACGACCAAACAAACGCGCAGGAATCACGCGAGTATTGTTGAAAACCACTAGGTCACCGGCTTGAACCTGCTCCAGCACATCGGTAAACGTGCCATCAATAAGTTCACCAGTATTGCCGTCCATTTGCAGCAGTCGGCTAGCGGTACGCTCTGGTTGAGGGTAGCGAGCGATGAGTTCATCTGGAAGGTCGAAATGGAAATCTGATACTTGCATGTTACTTGTCTTATCTATTGGTCAAATCACGTCAAAGACGACGATAAAATTGCGACGAGTTTTTCGCAGCAGACTAGTATATGTTTACATGCTGCAATAGCAAGCAAATCCCCCTAGATTGACTGTAAAAGCTTTCACCAAGAGTGTAATAAAACGTGAAAGACGCAAAACAGACGCGCATAAAAAAAGCAGCGAAGTTCGCTGCTTTTTAAAATGTTTATCAGTCGTTGATCGTTTAACTTTTGCGTCGGCGCGCCCACACCAGTGGAACCAATAAGCCGAATAGCCAAGCGCCTAGGCTACCACCGTCGTCCTCAGAACCTCTGAAATCACAATTGTTGGTCGCAATGCCATCGTGGCACTCCTCTTCCCCACCACCACTTCCACTATTCGCTTCTTTGATGAAATTCGGCTCAATGATGTAACTGCTCGGTGGGCCACCGGCGGTGATGTAAGACTGCACCCAATCGTAATATTGGCTCACTTTGGTGTAGAAGCTTGGGATCGTCAAAGAGCCACACGTAGGCAGAATAAGAGGCGCACCACTAACAATTCCAATCTGTTTGCCCGTCGCCACATCCACCAGCGGACCACCACTATCACCTTTACACGCGGAGTTGCCATACTGAGTATGGCTATCCGGTTCTAACACTCGGTTTTTCGTTGGTAGTGTACAGATTTTGGTTTGGTTCTCTCTGGAATCAATGATCCCCGGAAAACTGCTGCCAATTTCTAAACGCTCATAACATTTATCGATAGGTAAAAATGTACTGATGGTAGTTTTGAGCGTATTGGAAGGTTCAGATGCATCCGGCTGAGTGGTTCCCCACCCAAATACTTGCACGTTTTCGACACGTTGATTGGTCAGGTCGTTATCGTTCCAATCCGCTGCCAGACGCGCTTCGATATTCTCCATATCAGTTTTATTCGCTAAGTCAGCAAAGCGTGCATTTGCTACTGGGCGTGTGAGATACAATAACGCGATGTCTGAGTCTAAACCCGTTTTGATAGGTTTCACATTGCCATTGCTGTCAATCTCAGCCTTTGAAATCCGCGTGTAGTCGGGGTGAACCACAACGTGAGACACAGGATAGAAGTTATCCAGCCCAGCAGAGTTAAGTTCATAAACGTTGGCATTCACCGACAGTTCTCCCGGCGGAGTCACATAGTAGCTCGCTTCGTTGGTTCCCTGCCCCATCACCACACAGTGTGCCGCAGTCAACACCCATCGTTCAGTCAGCATAGTGCCGCCACACAACGGGAACTCTGCCATGTTACTTGCTCGTAAAGTCACGCGATCTACCGGGTCGGTTTGCTCATCTCCTAGCACAATTGCCTGAGCAGATTGCATGCTGAATGCCGCTACTGTCAGCGCAATGAGTTTGTTACACGTTGTTCGTTTCATTTAGGTTGTTATCTTCAATCTGGTAAGCCTGAGCGTATCTTCTTCCACAGGCTTATCTTGGAAAATCAAGCAAGTAAAAATGTGCGATTCAATTCATTGGATTAACTGCGGTCTACACACCTTATCAGTCAAAAGTGCAAACTGACTCGCATTGAGTTTCCACCCTGCAACTACCAATTAAAAACAAACTTATCAATAGAGATAAGGGCGACTATATTGAGAGTGAGCGATACGCTCTTTGATGATAAATTGAGGTAAGTATGAAGACCTTTCTAGCCACTTTGAGTGCTTCAATATTGTTGTTTTCTGCCAGCAGTTTTGGCGATGAGAGAACAAATTTGTTTCGAGCTCAGCAACAAGCTTGTGCCTTAAAACAAGTCCCTCGCCACTGCGCTGTGAACGTACCTGGTAAACACTACATTGGTCGCTGTGTCGATGCGAAAGCGTATGGTCTTATCTGTGTGCATTTCAAGCAACGTTAAGAGTAACCAAAGCTAAGGTTTCAACGCCTTAGCTTTGGTTATTTATGGTAGCGCTTACATCCTAACATCGCCCTAAATGAGTAGCTGGATTTATGGAAAACACCAGTCCATTTTCACCTCTGATTGATCTCCATCTAATCGTATTATTTTATTAGTGAAAAACGAGTTAGCTCCCAGATATACAGCAAAATATTCTCTATATTTAAGAGAAGGACAATGCCGCTGGAGGTCTCTATGATCAAGGTTGAAGACATGATGACTCGCAACCCTCATACCTTGCTGCGTGAGCACACATTACGTGACGCAAAAAGTATGATGGACGCGCTTGATATTCGACATATTCCGGTTGTTGATGCCAATAAACACTTAAAAGGCTTGGTGACTCAACGCGATATTCTTGCCGCACAAGAATCCTGCTTGCACCCAGATGAGGCAGAACAATCTTTTACCCTCGATACTCCGCTTTACCAAATGATGCACACCAACATCATGACTGCCGAACCAAGGGCAGGTTTAAAAGAAAGCGCAATCTATATGCAAAAGCATAAAGTCGGCTGTTTGCCAGTGGTCAATAAAGGTCACTTGGTCGGCATCATCACTGATACAGACTTTGTGACTATTGCAATTAACTTGTTAGAGCTGCAAGAAGAAACCGAGCCGGAAGAAATGGAAGCGGATTAATACGCCACTACGTTTTTCTCGAATCGTAGACAAAAAAAGAGCGGCTCAATCGCCGCTCAAAGATGTCATTACTAACGTAGTAATAGTCGACTCTATGATGATTAAAATTGGTCTTCTTCAGTAGAACCTGTCAGTGCTGTCACTGATGAGTTACCACCTTGGATTGTATTGGTCATTCTATCGAAGTAGCCCGTACCAACTTCTTGTTGGTGCGCTACGAACGTGTAGCCTTTTTCTGCCGCTTCAAACTCAGGACGCTGAACTTTCTCAACGTAATGACGCATGCCTTCGCCTTGTGCGTAAGCGTGTGCCAGTTCGAACATGTTGAACCACATGTTGTGAATACCAGCTAGCGTGATGAACTGGTACTTGTAGCCCATGTTAGCCAGCTCTTGTTGGAACTTAGCAATGGTTTCTGCGTCTAGGTTCTTCTCCCAGTTGAATGAAGGCGAACAGTTGTATGCCAACAATTGGTCTGGGTACTCTGCATGAATCGCTTCTGCAAACTTGCGTGCTTCTTCTAGACATGGCGTTGCTGTCTCACACCAGATTAGATCTGCATATGGCGCGTAAGCTAGACCACGAGAGATAGCTTGGTCGATACCTGCACGTACACGGTAGAAACCTTCTTGAGTACGCTCACCTTCGATGAAGTCTTTATCGTATGGGTCACAGTCAGATGTTAGTAGGTCTGCTGCGTTTGCATCGGTACGTGCGATTACCAGTGTTGTCGTGCCAGCAACGTCCGCTGCTAGGCGAGCTGCTACCAGTTTTTGCACTGCTTCTTGAGTTGGAACCAGTACTTTACCGCCCATATGGCCACACTTCTTCACAGATGCTAGTTGGTCTTCAAAGTGAACACCTGCCGCACCTGCGTCGATCATCGATTTCATTAGCTCGTAAGCATTCAGTACGCCACCAAAGCCTGCTTCCGCATCCGCTACGATTGGTAGGAAATAATCAATACCGCCTTCGTCTTCTGGTGACTTACCTGCTGACCACTGAATTTGGTCTGCACGACGGAATGAGTTATTGATGCGTTTTACTACCGACGGTACAGAATCTACTGGGTACAGAGATTGATCTGGGTACATCGTCGAAGCGGTATTGTTGTCCGCCGCTACCTGCCAACCTGATAGGTAAATCGCTTCAATACCTGCTTTTGCTTGCTGTACGGCTTGACCACCCGTCAGTGCACCAAGACAGTTTACGTAGCCTTTCTTTGAACTACCGTTGACCAGTGACCAAAGTTTGTCAGCACCACGTTGTGCAATTGTGTTCGCAGGCACCATAGAGCCACGCAGTTCTACCACTTCTTCTGCTGTGTAAGTACGCTTTACGTTTTTCCAGCGTGGGTTGGTTGCCCAATCTTTTTCCAGAGCTTCAATTTGTTGGCGGCGAGTTAAGTTAGTCATTGGTCTATCCCTCTTATAATGTGCACTTGTGCATGTGCGTTGAGTTTTCCGTTCTCAGGCAGTACATCCTTATCTGCCTCGAATCTTTCACGTAATCGTTAAACAAACACGTATTAGTTAAATAAACATGTATTAGTTCAATAAATTGAGTGTTCTAAATCTTTGGGTTAATCCAAGTAGTCATAACCTGGAATGGTTAAAAAGTTGGTCAGTTCATCGCTTGTGGTGAGCCTTGCCATCAAGTCTGCCGCTTCTTCAAATCGACCTGCTTGGTAACGCTGCTCGCCAATTTCTTGCTTCACGACTTCAATCTCTTCTTTCAGATAGAGTTCGAACAGCTCTTTAGTGACCTTCAATCCGTTGTCGAGCGACTTGCCGTGTTGAATCCATTGCCAGATAGAAGCACGGGAGATTTCTGCCGTTGCTGCGTCTTCCATCAGCCCGTAAATCGGCACACAACCGTTGCCAGAAATCCAAGCTTCGATATATTGCAGCGCAACGCGGATGTTGTGGCGCATACCTTCTTCTGAGCGCTCACCCTCACACGGTTCAAGCAGCTCTGCGGCGGTGATTGGTGCGTCTTCTGAGCGGCTCACGTCCAATTGGTTGGTGCGCTGCCCCAGTGTGGCACTGAATACTTCCATTGCGGTGTCTGCCAACCCTGGGTGAGCAACCCAAGTACCGTCATGACCGTTGTTAGCTTCTAGCGATTTATCGTTGTGGATCTTATCCAGTACTTTTTGGTTTTCTTGTGGGTCTTTAGCCGGAATAAAGGCTGCCATGCCGCCCATCGCAAATGCGCCACGTTTATGACAGGTACGCACCAACAATCTTGAGTAAGCGTTGAGGAATGGCTTATCCATGGTCACCACTTGGCGATCCGGAAGTACGCGGTCTGGGTGGTTTTTCAGTGTTTTGATGTAGCTAAAGATGTAATCCCAGCGACCACAGTTCAAACCAACGATGTGCTCTTTCAGAGAGAACAAAATCTCATCCATTTCGAATACGGCTGGTAAGGTTTCAATCAGCACTGTCGCTTTGATGGTACCTGTATCCAAACCGAAATACTCTTCGGTGAAATGGAACACTTCGCTCCACCACTTCGCTTCATGATGCGATTGCAGTTTCGGGATGTAGAAGTAAGGACCGCTTCCCTTTTTCAGTAGCGCTTTATAGTTGTTGTAGAAGTACAGAGCGAAATCGAATAGCGCACCTGGAATGATCTGACCGTGCCACGTTACGTGTTTTTCTTTTAAATGCAGTCCGCGAACACGGCAGATCAACACCGCAGGGTCTTCTGCCAGCTGATAGTGTTTGCCATTGCCAGGGTTGGTGTAGCTGATAGTGCCATTAACAGCGTCGCGCAGGTTGATTTGACCATCCAGCACTTTACTCCACGCAGGGGACATCGAATCTTCGAAGTCTGCCATGAACACTTTTACATTCGCATTCAGTGCGTTAATCACCATCTTGCGATCAGTCGGTCCTGTAATCTCCACTCGGCGATCTTGCAGATCTTGCGGGATTCCAAGGATCTTCCAGCTTCCTTCACGAATGTCTTGTGTCTCTGGTAGAAAGTCTGGCAATTCACCAGCGTCGATGCGTGCTTGCTTCTCTTCTCGTGCTTCCAGCAACTGTTCAACACGTCCGGCAAATTTTTCACACAGTAGAGATAAAAAGGTTTGGGCTTCAACAGGGAAAATTGCTTGATGTTCAGGAGCAACGACTCCATTCACCTCAAGCATGCCTTGGGTTTGCTTTAGTTGTTGTGTTTTTTGTTCTGTCTGAGCAAGCATAATCATTCATCCTTAACGTGCTTTATCCATCTTGGGCAGTCAGCCTAAAGCTACATTTGTAAGTTATGAACAACAAATTACATCCTTCGATTTGGTGTTCACTTCGCTTCGTTGTGTCTATACATTGCGCAACCTGAATTGCTTTTTCAATCTAGACATAAGTCTTACAAGCCTTTAATTAAGCTAACTCAACAAAGGTTTAAGCGAAACCCCTCAAGTAAACAAAACGTTAAATTCAAAGTTTTATTCGGTATCAAACAAGTGTTTGATTTTTGAGTTTAATTTGTAAGTTATTACGTAATTAAATTACATTAATTTTACAGGTCATTTTTGAATTCAAACAAGTGTATGAATAGTGAGGCAAGAGAAAAATCCTTGTATTCACAAGGGCTAGGAAGAGGAAATCAAACGCGACTTAAACGCGTTACATAGGCAGTTGTGTAAAATTAACATTGTGAAATTTCACTATTTTATGAAAGCTTCATGAAAGTTCATCTGTAAAATTTTACAAGTCAAAGTTCACGCGCAGAATAAAATGCTAAAAAGCGCACTATTTCCAGTGCGCTTTTTGATATTAGATCGGGAGTAGCAGGCTAATACTAATAGCTAAAGCAGTTCAGAGACGACTTCTGCCAATTGATTGAAAGTGTTTGATCGTGACGAACTCGGACGCCAAACCAAACCAATATCGCGATACGCTTGCTGACCAGGAGGGTCGATCACCACTAAGTTCTGGTTATGTAGCAAACCATGATCAATCGCCATTTGCGGAATAAACGTGGTGCCCAGACCATTCGCTACCATTTGCACCAATGTATGAAGACTGGTTGCGGTGAATGGGTTGATCTTCTCTTTGTCCGTCAACTTACATGCTGAAACCGCGTGCTCTGTAAGACAGTGCTCTTTCTCTAATAAGAAGACGGATTCATCTGGCAAGTCTGCATAACGGATCGGCACAGGAACGGAATCCGCTTGATTGGCACTGATCACCATGCGGAACGGGTCTTGTCCCACTACTCGGCTTTCCATTCCTTCTATCTCTACAGGCAGAGCCAGAATCAACACGTCCAACTCACCGTGGCGAAGTGCTTGCAGCAAGTTAGTCGTCGTGTCTTCTCTTAATAGAAGGTTTAATTGAGGGAAGCGGTAGTTCACCTCCTGAACAAGGTCGCACAATAAGAACGGAGCAATGGTCGGAATACAGCCTACTTTAAGCTGCCCTTCCATATCATCGCCTTGGCATAGACGCCCCAGTTCAACAAGATCTTGCCCTTTAGCGAGCAGTTCTCGACCATGTTGCACCACCATCTCACCAGCTTGGGTGAAAACTAATGGGCTTTTTTTATCTTTCTTTTCATAAAGCGGGCAACCAATCAACTCTTCAAGGTTTTGGATGCCTTTACTTAAGGTAGATTGACTGACAAAACAACGCTCAGCAGCATCACTAAAATGTCGAGTTTCATGCAGAGTGACCAAATAGTGTAACTGCTTCAAGCTAGGCCATTTATTCATAATTCTATTTGTATCTATTGCTGTTCCAGTGATCGAGATAATAGTTTCGTTATTATCGCTTTTTTCGATGAACTCAATCTATTTATTTCGCTTTTTTCAATACTACAATCTGTACTATAGTTTGTCTCGCACAAACAAGGACCAAACCTAAATAACTGAATGTAGGTTTGGATCAAACCAAATTTTTTAGGAGCAAAAAAATGGTACTAGTAGGTCGTCAAGCCCCTGACTTTACTGCAGCAGCTGTTCTAGGTAACGGCGAAATCGTTGAAAACTTCAACTTTGCAGAATTCACTAAAGGTAAGAAAGCAGTAGTATTCTTCTACCCACTAGATTTCACTTTCGTTTGCCCATCTGAGCTAATCGCATTCGACAACCGTCTAGCTGATTTCCAAGCTAAAGGTGTTGAAGTAATCGGTGTTTCTATCGATTCTCAGTTCTCTCACAACGCATGGCGTAACACTGCTATCGAAGATGGCGGTATCGGTCAAGTTAAATACCCTCTAGTTGCTGACGTTAAACACGAAATCTGTAAAGCGTACGATGTAGAGCACCCAGAAGCAGGCGTTGCTTTCCGTGGTTCTTTCCTAATCGACGAAGAAGGTCTTGTACGTCACCAAGTAGTTAACGATCTACCACTAGGTCGTAACATCGACGAAATGCTACGCATGGTTGATGCACTAAACTTCCACCAGAAGCACGGCGAAGTATGTCCTGCACAATGGGAAGAAGGTAAAGCAGGTATGGACGCATCTCCAAAAGGTGTTGCAGCGTTCCTATCTGAGCACGCAGACGACCTAAGCAAGTAATAGACTACATAGCCCAAGCTCAACGGGCGTGTTGGTTGGATGTATATATAAAGCAAAAAGCTATAGCGGAAAAACCGCAAACGCCAATCAGTCTAAGTAAAGTCATAAAAAAGCCCAGAGTTCACTCTGGGCTTTCTTTTTATCTGCATTTTTGAAAAGCAAAAGAGGCAAGCATCACGCAAAAAGTTTACCTCTATTTCCCTCCATCTCAGTACAGATTCTCCCCTTTCGTCCTGCTAGTATTTGCTGTAATTACAATAATTCAGGACAACCTAGTGAACACTCAGCTTGAAGTCTGTATTGATAACATTGAATCTCTCCACAACGCGATTGCCGGTGGTGCAACCCGCATCGAACTCTGCTCTTCACTTGCATTGGGTGGCTTAACCCCAAGCTATGGCTTTATGCAGCAAGTCGCTAAACGCTCTACTATTCCGGTTTACGCGATGATTCGCCCTCGCCAAGGCGACTTCTTCTACAGTGAGGAAGAAATCGAAATGATGCGTTGGGATATTGAAGCCGCTAAACAAGCAGGCTTGAATGGTGTCGTACTCGGCGTGCTCACTCAAGACGGCAATATTCATATGCCGTACGCAACTGCGCTGTGTGAATTTGCTCAAGCGCTTGGCTTAGGCGTGACCTTCCATCGTGCCTTTGATCAGTGTCGCGACGCTGAAAAAGCGTTAGAAGAAGTGATCAGCTTAGGTTGTGAACGTATTTTAACCTCCGGTCTTGCGCCTTCGGCGCCGCAAGGTATCGATGTGCTTAAAACCTTAGTTGAACAAGCACAAGGACGCATTGCGATCATGGCGGGCGCCGGTGTGAATGCGGACAATGTTGGTCAGATCGTTGAACAAGCCAAAATCACTGAAGTGCATTTATCTGGCAAGACAACTCGCCCAAGTCACATGACCTTTATTGCCGAGCAAAGCAAAATGGGCGCTGCCGATATAGATGATTTTTCGATTCCAGTCACCAACACCGATGCTATCGCGAACATGGTAACAGCTCTCAATTAAGAGCTTTCAAATCCCGTCTTTGGTTATTGAGTGCTAACATATTGATAACTAAGGACGGGAGGATACATGGCGAAACTGAAGAAAAAGGAATACGAAGAAGCACTAGAACAACTGCAAATTGAGTTGGTTAAGCTCCAAGAGTGGGTCAAACACAAAGGGCTTAAAGTCGTGGTACTTTTTGAAGGACGTGACGCCGCTGGCAAAGGTGGCACCATCAAACGCATCACTGAAAAACTCAACCCTCGTGTCTGCCGTATCGCAGCCCTTCCCGCCCCAACAGAGAAAGAAAAAACACAATGGTACTTCCAGCGTTATGTGGCACACCTGCCTGCTGCTGGAGAAATCGTACTGTTTGACCGCAGTTGGTACAACCGTGCCGGCGTAGAGAAAGTCATGGGCTTTTGTACCCCAGATCAATATGAAGAGTTTCTCCGTTCTTGCCCGGAGTTTGAACGCATGCTTCAGCGCTCTGGCATCATCTTAATTAAGTACTGGTTTTCGGTCTCCGATGAAGAGCAAGAAAAGCGCTTTCTAGAACGCATCAACACCCCAATTAAACGCTGGAAGTTCAGCCCAATGGATTTGGAATCACGCAATCGCTGGGCAGAATATTCAGAGGCAAAAGATAAGATGTTTGCCTACACAGATACGAAAAACTGTCCTTGGTGGGTAGTCCCTTCTGATGATAAAAAGAAAGCTCGATTGAACTGTATCAGCCATCTGCTTAGTCAAGTCGAATACGAAGAACTTGAGCATCCAGTTATCGAATTGCCAGAGTTGAATAAAGAAGGTTATGTCCGTGCGCCTATCGACGATCAAACCTTCGTTCCTGATAAATATTAGAGATGTATCATGGCGAAAGACCTGTTTCACACCCTTGACCTGAATCTGCTCAAGACCTTTATGGTTTTGATGCAAGAGCGAAACATGCGTAAAGCATCACAGCGCTTGTTTGTCTCTCAGCCAGCGATCAGTCAGGCATTACAAAAGCTACGTAATCACTTCGATGATGAGCTGTTTGTGAAGGTCAAAACTGGTCTTGAACCGACACCGTTCGCCGAATCTCTTGCCAATGATATTACCCCCCATCTCGATGGTTTAGCTGCCGCAGTTAATCGCTCTCATCAGTTTGATCCTGCCGAAGTGGACAACAAAATTCGAATTGCACTGGCACCAATCACAATGACTTGCTTGCCCGGTTTCCTCTTCGAACAAATGAGAGCGTTAGCCCCTAATGCTCAACTTGAATTAGTTGGTTGGTCGAACAGCACGGTTGATGAGATCTTGAAAGGTGAAACACTGATGGGAGTAAATTACGAGTTACTTCTGACCAATAAAGAGATCTACACGCCGAAGCTACTGGATTTGAAAGGGCGTATTTTTGTCCGTGAAGATCACCCAATCACCAAGACTCATGTTGAGCCACATGATCTTGGCGGATACCCAATTGCTTCTTTGATTTCCCCAGGTTGGAACGACAAGTTCAGTTACGCATCTGAGCTTCTTACCGAAATGGGCATTGAACACAGCATTGGCTTTCGCTCAGAAATGGTCTCTGCAATACTTGATGTCGTCAAACACACCGACATGTATTTACCTCACTCCAATTTACTTCCGGTAGAGCAATTTCCGGGATTAAGAGCCGTTGATGTCACGATTGATGGTCAACCACAAATGAAGTCTATTCACGCTCATATGCATGTGAGAAACCGGAATAACCCACTAGTAAAATGGTTAACAGAGCTTATTCAACAAGGCCTAAAATCACAGGGTGATAAGATTTGATTATCACTGAGATAATGATAGCCATTTAGTCATAAATCATACTTCTCAATAAGATAGCCCTGCTTTTAAGGGAAATGACAAAAAGCGATTGCTTACAGTAAGGATGCTGTCCCTCGTTTACTTATTGAGAGTTCAGACATGACTAAAAAAATTGTAAAGCTTACCGCTGCTTGCACCCTTCTTGCTTCTTTCAGCTCAATTGCAGCTGTTATCCCGGATCGTCCACACCCAGGCATTCCAACCAACCCAATTCAAGGTGTGCCAGAGCAACCTGTTCTACCAGAAGTTGATAACGGTGTTCCTGGAGTGCCAGATCGTCCACATCCAGATCAATCACCAACACCACCAATCGAAGCAGCACCAGAGCACCCAACGCTTCCTGAACCAGACAACGGTATTCCTGAAGTCCCAGAGCGTCCAACACCGCAACTGCCATCAAACCCTATTGAAAATAACCCGACGGATGACCGCCTGAACCACTTAGAAGGCTTAGCCGCAGAATACGACTACCGCTTAAACCAACAAGCAGAACAAATGGATGGTATTCGCGCAAGTCTACACGCAGTGACCAACGCTCGCCCTTACGCAACCAATGGTGAACTGGCAATCGGTGCCGGTGTGGGTTTTTCTGGTAGTAAAGAAGCAGTAGCGATTGGTGGTGCGTACGGTCTAAGTGATCAAGTAAGCCTGTCAGGCACATTCCACTATGAATCATCAGGCAAATATTCTTCATCTGACGTTGCTGGCGGCGTTGGTGTTCAAATTAGCTTTAAGTAAAAACTGCACTCAATAAGTTCATAGCCAAGGAAGGCTTTTATTTAGGTAACTCTATGAAACGCAAATTCTTTCTCGCTGCCCTTATTCTCGCTCCTATTAGTGTCCAAGCTTCAGGTATTTATGTCTCTCCAGAAGTTAAAATTGGCTCATTTCGAGGGGCAGGTATCCAATTGGGGGCGACCGATATTGCGGGCTTTGATGCGCTGTATTTTGATTACTCTCAGATTACTTATAAGAGCGGTAATTATGATGAAACCATTGACGCCTACCGTATTGGCTTTCAACACTTATTTGGTCATCAACCACAGATGGGATTTCAAGCGAGCTTAGGATTAGCGCAGTACGATGGAACGTATCGCAATGAACGAAGAGATGCGAACGGATTGAGTATTGGTGGCGCTTACGTATATCAAGTTAACCCAATATTATCAGTTCGAGCAGGTGCGGATTTAGACGTTTTCATGAACGATAAAACACACACCTACACAGACACTGCCATTAACTTTTCTCTAGGCTTTGGTTTGCGCCTCTAAGACTTACTTCAATACGTCATCGATGCTTTGATCACCTAGATGGCGTACATCTTTTCCTTTCACGAAGTAGATAATGTATTCACAGATATTTTGGCAACGGTCACCCACGCGTTCAATGGCTCGCGCCGACCACATCACTTGCAGAATATGTGGAATGTTTTTCGGGTCTTCCATCATGTAAGTCATCAACTGACGAATCACCGCTTCGTATTCCGCATCCAACTTATCATCAAGCTTGTGTACTTCTGCTGCGGCTTCTACATCCATACGAGCAAACGCATCAAGCACTTGGTGTAACATTTGGATTGCTTGACGACATAAAGGCTCTAACGAGACTTGGAATTGGCGCTCTTTCGATGATGGGCTTTCAATCGCCACATAGGCAATACGTGTTGCAACATCACCAATGCGCTCAAGATCTGTGATGGTCTTAATGATAGCCATGATCAAGCGTAAGTCTTTTGCTGTAGGCTGACGCTTAGCAATGATGCGAGTACAAGCGTCATCAATCGACACTTCCATCGCATTAACTTTGTGATCATCACGCACAACTTTACGCGCCAGTTCGATGTCTTCCTTGTGCAAGGCTTGAATAGCATACGACAACTGCTGTTCTACCAAGCCTCCCATGGTGAGTACATGGGTACGAATCGATTCTAGCTCTACGTTAAATTGTCCTGAGATATGACGTCCAAAGTGCATGGCTTTCCTTTTAATCCTTGAAAGGTCGCGGCTTAACCGTAACGACCGGTAATGTAATCTTCGGTTTGTTTCTTCATTGGAGAGGTGAAGATCGAATCCGCATCCGAGTATTCAATCAACTTACCCATATGAATGAATGCAGTGTGGTCACTGACGCGCGCTGCTTGTTGCATGTTATGGGTAACGATAACCACAGTATATTGAGTCTTGAGCTCGTTGATAAGCTCTTCAATAGTTAAAGTTGAGATTGGATCCAACGCCGATGTCGGTTCATCCAATAATAGTACTTCTGGCTCAATCGCAACGGCGCGTGCAATCACCAAACGCTGCTGCTGGCCACCAGAAAGTCCAAATGCGTTTTCATGTAGACGATCTTTTACTTCGTCCCATAATGCCGCAGAACGCAGTGAACGCTCGACCGCATCGTCCAACATGCGACTGTTCTTCACCCCTTGTAGACGAAGACCGTAAACCACGTTTTCGTAAATTGACTTAGGGAATGGGTTTGGGCGCTGGAATACCATGCCTACTCGGCGGCGCAGCATGGCAACATCCACACTTGGGTTGTACACATTCTTACCGTGCAAACGTACTTTTCCTGTCACCTTACAACCTTCGACTAAATCGTTCATTCGGTTGATACAACGCAGCAATGTGGATTTACCACAACCTGACGGTCCGATGAATGCGGTTACGCGTCCTTTAGGGATGCGCATGGAGATATCATGCAGCGCCTGAGCCTGACCATAGAAAAGATTAAGGTTCTCGATCGAGATAGCCGTTTGTTCATCCGTCAGGTTGTGCACATCCAATGGCGGCTCATAACCCAATGTATTATCAAAGTTAAACATGCTTAATCTTGTCCTAAAGTTCGGTATTTCTCTCGCAGATTATTACGAATACTGATTGCTGTTAAGTTTAGTCCGACAATAACCGTCACGAGTAAGAAGGAAGTCGCGTAAACCAACGGACGCGCAGCTTCGATATTAGAGGTCTGGAATCCGACATCGTAAATGTGGAAGCCTAGGTGCATAAATTTTCTGTCTAAATGCACGTAAGGGAATTGCCCATCCACCGGTAAGCTAGAAGCTAACTTCACGACCCCCACCAGCATCAATGGCGCCACTTCCCCCGCAGCGCGAGCAATCGCAAGAATCAAACCAGTGATTATCGCAGGGGTTGCCATAGGCAAAACCACACGCCAAAGCGTTTCGAACTGCGTTGCGCCCAAGGCTAACGAACCATGACGAACGGAGCTCGGAATACGGGTTAAACCTTCTTCTGTGGTAACAATCACCACAGGTAGCGTTAAGACTGCTAGCGTCAATGCAGACCACAACAAGCCCGGCGTACCAAAGGTTGGAGCAGGTAATCGCTCGGCGTAAAACAGGTTATCGATTGAGGCACCAATGGTATAAACAAAAAAGCCCAAACCAAATACGCCGTAAACGATAGAAGGAACACCTGCAAGGTTAATCACCGCAATACGGATCACCCGAGTTAGGGCATTATTCTTGGCATATTCATGCAAATAAATCGCCGCAATCACACCCAATGGCATTACGATGATCGACATGATGATAACCAAGAAAACCGTCCCGAAAATCGCTGGGAAAACACCACCCTCTGAGTTCGATTCACGAGGGTCTTCGGATAAGAACTTCCAAACCTGCTTTCCCCAATGGGCAACCTTTTCAGGCAGTGACATTTGGTTTGGATACCAGTAGTCCAAAATGTCTTCTAATGGAATCGAAACTTGAGTCCCAGTCATGTCTTCGACAATCAGCGCATAATCAGAGAAGCCCAAGCGCAGCCCGTCAAGTTGCATGTCTAGCTTGGCTAACTCTGCTTCAATTTCTGCTTTACGCTGACTGTTGTTTGCTAAAAAGTCTTCAGTGATGGTGTCGTTAAGCTCGTGCTTACGTTTATCTAAGCGAAGCTGCTCTAACTGCCATCCCAAGTCTTTTACTTGGTCATCCACCAGCATGTCGATTTCGTGATGCAAGGTTTCGGCATCATCGAGCTTTTGATCCAAAAGCTTTTGAATGTCATTTTCGTAACGCGTGTTACCATCTTGGAAGGCAACAAACTTACCGAAGAAGTAGCCACCGCTGCTGCGTTCAATCACTGCCCATTCGCCCGGCGTAGTTGGATCATCCAACTGCATTCTCAACACAGAAATAAAGTCCGCTGGGTACAATTCACGGTTGGCAATTTTGATGTTTAGGCGCGTCGCAAACTCTTCGTCATCCGCGAGTTTATTCGCCGCTTCTTCTGGTAGGTAACTTCTTGGCACAAAGCTGCGCTCGTAAACCTGACCAACCAGAATCGAATTTTCATGCAGCACTTCGCCCTGCACCGGAGTCAGCGCAGCAACATTCCATTGATAAAGTGGCGCAGGCCAGAAGTAAGTAAGCCCCTTCCAGCCAATCAATAGCAATAAACCGAGGACAGAAAGCAGACTGATGCTTACCGCTCCCCCGGTTAACCAAATCCAAGGTGCGCCAGAACGAATCCAATTTAACACGCTATTACTCGCTCTTTCGTTAACTGATTACAACGCACGATATTTATCTCTTAGTCTTTGACGAACCCATTCCGCCAAGGCGTTCACCGCAAAGGTGAAGACAAACAAAATTAATGCCGATAGGAACAACAATCGGTAGTGCGAACTGCCTACTTCCGACTCTGGCAATTCAACCGCAATGGTCGCCGACAAGCTACGCAAACCCTCTAGTACGTTCCAATCCATTAATGGTGTATTACCCGTCGCCATTAATACAATCATGGTTTCGCCCACAGCGCGACCAAGTCCCATCATGATTGCCGAGAAGATCCCCGGACTGGCTGTTAACAGAACCACATAAATCAGCGTTTGCCATGGCGTCGCGCCAAGTGCTAATGAACCATCCGATAAGTGTTTCGGCACAGAGAAAATCGCATCTTCGGCAATGGTGAAAATCGTTGGAATAACCGCAAAGCCCATAGCCAAACCAACCACCAGCGCGTTACGTTGGTCAAAGCCAATGCCATGGTCAGTCAGAAACAAGCGCATGTCCCCGCCAAAAAAGGCTTGCTCAAGCATTGGTGATACCCACACACCCAAACCGATCAACAGCAGAAGCAAAGGCATCAATACCAAAGCATGCCACCCGTTAGGAAGGCGATTACGTATCGGTTGTGGGATCAATGCCCATAGACCGCCCATCACCATGGTGCTCAGAGGCAAAACAAACAGCATCACCACGACGGTAATCAAATGGTCTTCCACAATCGGGGCGAACCAAAGTCCGGCAAGGAAACCAATGATAACCGTAGGCAAAGCTTCCATTAATTCGATTGATGGCTTCACCACGCGACGCATACGTGGTGACATAAAGTAAGCGGTATAAATTGCGCCCAGTACAGCCAGCGGTACCGAGAAAAGCATCGCGAACATCGCCGCCTTGATAGTACCAAACGCAATTGGCACTAAGCTGAATTTCGCCTCGAAGTCATCACTGGCTGAGGTGGATTGCCACACAAATTCAGGCTCTGGGTAACCTTCATACCAAACCTTTTGCCATAAAGAAGACAGAGAGACTTCTGGGTACGGGTTATCAACAAACGCAACATTCAATTCGTCGTTTTGCCATGTTATCAGGTAGCGCTCGTTATTCGACATCCCTGCCATCACTGGCGCTTGTTTGTAGGCACGCTTAAACAGTACCAATTTCTCACTGGTGGTGTAGTGGCTTTGCAACGTACCGTTGGTGTAAAAGCTGTAGAAACCTTTGCGGTGTGAATCGGGAAGTAAATACTTCAGCTCAGACGCCAACTTAAAGTCACGAATGTGAGTCAAAGTTCGCTGATCGCCCTGCAACGTATCAAACCATTGCGATACACGACCATCGTTATGCGTAACAAGCAGAGAATACGCCCCAGCCAACAAATCCATCGTTCTCACAGAGTGCTTTTTATCACCCTGAGTCAGATCGATCACTTCACGCACTGAGAACTTATTGTCACCTTTCACCAAGACAATCAGCTCTGAACCATTGCGCAAGTAAAGGTTATTGCCATCTGGCGTCAGCAGCATTTGGTCTGGCGCATCAAAACCTGAAGAGAAGGTGTAATCATGGGTAACAGGCGATGCATCTAATAATTGAGGAACTTGCCAACGCGCTTTTAGCACGCCACTTTGTGTTTGCCAAACAAGGGTTGGCGTTTGCGTAGAAGCACTAAAAACAAACTTCTTAACTGGATCGGATGCATCTGTCAGTTGCATGTCCATTGAAGTTCGAAACGGCACGACTTCTGGTGGGCGAGTGTTTTCACGCAGCGTAGCGTTAAATTCCGGCTTGAAGATGTGCGCTTTACCTTGGTCATCAACCAAACCATACCAACCTAACCCCGGTGCAGACTGAGAAAACGCCACTGGGTTGTTGGCTATTTGCTGAGTGTACAGCGCAGGTTTACTGGAATCATCGAGAGGAAGAAAACGCACTTCACCGGATTGGGTTAACACCAAACCGATTTGAGAGTAATCATCAACGGAAATTGCGAGTGGCTTCCCGCTTTGGGTAGCACGAGCGGCATAATTGGTTTCGATCTCTGCATCAGAAAACAGAGGGATGATCACCATTGCAAGGTAAACAAAGATCAACACAAGAGCAGCAAGAACGCCTACACCACCGGATGTCACTGCAAATCGAACCAAACGATCTTTGATCAATCGTTTTTTATCTTTTTCCTGCAATGAAAACTCGGCTTGTGCCATTGATCTCTCTACCCTTTTTGACTTAGTACTAGAATATGTCGTTAAGATGACAATTATATTACAGATCACATTAAACAACTGAAAAGAATACAACTCTTATGCAGACCGTGTTATGAAATAAATCTGTAACGTAAACCTCATAATGTTCAGGCTCATCTTTTTTATCCCACAGATGAGTGCGGATTTACTTCATTTTAGGCTAGGTAAGGTTATGAGCGCAGAAAAACTCTATATAGAAAAAGAACTTAGTTGGTTGTCTTTTAACGAGAGAGTATTACAAGAAGCCGCTGATAAAACCGTCCCCCTAATCGAACGTATTCGTTTTCTGGGGATCTTTTCCAATAACTTAGATGAGTTCTACAAGGTTCGCTTTGCAGACGTAAAACGTCGGATCTTGATCAGCCAAGAACGAGGTGGAAGCGATAACTCTAAGCACTTGTTAACTAAGATGCAAACCAAAGCATTGAGGCTTAACGAACAATTTGACGAACTGTACGGTGATTTGATCCGCGAAATGGCGCGACGCCGCATTTTCTTGGTTAACGAAAACCAGTTAGATGACACCCAAAAGCGCTGGATCACCAAGTACTTTCGCAAAGAAGTCATGCCACACATCACCCCGCTATTGATTAAA
This sequence comes from Vibrio sp. L85, assembly GCF_963871815.1. NCBI lineage: Bacteria > Pseudomonadati > Pseudomonadota > Gammaproteobacteria > Vibrionales > Vibrionaceae > Vibrio > Vibrio sp. L85. The sequence goes on from NZ_CAWMYL010000012.1 coordinate 198,087, forward strand.
GATGACATCGATGTGTTGCAGTTTCTTAAAGACGAATACGCCTACATTACCGTTGATCTGCGCAAAGACGATCATTCCCAATACGCTTTACTCGAAATCCCAACTGACCACCTACCCCGCTTCGTTATGGTTCCGGAGCAAAAAGGCAAACGTCGCAAGACCATCATTCTGCTCGACAACATCATCCGTTACTGTCTGGATGAGCTGTTTAAAGGCTTCTTCGATTATGACGAGCTAAATGGCTACGCGATGAAGATGACCCGCGATGCCGAATACGATTTGCGCCTAGAGATCGAATACAGCTTGCTCGAACAGATGTCTGAAGGGGTGAACCAACGCTTAACCGCTATGCCAGTGCGCTTTGTTTACGAGCGTGAAATGCCGCAAGAGATGCTCGATTTCTTGTGCAGCAAACTGCAAATCTCCAACTACGACAGTTTGATTCCCGGTGGTCGTTACCACAACTTTAAAGACTTCATTGGCTTTCCAAATGTTGGTCGTGAGTACCTAGAAAACAAACCCATGCCACCGATGAAATGTGCCGACTTCGAAGGCTATGCCAACAGTTTCGATGCGATCAAAGCCAAAGACATTTTGCTCTACTACCCTTATCACACCTTTGATCACATATCTGAACTGGTTCGCCAAGCTTCCTTCGATCCTAAAGTATTGGCAATTAAGATTAACATTTACCGCGTTGCCAAAGATTCACGCTTGATGAACTCACTGATCGATGCAGTCCACAATGGCAAAAGCGTAACTGTGGTGGTGGAGCTGCAAGCCCGATTTGATGAAGAAGCCAATATCGAGTGGTCAAAAGTTCTCACCGATGCGGGCGTGCACGTTATCTTTGGTGCGCCGGGATTGAAAATTCACTCAAAACTGCTCCTGATCAGCCGCCGCGAAGAAGGTGAAATCGTACGTTACGCGCATATAGGAACAGGTAACTTCCACGAGAAAACCGCACGTATCTACACCGACTTTGCTCTGCTAACCGCAGATCAGGAAATCACCAATGAAGTTCGTAACGTGTTTGGCTATATCGAGAATCCATATCGCCCAGTCAGGTTTAATCATCTCATCGTTTCACCACGCAATTCGCGTAAACAACTCTACCGTCTGATTGATGGGGAGATTGCCAACGCAAAAGCTGGCAAGAAAGCAGCACTGACGATCAAAGTGAACAACTTAGTCGACAAGGGCATCGTCAATAAACTCTATGGGGCAAGCAATGCCGGGGTGAAAATCAATATGATCATCCGCGGTATGTGTTCACTCGTCCCGGGTATTGAGGGCGTGAGCGAGAACATTCGCATCATCAGTATTGTTGATCGCTTCCTTGAGCACCCTCGTGTCGTGATCACCCATAATGATGGCGACCCGCAGGTTTATATTTCATCAGCGGACTGGATGACGCGAAATATCGATCATCGTATAGAAGTTGCCGCTCCGGTTCGTGATCCACGTTTGAAACAGCGTATTATTGATATAACTAACATTCACTTTACCGATACAGTAAAGGCTCGTTTGATAGATAAAGAGATGAGCAACAGCTACGTGCCGCGAGGTAATCGTAAAAAAGTTCGCTCACAAGTTGCCATCTACGACTATCTTAAAAATATAGAGAAGCAAACAAGAAAACAAAAAGCAGATGCCTCAGATACTTGAACAAGATGTACGCCATATCGCAGCCATTGACCTTGGGTCGAACAGCTTCCATATGGTGGTGGCGAAAGTTGTTGGAAGTGACCTGCAATTAGTCAGCCGCCATAAACAGCGAGTGCGCTTAGCTGCCGGACTCGATTCAGAGCTCAATCTTAGCCATGCTGCAATGGAGCGAGGTCTTGAGTGCCTCGCAATGTTCGCCGAACGCTTGCAAGGCTTTGAAGCTTCAAACGTAAGAATTGCAGCCACCCACACTTTAAGGCGTGCTAACAACGCCCACCTCTTTATAAAACGAGCCAAAGAGGTGCTGCCTTTCCCAATTGAAATCATTCCGGGCGAGGAAGAAGCTCGCCTCATCTATCTCGGCGTCGCGCACACCCAAGCGGAGTCTAACTCCAAGTTAGTTGTCGATATCGGTGGCGGCAGTACCGAGATGATCATTGGTCAAGAGTTTGAGCCAGAGCTTCTCAACAGTAAGCAAATGGGTTGTGTGAGTTTTACCGAGCAGTTCTTCAATAATGGCAAACTGTCACGGAAGAACTTCAGCAAAGCGATTCTCGCCGCAGAGCAACGCATGGAGTCCATTGCTGCAAAATACCGCAAGAAAGGCTGGGATATTGCCCTCGGCTCTTCTGGTACGATTAAAGCGATTCGTGAAGTCTTGATTGGATTGGGTCATGAAGATGGGCTGATCACCAATAAGCGTTTGGGTAAGCTCATCGACACATTGTGCGAATTTGAGTCCATTGATGATATTGAACTAGTTGGTCTGACCGACGAACGTAAACCAGTCTTTGCCGCTGGTGTAGCCATTTTATCTGCCATCTTCCAATCACTAAAAATCAACCAGATGTTCTTCTCGGATGGTGCCTTACGTGAAGGTCTGCTCTACGAGATGGAAGAACGCTTCGCTCGTTCTGATATTCGTATGCGCACCACAGAAAACCTAGCAAAACAGCATCGCGTTGATATCGAACACGCTGCACGCGTAAAAGGTCATGCAAGAGAGATGCTGTGCAATGTTCGTTCTGAACTAGGTATCAAGAAGAAAAGTGAGTTGTTTGATTTACTGGAATGGGCGGCTTTGCTGCATGAAGTCGGCTTGAGCATCAGTCTGCGCGGTTTCCATCGTCATTCATTCTACATTCTTCTGCACTCCAACTTACCGGGCTTTAACCGCGAACAGCAATTGGTATTGGCGACCTTAGCTCGCTTCCAACGTAAATCCTTCAAGTTGAATGAGTTCCCAGAGTTCAACCTCTACAAAGAGAGTGACATCATCAACTTAATTAAAATTCTACGCCTAGCCATTGTGGTCAACGGTCAACGCAATGATGACCCGCTACCAGAGCTGACATTATCGATAGAAGAAGATAAGTGGGTACTTACTTGCGCAGAGGAAGATTGGTTGGAGAATAACAAACTGCTCGATGCAGATTTGCAGGAAGAACAGCAACGCTGGGAAAGCGCAGGATGGACATTGAACTTCTAACTACGAACTCAATGAGATAAAGAAAAAGGTCGGCTTATAAACCGACCTTTTTTAATTCCTCTGCAGCGAAATCGGCAGTAATGGGAACATAACCGTCTTTCGCGACCAGCGCTTGCCCTTGAGCTGAGAACATAAAGCGAATGAACTCAGCTTCAATTGGGCTTAACGGATAGTCCGGATGTTTATTCACGTATACATAGAGGTAGCGCGATAGTGGGTACTTACCTGAAATGATATTTTCACGCACAGGGCTAACGTAATCTGTGCCTGTTTTCGCAATTGGGACTAAACGAACACCCGCCACGCGATAGCCTACGCCTGAATAACCTACACCACTGATCGTTGATGCCACAGACTGCACCACTGACGCCGATCCCGGTTGCTCGTTCACACGAGTTTTAAAATCACCGCCACACAAGGCATTACTTTTAAAATAACCGTACGTACCCGATACCGAGTTACGACCAAACAGCTGCAAATTACGTTTCGCCCACTCAGCTTTGATGCCTAACTCACGCCAGTTGGTGATGAACTCACTTTCGCCACAGCGTAAAGTCGCGGAAAACATCGCATCCAACTGATGGAAATTAAGCCCTTTGATTGGATTATCTTGGTGCACAAAAATACCAATCGCATCAATCGCAACACGAAGCGCCGTTGGCTTGTAACCATGCACCCGCTCAAATGCTTCGATCTCACGCATACGCATTGAGCGACTCATTGGACCGAATTGCGCAGTTTGTTCTGTTAACGCCGGTGGCGCAGTCGATGAGCCAGACGCTTGTACCTGAGCATTAATGTTCGGGTAGATAGATTTAAACTCTTCCACCCAAAGCGTAGTCATGCCTGCTAACGTATCTGAGCCGACAGACAATAAGTTACCGGCTATGCCAGTCGTCTTTTGATAATTCGGCAGCGGTTTATCCTGTGCAACAGCCACGCAGGAAAGCATCAGCGTGGCTAGAGTGATTTTCTTAATTGCTTTGGATACGACACTCATTACTTCACCACTAAACGACTAGGTAGGATGAAGGAGAACTTACTGCCGACACCAACTTCACTGTAAATTTCGAGATGAGAGTCATGGTGGCTCAACGCGTGCTTCACGATGGCTAAGCCAAGACCACTGCCACCGGTATCTCGTGAACGAGCTTTATCGACGCGATAGAAACGTTCGGTCAATCGGTGTAAGTGTTGTGGCTCAATACCATCACCGCTGTCTTCCACCTCTAAGCAAGCACCTTGTGCGGTTTGATACCAACGTACGTTTATGTGTGCACCAGGTGGTGTGTATTTCACTGCGTTGTACACCAAGTTAGAGATCGCACTACGCAGTTGGTCATCATCACCGAGCACACGCAGGCTAGAATCCACGTCGAACTTCAACTGATGCTGATCATCACCACTTAGGCTTACCGCTTCCTTCTCTAGCACTTCTAACATGCTAGGGACATTGACCACATCTTCCAACTCATGCATAGGTGCCGCTTCAATCTTAGACAGCGTCAGAAGCTGATTCACCAAACTGTTCATGCGGTTAAGCTGCTCTGTCATCACCCCATGCGCTTTGGTCCACATCGGGCCAACAATCATGTCTGGATCTTCCGTCATCTCAAGGTAGCCTTGAAGTACCGTCATCGGTGTACGAAGCTCATGAGATACGTTAGCGAAGAAGTTACGACGCATACCTTCAAGCTGTTTAAGTTGGCTCACATCACGTACCACCATCAGGTGTTCGCCTTCAGTATATGGCACGATACGCAGTTCCAACATTCGCTCGACATTCAATGGTGAGCGCATTTCTAACGGCTCTGAGAAGTCTTGCTTGTTGATGTACTTAATAAAATCTGGAGTACGAATAAGGTTAGAAATAGGCTGCCCAGAATCTTCCGGCCAGTGGAAACCCAAAAGGTGCTGCGCGAGCTTGTTACACCACACAATGTTACCTTCAGCACGAAACACCACCACCGCATCCGGCAGCGATTCAGCACCATTACGGAAACGGCGAATCAAATTGGTAAGCTCTTTACGCTTACGACGCTGACGTTGTTGCAATCGGTATAAACCGTTGAATAACGATTCCCAGTTGCCACTACCTGACGGTGGCGTAAGACGCTTTTCATCCCACAGCCAAGCCGACAAGCGCACCTGATTATGCAAATGCCATACAAGCTGCAAAGCCGTGGCCGCCAAAAGCAACCACGGCATATAACCGAATATCCAACCTATTATCACCCAAGGGGTGTAAAAAAAAGCCAGCTCCCAGGCCAGCTTTTTCCAAGTCAATCTTTCAACCACTCATTACTCCAGAAATGGTATTGATAAGCTGCTAGCGATGTTATGCCTTCGTCGAGAAACGGTATCCTGCGCCACGAACGGTTTGGATGAGTTTGTCGTGACCTGCGGCCTCAAGCGCTTTACGCAAACGACGAATATGTACATCAACGGTACGGTCTTCTACATACACGTTGGTGCCCCAAACATTGTTTAGTAGTTGTTCACGACTGTAAACACGCTCTTGGTGCGTCATGAAGAAGTGCAACATTTTGAACTCTGTTGGTCCCATATCAACCGCTTCATCATTTGCGGTCACACGGTGAGAAACAGGATCCAACTTCAGACCTTGTACATCAATCACATCTTCGAGCGCAGTCGGTGTTACGCGGCGAATGACGGCTTTAAGGCGAGCAACCAACTCTTTTGGTGAGAAAGGTTTGGTGATGTAGTCATCCGCGCCAACTTCTAAGCCGCGCACTTTGTCTTCTTCTTCACCACGAGCTGTCAGCATCACAACGGGAATGTTGCGAGTTAACTCTTCGCGCTTCATGTGTTTGATAAAGTTAATACCACTGCCACCTGGTAGCATCCAGTCTAGTAGCACTAAATCCGGGAAGGGTTCAGCCAGTTTGGTTACCGCAGAGTCGTAATCTTCTGCTTCTACTGCTTGATAACCTTTCTGTTCAAGCACGAAGCATAGCATTTCACGAATCGGAGCTTCGTCTTCAACAACCAGAATCCTTCTAGACATAATTGAATAACCTTATGTTAGTTGAGCTAATGAATTTAAAGGACAAAGCGCCCCTCTATGCATAAGCATTATTACTACCAATTATGACACTTTTGTGACCTTTGAAAACAAATTTTCATATAACTTTCTTTTGAGATTCATCATGATCTTTTTCAATTCAATTAGGACAACGCCGGGAAAATTCCCTATGATTAGTCCCTTGTCATCAAGCCTAGAGAAGATTTATGTGGTTTAAAAACTGTCTGGTATACCGCGTTAACCGCGAGGTTAACTTCAACGCCGATCAACTGGAAACTCAACTAGCCGAGTTCCGATTCACCCCTTGTGGAAGCCAAGATAAGCAAAAGTTTGGCTGGGTTAGCGCGATGGGTAGAAATGGCGACATGATGACGCACGTTTCTGAAAACCGCATTCTGATTTGCGCTAAGAAAGAAGAAAAAATGCTGCCTGCTTCAGTGATCAAAGACTCACTAAATGCAAAAGTAGAAGCAATGGAAGCACAGGAAGGTCGTCCTCTTAAAAAGAAAGAGAAAGACAACCTGAAAGATGACATCGTAATGGACCTCCTGCCACGTGCGTTCAGCCGTAGCAGCCACACTTACGTGCTGATTATGCCAAAAGAAGGCTTCATCCTTGTTGATGCAAGCAGCTACAAAAAAGCAGAAGACGTATTGGCACTACTACGTAAGACAATGGGTAGCCTGCCTGTTGTACCAGCAATCCCAGAAGTTGCGATCGAAACAACTCTAACTGAATGGGTAAAAACTGGTGATACACCACAAGGCATCACAATGATGGACGAAGCAGAGCTTAAGTCTGTGCTAGAAGAAGGCGGCGTGATTCGTTGTAAGAAGCAAGAGCTTACAACCGATGAAATCCGCAACCACATCGCTGCAGATAAAGTGGTGACTAAGCTAGCACTGAACTGGCAAGATCGTATCGAATTCATCATGGCAGAAGATTCTGGCATCAAACGTCTGAAGTTCTCTGATGAACTAAAAGACCAAAACGATGATATCCCACGCGAAGATCAGGCTGCTCGCTTCGACGCAGACTTCTCTCTAATGTGTGGCGAGTTCAGCGCTTTCCTACCAAATCTATACGAAGCATTGGGCGGTCTGCCAAACCCTAACGCTTAATTTCGTACAAAGATTAACCATAACGCCCTCACTTTTTTTGAGGGCGTTTGTTTATCTAAAACATAATTCTCCTAGTCACAGGTCACATTTTGACGTAAAATTTGCGCCCCATTTCCATGAGGTGGAATTGGCCTGACTTGTGATCAGATATTAAGAGAATTGAGCAATGACAACAGAGAAAGCATTCGTACCAGAGCTACTATCTCCAGCAGGTAGCCTTAAAAACATGCGTTACGCATTCGCCTACGGCGCAGATGCAGTATACGCTGGTCAACCTCGCTACAGCCTTCGCGTACGTAACAACGAGTTCAACCACGAAAACCTACAAATCGGTATCAACGAAGCGCATGCCCTAGGCAAAAAGCTTTACGTGGTATGCAACATCCAACCGCACAACTCTAAGCTTAAAACTTTCATCCGTGACCTTAAACCAGTGGTAGAAATGGGTCCAGACGCACTTATCATGTCTGATCCAGGTCTCATCATGATGGTTCGCGAAGCGTTCCCAGAAATGCCAATTCACCTGTCTGTGCAGGCGAACGCAGTAAACTGGGCAACTGTTAAATTCTGGGCTGCTAACGGTGTTGAGCGCGTGATCGTTTCTCGTGAGCTTTCTCTAGAAGAAATCGAAGAAATTCGCGAGCATTGTCCTGAAACTGAATTAGAAGTTTTCGTTCACGGTGCTCTATGCATGGCTTACTCTGGTCGCTGCCTACTGTCCGGTTACATCAACAAGCGTGACCCTAACCAAGGTACTTGCACTAACGCATGCCGTTGGGAATATAAAGTCGAAGAAGGTAAAGAAAACGACGCCGGTCAAATTGTTGAAGCGTTCGATCCAAACGAAGCTCAAGCAATCGAAGTCGCAGACGAACGCCCAGAAACCACTATCGGTCGCGGCAAACCAACTGACGAAGTGGTATTGCTTTCTGAAAGTCACCGTCCAGAAGAAAAAATGGCGGCGTTCGAAGACGAGCACGGTACTTACATCATGAACTCGAAAGACCTGCGTGCAATCCAACACGTAGAACGTCTAACTAAGATGGGTGTTCACTCATTGAAGATCGAGGGCCGTACCAAGTCATTCTACTACTGTGCACGTACTGCTCAGGTTTACCGCAAAGCGATTGATGACGCAGTTGCTGGTCGTCCATTCGATGAGAGCCTAATGGGTACGCTAGAAAGCCTAGCTCACCGTGGCTACACAGAAGGTTTCCTACGTCGTCACACTCACGACAGCTACCAGAACTACGATTACGGTTACTCTGTATCTGACGCACAACAATTTGTTGGTGAATTCACTGGCAAACGTCGCGGTGACATGGCAGAAGTTGAAGTGAAGAACAAGTTCATCGTTGGTGACAGCCTTGAGCTAATGACGCCAAAAGGCAACGTAATCTTCACGCTAGAAGCGATGGAAAACCGTAAGTCAGAATCAATTGAAGACGCAAAAGGTAACGGTCACTTTGTATTTATCCCGGTTCCAGAAGACATGGATCTGGAATACGGTCTGTTGATGCGTAACTTAAATGCAGGTCAGGATACCCGTAACCCAACTGGTAAGTAATCATGGCACTACTTATTACCGATAAGTGCATCAACTGCGACATGTGTGACCCTGAGTGCCCTAATGGTGCAATTACTATGGGTGACAGCATTTTCGAAATTGACCCTGCTCTATGTACAGAGTGTAAAGGTCACTACGAAAAACCAACATGTCAGTCGGTGTGTCCAATTACGAAGTGCATTATTACCGACCCAAATCATGTCGAGACTGAAGAGCAATTGCTAGAGAAGTTCGTGATTATTCAAGGGCTAGCGTAATTGAAAGAGGTTCAACTTTGCGCTCAAAGTTGAACCTTTTTTTAACCTGATTTCTCGATAGGAATAATGTTGCAGAAGAGCTCTTTCTCGAAATGATACTCTAGCCTTTCACGCCAATTTTCAGCTTGTGAGACAGGTATCAAATAGAAATTCTCTCGACTCGTATCCGTAACGAAAGCCATCCCATATTGCATTAGTTCGTAATGCACATCATTAACAAATCCCGGGTCAAGACGCTGACGTCCTGTCAGGTGATTAACATCCTCTCGAGTCAGATAGACTCCCTTATTCTCACTGCTAAATCTGTGTCTTAACCACTCTGCAAATTCTTTTGCACAAATCATAGTCATGGTTTTGTCCTTGATTAACTCTTAGATGGGGAAAGTCTCCATCCCCACCTCAATACACTTGTCTGCGTTGCCATTTGTCTTTCACCAACCAACAGACATATTGCTAAGAAACCAGAGAATCGCGACGAAAAGATCTTTGTAAAACCAGAGTTATAACCACAAGAAAAACCACATAACCCTTTGTTTAATTTAGATTTCTGTAATATGCCACCAAAACTAATTAGGTTAGTTTTTATACTGGTATTATTCACTGTAGACAAAAGAATGATCTTTCTCCAGTTTCATAATGGAGATACCTAGTAGGTTTAATCGCAGCTTGATAGGAAGGAATTACCCTTTACTTCTTAGTAAGCAATGGCTGACATTGTGCAGGCATTATCTTTTTCTTCTTAGGCTTGGGCGTCGTTTTGACTGTCTTTTTAGCCACGGGAGGTGGCGTAGCTTTAGGTTGCCAACTCGCAAGTTCAGCTCCACAACCATCACCCACTGGAGGAGGAGCCTGGTTGATGCAGTTAGCACTCGACTCCGGACAGTTTAATCTAACGTGGAAGTGATAATGATGCCCCCACCAAGGGCGAACTTTGCGTAACCACCCCCTGTCTTTTCCCCCTTCCTGCTTACAAAGTTGCTCTTTTATCACTGGGTGAACAAAAATACGAGCTACACCCTCACTTTGCGCTGCGCTACGAATCAATTCAAAGTGTCGAGTTTCCCAACGGTTTTCCAAAATCTTATATTTTTTAAGATCAACTACGCTCATTGGTTTAGGCAGCTGGAGCTCATTGTACGACAAAGGTTCATCGGCTAGACGCAACCAGATATCGATATCTAAACCTGTTTGATGACTAGAATGTCCAGAAGAGAAACGCCCGCCACGAGCCAATGACAAGTCACCAACCAACAACGTTGTGCTTAAATCTTGATTCATTTTTTTTGCTAGTTCTTGAATGAAACTGATCGTATGTGGGTGCCCATAGTAACGCTTCGTTTTGCTACGTAGCACTTGGTAACCAATACCATCCAAAGGAAGTGGAGATGCGCCGTCTAGACAGCCATTGGCATAACTGCCGATAGAGGAAGAAGTGTTATTTGTGGGACCAGAGACCTGCTCCCACGGAGTTGCATAAAGAGAAGCTGAGAATAGAAAACTTAAACAAAAAGAAAGACTCAGCTTCATCACGCTCATTCCTTAATAGTGGTCACCATTATCATAGTAGCCTTTAGGAGAGAGTGCAGAGAAAATTACCGCAACATCGATATCTTCACCCACAATACCACGTACTTGTTGAGTTATTGCTTTTGCAACCTTGTTCTGCGTTTCTTGACCGCGATCGAACCATAAAACTTCAACAAAAGGATAAGCAGCACTTACTTCACCTTCGCTGAAAAATGTACTGTAGATATATTCGAACGTAAAATCTTCGCGAGGGCAGTCCATAAGAGGCTGTAGTTCGTCAGTAAGTGGTTTTGATAGCGCTTGAACCGCTTGTGGCTCGACCGCTCTAAATCGAAGATGTGGCATAGACTTGCTTCCTAATTATTAGAATTCAGCGCCGATAATAACAGGAAGTCGACCTCTTATCACGTTAGCTTCTAGCAACACTCACTTTAAATAACGAAGATGCGGAGAAGCTGCAGGACTTCTGTTGAAGACTTAGAAGATCCCAGAAGAACTAGGCTGGCAACTCACAGATTCGAGTAAATTATCGAGCAAGCACTCTGAGTTAGTCTGAAAAGACAAAAACGAAAAAAGCCCCAGCATTTCTGCTGAGGCTTTACAAGATGGCAGGGGTAGATTGGACCGGCACTCCGGAAATTCGATATGGCTTGCTACCAAGCAGGCTGGCGGCTCAGTTCCCAACACGCACTATTTGGGCATTAGGGGAATCTGCTACTCTTCCAGCTAGACTGGTACTCTTTCCTTCATATACGAAAAAGGCTCTAGCATTTCTGCTAGAGCCTTAAATATGGCAGGGGTGGAGAGATTCGAACTCCCAACACGCGGATTTGGAATCCGCTGCTCTGCCAATTGGAGCTACACCCCTGTAATTCGTGTTTAATGAGACGACTCTCGAATAAGTGGCGGAGCGGACGGGACTCGAACCCGCGACCCCCGGCGTG